>JBQGDL010000012.1:0-47066 GCA_052039045.1 Steroidobacteraceae bacterium
GGGGGGGGGGGGGGCCGCCCCCCGGCGGGGGGGGGGGGGGGGGGGGGTCGGGCCGCGGGGGCCTGGCGCCCCGGCCGGCCGCCGGAACCCGCCGCGTCGGCCGGCCGCGCCATGGCGGCAGCCGCGCAGCTGTATCTCGCCACCAGCGCCGCGGCGCTGGTCGCGCTGCAGCTCGAGGATCTGCTCGGGATGGAGGAGGCCGTCAATGTTCCCGGCACGCGGGACGAGCACCCGAACTGGCAGCGCAAGCTGAGCGCCACGCTCGATGAGTTGTTCGGAGACGCAGAAGTACTCGGGCTGCTGGAGCGGATCCGGGAGCTGCGCCGGTCCGGCTCAGCGGCGCCTTGAGCGGCCTCGCGCGATCAGCGTCGGCTCAGGCGCGCGTCCGGCGCGAGCTGCCACACGGCCTCGGCATCCGGACAGGCCATCGTGCGGCCCTCGCTCAGGCCGAAACTGCCGTGTGCCACCAGCCGGAAGCGCCGGCAGCCGTCAGTGCTTACCTTGCCATCCGAGAGCGGCGTGATCTGATAGTTGATCTTGGTGGTCGGGTTGGTCCAGGCGACGGTCTGGCCATAGCTTGCCAGCTCGAGCGCATGACCGACGCAGGAACGGTCGGTGCGGTCCATCCGGCGGCCGATCTCGGAGCCGATCGCCGCGCCGATCACCGTGCCCACGACCACTGCGACCAGCCGATCGTCGTCGTCGGCGACCTCGGCGCCGATCACGCCACCGGCCACACCGCCGAGCACCGCGCCGATCTCGGCGCGGTCGCAGCGTCCGAGTCGCACGCCATAATCGCGCTGCCAGTTGCGGCCGCTGTACCCTGCGTAGGTCGGGTCGTGCTTGGCCCGCCAGCCGTGCGCAGGCGCATGCGCGGGCGGAACTGCGGTCGCCGCGCAGGGCAGCGCGAGCGCCGCCGCAAGCAGGAGCTTGCGTGTGGTCGTCGGGACGTTCATACGTTCCTCCTCGGTTCCGTGTGCACGGATCCGGACCCACACGCTAGCGGCCGCGAGCGGCGGCGTCGCGAACGGACGCTCGAGGCGTGATGGCGGTCACGGACGGAGCAAGTCTTAAGTCAAACGCCTAAGCTGCAGGTAGTAGGGAAGCCCCCGGGAGGCAGCCATGGAGGCCAACGCAGCAGCGGCCGGCACGATCACGATCGGCGGCGATCTCACGGTGCATCGGCTGGGATTCGGCGCAATGCGCATCACCGGGGCGGACATCTGGGGTCCGCCGCGCGACCCCGCAGAGGCACGCCGGGTGCTGCGCCGCGCCGTGGAGCTCGGTGTGAACTTCATCGACACGGCGGACTCCTACGGTCCGGGCACGAGCGAGCAGCTCATCGCCGAGGCCCTGCATCCGTATCCGCCGGACCTCGTGATCGCGACCAAGGGCGGGATCGTGCGACCGATGCGCGCACGCTGGGATCCGGACTGCCGTCCCGAGCACCTGCGCGCCGCGTGCGAATCGAGCCTGCGCCGGCTACGGCGCGAGCGAATCGACCTCTATCAGCTGCACACGATCGATCCGCGTGTGCGGCTCGAGGACTCGATCGGCGAGCTCGTGCGGCTGCAGTCGGAGGGCAAGATCCGCCACATCGGCGTGTCGAACGTTCGAGTCCGCGAGCTCGATCGCGCGCGGCGGCTTGCCACGATCGTTTCCGTACAGAACCGCTACAACATCGCCGACCGCACCTCGGACGCCGTGCTCGCCGCATGCGAGCGCGACGCGCTCGCCTTCATTCCGTGGCGGCCGCTCGCGCAGGACGACGGCGGCGGCGTCTCGAGCGGCCCGGCCGCCGCGCTCGCGCGGCTGGCGCGTGAGCGCCGGGGCACGGTCTCCCAGGCCGCCATCGCCTGGCTGCTTGCGCGCTCGCCGGTCATGCTTCCGATCCCGGGCACGGCGCGGATCGACCATCTCGAGCAGAACGTCGAGGCGGCGGGCATCCGGCTCACGGCGCAGGAGATCCGCGCCATCGGCTGAGCCGCAGCGACGAGGCCTACGCAATCGCTTCGGCCATCGACTCGTCGGTCGCGGGCCGGGCGACCGAATTCGACATCCCGCGGTCAGGAGCCGCGCGACGCAGTCACTAGCATCCAGTCGGCCGTGATCGCTTCGGGCTGCGCAAGCGGCGCGTAGCGGAACGAGCCGACCCACGCCTCCAGCGCCGCCTGCAGGCAGGTCGGCGCGTCCGGCGGCGTTATTGCGCCCAGCCGTCCCGTGCGTCCGTCGGTGCCGACCGTGTAGCTCATGCGATACGTACGACCGGAACTCACGGTGCAGCCGGCCGGCAGGGCGAAGCGTCCGGCCTCGAGGAGCTGTGCCGGCGGTGGGGGGATCGCCGCCGTGGGCGGCGCGGTCTGGCAGCCGGCAAGGAGGGCGAGGGTGCAACCGAGCGCTGGCAATGCGAGGACGCGTAGCGGCGGCGCAGGTCGAACATTCATCACCGATCCCTCCTCGGGCCGCTATTGAACGCGCGAAGACGGGGGCGACGCAAGCGCCTTCGGTGGATGCGGGCTCGAGCTGGCGCAGTTCCCAGGTCCGCTGTGGGCCGCGAGAGCGAATCAGCCTGAACATCGCACGGCCGCGCGTCGCGAGGATTCGCGAAGCGCAGTCGTTGCGGCCAGACGCGCTACGTCAGCGTGGACTGCGGACCCGAGTCGCGCTGTCGCGTGCGGGACGAGCTCAGCCGTCCTGACACGCGACCCCGGCGTCAGCGCTTGCTCAGCTTGGCGTCGTCCGACAGCCGCCAGACGCCGCTCTCGTCGACACAGGCCATGGTGCGGCCTTCGCTCAGGCCAAACGCCCCCTTCGCGACGAGTTCGAACTCACGGCAACCATCGTCGCGGCGCCGGTTCGTGCCGAGCGGCGTCAGCTGATAGGCCACGCGCGTCTGCGGATTCAACCAGCTGACCGTCTGATTTGCCGCCACGAGTTCGAGCGCGTGACCGACGCACGAGCGATCGCGCTCATCCATGCGACGGCCGATCTCGGCGCCGATGACAGCGCCCACGACCGTCCCGAGGACGATCGCAACCGGGCGGTTGTCGCCCTTGCCGACCTCGGAGCCGATCACACCGCCCGCGATGCCGCCGAGCACCGCGCCGATTTCGTCTCGATTGCAGCTGCCGCGGCTTATTCCGAAGTCGTAGTCGTACCGGCGGCCGCTGTAGCCGGCGTAGTACGGATCGTGCTTCCTGCGCCAGCCGTGCGCCGGCGCCCACGGCGGAGGAACGGCCAGCGCGATGGCCGGCGCAATGAGCACGGCCGATAACGCAAGCTTCTGCAACGCGGTGCGAATGTTCATCGACGTCTCCTCGGCGTGCCAGCCCGGCACCGGGTCCACTCGAACGAGTAACAACGCTAACGGCGCAAACCGGTTGAGTCCTCCTGCGGCGCAGGAAGCTGTGACGGCGGTCACGATCGCCGGGGGATTACGTCAAAAGGGGCGCGTTTTCGGACTATCTTCGCCCGCGGCGACGCGGAACGGATCCCGGTCGTGGACCCCGTCGCGGCGCCTCCGGCAGCC
Organism: Steroidobacteraceae bacterium; assembly: GCA_052039045.1. Taxonomy (GTDB): domain Bacteria; phylum Pseudomonadota; class Gammaproteobacteria; order Steroidobacterales; family Steroidobacteraceae; genus DATJKD01. Next base: position 3,530 of record JBQGDL010000012.1, read on the forward strand.
CGGTGTGCTGGGTGCGGAAGGGCGTTGCGTTGTCGCCTGGCTTGCGCTTGCCTTCATGTCCCCGCCCCGTGCCGATCGGCTGCCACGCCGGCACCAGGTGCCGCTTGCCATTGCCGATCAGATCGGCGCGGCCCATCCGGCGCAGGGCCTCGCGCAGCAGCGGCCAGTTGTTCGGGTCGTGATAGCGCAGGAAGGCCTTGTGCAGCCGCCTCACGCGCAACCCCTTCGGGATCACGACCTCCTCCGATTCGTGGGTCACCTTGTGCAGCGGATTCTTTCCGGAGTGGTACATCGCGGTTGCGGTCGCCATCGGCGAGGGCAGGAAGGCCTGCACCTGATCGGCGCGGAAGCCGTTGCGCTTCAGCCAGAGCGCGAGCTCGAGCATGTCCTGATTCGTCGTGCCCGGGTGCGCCGCGATGAAATACGGGATCAGATACTGCTCCTTGTCCGCCTCCTGCGAGAACCTGTCGAACAGCGCCTTGAAGCGGTCGTAGGTGCCGACGCCGGGCTTCATCATCTTCGACAGCGGCCCTTCGGAAATCGCCTCGGGCGCGATCTTGAGATACCCGCCGACGTGATGCTGTGCGAGCTCCTTGACGTACTCCGGTGACTCGGTTGCGAGGTCGTAACGCACGCCGGAGGCGATCAGCACCTTGCGGATGCCCGGCACGGCACGCGCACGGCGGTACAGCCTGATGAGCGGCGCATGGTCGGTGTCCAGGTTCGGGCAGATGCCGGGGTAGACGCAGGACGGCCGGCGGCAGGCGCTCTCGATCTCGCGCGACTTGCAGGCGAGCCGATACATGTTCGCCGTCGGCCCGCCGAGATCCGAGATCACGCCGGTGAAGCCGGGAACGGTGTCGCGCACCGTTTCGATCTCGCGGATCACCGAGTCCTCGGATCTGCTCTGGATGATGCGGCCCTCGTGCTCGGTGATCGAGCAGAACGTGCAGCCGCCGAAGCAGCCGCGCTGGATCGCGACCGAGAATCGGATCATCTCGTAGGCGGGAATCTTCGCGTCGCCGTACCTCGGATGCGGCGCGCGGCGGTAGGGCAACTCGTAGACCGCGTCCATCTCCTTGGTCGTGAGCGGGATGGGTGGCGGATTGAGCCAGACGTCGACGTCGCCGTGCCGCTGCACGAGGGCGCGCGCGTTGCCCGGGTTCGACTCCGTATGCAGGATCCGCGACGCGTGCGCGTAGAGCACCGGGTCCGCCGCGACCTGCTCGTAGGACGGCATGCGCACGACGCTTCGTGAGCGGGCGGCGTTCGGCACCTTGCGGTGGAACTTCACGACGGAAAAGGGGACATTCTCGATTTCCGTCGGCCCCGGCGGTTTCCGCCGGCCGGCGTCCGAAATCGGGAGTGTCCCCTTTTCCATCGCGTACGGGTCTGCGGGCGGATCGATCCGTCCCGGCGTGTCGACTGTCGTCGAGTCGATCTCGACCCACCCCGGAGGCGAGCCGCGGCGCACGAACGCTGTGCCGCGCAGGTCCTGGATGGCGCGGACCGACTGGCCCGCGGCGAGGCGGTGCGCGATCTCGCAGATCTGTCGTTCGGCATTGCCGTAGACGAGCAGATCCGCCTTGGCGTCCAGCAGCAGCGAGCGGCGCACCTTCTCCGACCAGTAATCGAAGTGCGCGATACGCCGCAGCGACGCCTCGATGCCCCCGACGACGAGCGGCGTGTCGCCGTACGCCTCACGCACGCGCTGCGCGTAAACGAGTACGCACCGGTCGGGCCGGGCTCCGGCGACGCCGTGCGGGGTATAGGCGTCGTCGCTGCGCATGCGGCGATCCGCGGTGTAGCGGTTCACCATGGAATCCATGTTGCCGCCGGTGACGCCGAAGAAGAGCGTCGGCGGGCCGAGCCCCATGAAATCGCGGGTCGAATGCCAGTCGGGCTGGGCGATGATCCCGACACGGAATCCCTGCGACTCGAGGAGGCGCCCGACGATCGCCATGCCGAAGCTCGGGTGATCGACGTACGCGTCGCCGGTAACGAGGATCACGTCGCAGGCGTCCCAGCCGAGCTCGTCCATCTCCGCGCGCGACATCGGCAGGAAGGGCGCGGGCCCGAGGCGATGCGCCCAGTGCTTGCGGTACGAAAAGAGATCCCGGGCGGCGTCCATGACGATAAATGGCTCGGAGCCAATTTTTCAGGCGAGGGTGTGGTAGACCTTCTGCACGTCCTCGTCCTGCTCGAGCTTGTCGATCAGCTCGAGGACCTCGTTGGCCTCGGCCTCGGGTAGCTCCGTCGGCGTCAGGCACACGTATTCCTGCTCGGCCGACACGGGCGTGATGCCTCGGTCCTCGAGCGCCTTCTGCATCTGGCCGAAGTCCTCGAAGGCGCAGCGCGCGACGAGCTGCGGCTCGCCCTTCTCGCTCGTGCTCTCGCCCATCTCCTCCAGACCGTGATCGATCAGGTACAGCTCGAGATCGTCTGCGTCGACGCCTTCGGGATTCAGGCGGAAGACGCCCATGCGTTTGAACTGGAACGCCACACTGCCGGCGGTGGCGAGATTGCCACCGTGCTTGTTGAAGAGGTTGCGCACCGAGGCCACCGTCCGTGTCGGGTTGTCGGTTGCAGTCTCGACAAGCATCGCGACGCCGTGCGGCGCGTAGCCCTCGTAGAGGATCTCCTCGAAGTTCGTCGCGTCGCGGCCCGAGGCGCGGCGGATCGCCGCTTCGATCCTGTCCTTCGGCATGTTGACCGCGCGCGCGTTCTGGATGACGCGGCGCAGCGCCGGGTTCGAGGCCGGGTCCGGGCCGCCGTTCCTGACCGCGATCGTGATGTCCTTGCCGATCCGCGCGAACTGCTTCGCCATGCGGTTCCAGCGCGCGAACATCGCGTGCTTCCTGACTTCGAAGATGCGTCCCATCGCGTCCGACTCCGGCTAAACGCCTCCGATCGGCTGGGTGAATCGGGGCCCGCCCGCGGGCGGGCGCGCAATCTACCGCACGGTCCCGGCCGCGGCCATCCCCCGCTGGGCGGCCTGCGGGACGACGGGCTACCCGGCGGGCGGCGCCTTGCGCCAGGCCTCGGCCGCTATCCGCTGGCGCGCGAGATCGTCGCGGATTCGCTCGATCTGCGTCTGGAAACGCGAGTCGTCGCGCAGGGCATCGTAGGTCGGATCGTCCTGGATGGCGACGAAACCCCCGTCGACGAAGCCCCGGAAGCCCATCGCGAGGCCCGTCTCGCGCTGCCAGGCACGGAGGCGCACCCGTGGGTGGACGCGCGCAGTCGACGTATCGTGCCGGAAAGGGCGGCAGGACGCAGCCGGACGACTCCCCGCCTCGGCAGGTTGACGTAAACTGCGCCCGCACCTGCCAGCAGCGGTCCGCGGGTGCGCTGCGCACCGCGGCAGGACGCAACCCCGGAAAGCAGGAGTCGCCTAATGAGAAGAATCGCCCTGGTGACGCTGCTCGCGACCGCGGCGGTGGGGTTCGCGGGCTGCGATTTTCAGGACTCGGAGTCGGTCTCCGGACGGTTTGGCTCCGACCGTTTCAGCGCAGGCGGCATGGTCAACCTCACCGAGCCCGTGGAAGGCGATGCGATCCTCGCCGGCGGTCAAGTGGACATTGCGAGCGAAGTGCACGGTGACCTCGTCGTGGCCGGCGGCGAGGTTTCTGTGGGCGGCCGCGTGGGTGACGATCTCTACGCCGCGGGCGGCGAGGTCGGCGTCGATGCGATCGTCGCCGGCAACGCACGGGTGGCGGGTGGCGAGCTCGAGGTCGGGCCGGCGACCGTGATCGAGGGTGGCGCGTCCTTGAGCGGCGGGCGGGTGGATTTCGACGGCTCGGTGGGCAGCTATCTGCAGGCCACTGGCGGCAAGGTTCGGCTGAACGGCACGGTCGGCGGCGATGCGGTGGTGCGCGCCGGCGAGCTCGACATCGGCCCGACCGCGCGCATCGACGGCAAGCTCGTGTACCGCGGCCCGAAGGCGCCTGTCGTACCGCCGGGCGCCAGCATCGCCGGCGGTGTGGAGTTCCACGAGTACTCGGGCCGCCGCATCCTGGACCACGACGCCCAGGTGGTGGTCGACGCGGGCAGGAGGGTCGGTTCGCTGCTGTGGTTCATCGGGGTATTCACCGTCGCGGTGCTCTTCACCGCGCTCTTCCCGACGTTTTCCACCCAGGCGGCCGCCTTCATCGGTCGCGACCCGTGGGCGAGCCTGGGCGTCGGTCTCGCGGTGGTGGTCTGCGTGCCGTTCCTGGCGGTCGTGCTGCTGATCACTATCATTGGTATTCCGCTTGCGCTGCTCCTGGTGCCGGTCTATCTGCTGCTGCTGTTCCTCGGCTGGGTGACGGCTGCACTGTTCCTCGGCCAGAAACTCCTCGAGCTCGCGCGACGCGGCGCACCGCCGGCGGGGCTCGGGGCGCGGCTGCTCGCGCTGCTTGTCGCGCTGATCCTGCTGTGGCTGCTGCGGCGCGTTCCCTTCGCCGGGCCGCTGGTCGGGCTGCTCGCGCTCTCCGCCGGTATCGGCGCGCTCGTCTCGCAGATCTGGGCACGGCGCGAGCAGCCCGCCGCGGCTGCGGCCTGAGGCGCCGATGAGCTATCTGCCGCACGTGTTCGCGATCCTCGTCGGAGCGGGTCTCACGGTCCAGGTGGGGATGAACGCCACTGTGCGCGAGGTCCTCGGCTCGGCGGCCATCGCCACGATCGTCAATTTCCTAGTGGGGCTCGTCGCGCTGGTGGCCTTCGCGATCGCCACCGGTTCGCGCGTCGTGCCAGGCGCGGTCACCGCCGTCCCCGTCTGGGCATGGTTCGGCGGGATGCTCGGTGCGACCTATGTCGCGGCCGCCACCGTGCTCGGGCCGCGGCTCACCGCCGCCGCCTTTCTCGCGCTGACGCTCGTCGGGCAGATGGTCGCTGCGCTCATCGTCGATCATTACGGCGCGATCGGCTTTCCGGAGCAGCCCGTGACCGTCTCACGCGTGGTCGGCGTGGTGCTGCTCGTGGTCGGCGTCCTGCTGATCATGCGTCGCTGAAGCCATGGCGCGCACGCTATCGACGATGCTGCCGCTCGGGACGTCCGCCCCTGCGTTCCGTTTGCCCGACTTCACGGGCCGCGTGCATACGCTCCAGGATTTCGACGAACAGCCTGCGCTGCTGATCGCATTCATCTGCAATCATTGCCCGTTCGTGCGGCACATCCGCACCGGGTTCGCGAGCTACGCGCGTGATTTCCGGCCGCAGGGCCTGGCCGTGGTCGCGATAAATTCGAACGACGTGAACGCGTACCCGCAGGACGGCCGCGACGCGATGCGTGCCGAGGCGGCCGAGGCGGGCTACGAATTCCCCTATCTGCTCGACGAGACACAGGCCGTGGCCAAGGCGTACCGCGCGGCGTGCACGCCGGATCTCTACCTGTTCGACGCCGAACGGCGGCTCGTCTATCGCGGCCAGTTCGACGACAGCCGGCCCGGGAACGGCCGGCCGGTGACGGGCGCCGACCTGCGCGCCGCGACCGCGGCCGTGCTCGCCGGGCGCACGCCCGATGCGCAGCAGGCGCCGAGCATCGGCTGCAACATCAAGTGGAAGCCCGGCAACGCGCCGGACTACGGCTGAAAATTGGCTCGGAGCCAATTTCCCGAATAACCCAAGCGGACCGAAAATTGGCTCCGAGCCAATTTTCAATCGCGGGCGGGGATCTGGCGCGCGATCTCGCGCGCCATGCTGGAGGCCTGCTCGATTGCCCCCTCGGTGGTCGCGACCCGGGTTTCGGCACTGATCAGGCCCCGCCAGATGAGCCGCTTGGTCGCCGGATCGTCGATGAACACGATGATCGTGCCCTCCCGCACCGTCTGCTCGCGCGGCATCCTGGACGACGCCGGCAATTCCGGCTCGGCGCCCGGGGTCATCGCCTCGGTCGCCGCGGACGCGCCGATCGGGCGATCGTCGGTGATGACGAAGCGCCGTTGGCCCGCCACCTGGTAGCTCACGTGCATATCGGCCCTGGCGGCGTCTTCGACCGGGACATAGCCTTTGCGGGCGAGCTCGCCTTCGATCGCCGCGCGTATGGCGCGATCGGCGCGCGCCGCAAGAGCCGCGTCGATCTCGGTCGGAGTGCCGAAATCACCGCCGGTCCACGCATAGGTGCGCCGGCTGGCGAGGCGAGCCTCGGGCGCCTCGAACTTGTCTACAGTCCAGGTCGCGGCGCATGCAAGGATCAGCAGCGCGAGGCCGGCGGCGAACAGGGTGCGAAGCGGCATGGACGTGACCTCGGCGAGGTGTGACGAGGGGCAGCACGCCTATACTGCTACAGCGGTACCCCGTCGGCGAGTCAGCGCACCGCGCCCGCTGCGTCAGGAGAAGTTGCGCCCCAACATCCGCAGCGCCACGAGCAGCAGGAAGCCGCCGAACGCGGCGCCGAGCCGGCGACGGTCGAGGCTGTGCGCGATGCGCGCCCCCCAGGGTGCGGCGATCACCGACGCCGGCGCGATCAGGAGCAGACCGGGGAGGCTCACGAGGCCGACCGTGCCCGGGGGCAGAGGCACGGCGGGTCGCGCGAGCAGATAGCCGATCGTGCCGGGGAGCGCGATCGCGAGCCCGAACAGATTCGCCGTGCCGACGGCGCGATGCACCGGCTGGCTCATCAGCGTCTGGGCAGGCACGGCGAGCGTGCCGCCGCCGATCCCCATCATGCACGAGACCGTGCCGATCGCGAGCGGCACGCACGGTATCCAGGCGCCGGTCGGACAGGGGCGCGACAGCACCCTGTTCTCGACCGGCACCAGCAACATGATCCCCATGACCGCCGCCAACGTGCCGCCGCTCCTCGGCAGCGCCGGCCCCAGCGCGCCGCTCGCGAGCCAGCTGCCCGCGGCTGCGCCCACCACCAGCGCGGGCGTCCAGCGCCGTGCGAGCGCGAGGTCGACCGCACCGCGCCGGTGATGCGCGCGCGCCGAGGAGATCGAGGTCGGAACGATGGTAGCGAGCGATGTGGCGACCGCGATCTGCATGCGTACCGCGGGATCGACGTGCAGCATGCCGAGCGCCATGTCGAGCACCGGCACGATCACGATGCCGCCGCCGACGCCGAACAGACCGGAGATGAGCCCGCCCGTGAGCCCGGTCGCGAGCGCGGCCGCGCCGAGCAGCAGCGAGTCATTCATCGGGCGGTGGGGGCCGGGGCGCGGCTCACGTCGGCGTCGTTGCCGAACGCGGGGGGCCGATGCGCACTGCGAGGCCGGGCAGCCCGTCGATCGCCGCCTCGAGCGAGTCGCCGACATCGCGCGCGCCCACGCCGGCCGGCGTGCCGGTGAATATCAGATCGCCGGGGTACAGCTCGAACAGCGTCGAGAGCTGCGCGATGATCTCCGGCACCGGCCAGATCATCTGCGCAAGCGTCGCCTCCTGGCGCAGCTCACCCTGCACGCGCAGCCGGATCGCGCTCGAGGACGGCAGCGCACGTCCGCGTGCGGGGCGCAGCGGTCCGATGGGCGCCGATGCGTCGAACGCTTTACTCGTCTCCCAGGGACGGCCGATGCGCCGCGCCGCGCTCTGCAGATCGCGCCGTGTGAGATCGAGGCCCACCGCGTAGCCGAACACGTGCTCGAGCGCGGTCGCGGGCGCGATGTCGCTGCCGCCGCGCCCGATGGCCACCACGAGCTCCACTTCGTGGTGCAGATCGCTGGTCGCCGGCGGATACGCGACCGTCGCGCCGTCGGCGCGCACCGCGTCCGCCGGTTTCATGAAGAAGAACGGCGGCTCGCGGTCGGGATCGGCGCCCATCTCGAGCGCGTGGGCGCGATAGTTCTGTCCGACGCAGTAGATGCGCCGCACGGGAAACCGCTGCGTTGATCCGGCGATCGCGAGGCTCGGATGCGGGCCGATCTCGATCGCCGAGGCCGCCGGGGAGCTGTCATGTTGCGTCATCCGGATCTCCTGGCGGCGCCCGCGGATCGCCGCACGGCATTCGACGCCGCATACGATAACGGGAGCCGGGCGCTCGGACACCGTCCAGCCGCGTCCCGGCGCCGCACCTGCGCTCCGAACTGCGCGCAAATCAGGGGCTTGCACGTCATATTCCGGCCAACGCGTGAGGCTGCCGCCGCCAAACTGTGATGCGCATCGCGTGCCGCCCCGGGCCTTTGGCCGGACACTCCCGCGGAGCATACTTGAGGCAGAAGAGCACCTAAGCGCATGGCGCCCGGAAACCACGACGGCGGCCGCCCACGGCCAGGCGGGGATTTGTCGCGATGAAGACCGTGCTGGTGGCCTACGAGCGGGAGCAGGATCTGGCCGCGGTCGAGACGCTGCTCAACACGCGCGGGCATCGCGTGCTGCGCGCGCGCACCGGCGTCGAGGCGCTCGATGCCGCGCGGCGCGAGACGCCGCAGGTGGTGCTGAGCGACGTCATGCTGCCCAGGCTCGACGGCTTCGCGCTCTGCCGCCGGCTGAAGGAAGATCCCGTGCTGCAGCGGATCCCGGTCGTGCTGCACTCCTTCCGCGTCGAGGGACCGAAGTACGAGGTATTCGCCGCCGAAGTGGGCGCCGAGCGCTTCATGCCGCGCGGCAGCCGCATCGAGGATCTGATCAATCTCGTCGACGATCAGCAGCCCGGCTCCGGCACGGTGCGTGTGCCCGTGCTCGTGCCCGAACTGCTCGAGAAGAGCGAGAGGGACCGCAGGCGCGTGCAGGAACTCGAACGGCGGATCGCCGAGCTCGAGTCGGCCAACGAACAGCTGCGCGTCTCAGAGCACGGCGCGCGTGATGCGCGCGAAGCCGCGCAGCGGCAGCTCGAAGAAGCGCAGCGAGGCCTCGCGCAGCTGGAATCGAAGGCGCGCCGCGTCGCCGACGAGTCGCGCGGCGAGCTCGCGCGGGTGAGTGTGCTCGAGACGCGGCTCGCGGAAGCACAGGCGGCGCGCACTCGTGCCCAGGCCGCGGCCGATGATGCCGAGCGTCTGCTCGCGGCGCAGCCGCTGCCGACGCTGCTGTGCGACATGGAAACGCAGGTGTTGCACGCGGCCAGCGATTCGGCGGGTGCGCTGTTCGGTTTGACGCCTGCGGCGCTGCGCAAGCGGAACTTGAGCGAGCTGCTGCCGGGCTTCGACCCGACCGCGGGCGGCCTGGCTCCGACCGAGGCCGCGATGACGCACGTCGACGGCGAACAGGTGCGGTTGGAGCTGCGTCGGCAGTCGGTCTCTTACGCGGGCCGTCCGTGCTGGCTCGTGGTCGCGCGCGAGGTGAGCGGCGAGATCGCGGCGAAAGGCGCGCTCGAGCTTGCGGCGATGGGCGCCGCGGTCGGCGAGCACACCGCCGCCGCCTGCTGCCTCGTCGATCCCGAGGGAGCGATCACCTGGGCGAATGCCGCCTTCCGCTCACTCAGCGGCCTTGCGGACGCGGACTTGGACCGCGCGTCGCTCGCCCAGCTGGAGCACCACGTGGAGGGCGAAGCCACGATGCGCAGCGCCGCGCTCGCCGACGACGGCCTGGTGCTGCGCGAGACCCGCTGGCGCCGCGCCGACGGCTCGCTGTTCGACGTCGAGATCGCGATACGGCCGCTCGCCGAGCTGCCCGATCGGCGGGTCGTGACCGTGCGCGATGTCTCGAGCCGACGCCGCAACCTGGCGCGTGCCGAGTGCGAGCAGCGCCGGCTCGTCGCAGTTCTCGATCTGACGCAACGCGCGCACTCGCTGACCGAATCGGAGATCTTTGACGCGGCGCTGACGCTGTTGCAGCAGCTCACCGGCAGCGAACTCGCCAGCATGTTCCTCGCCGCGTCCGACGGCACGCAGTTCGAGCTCGCTTCGCGCCGCGCCGCAGGCAGCGCGGGCGACACGGTGACCATACCGACCCGCTGGCGGGGAACGCTGCCCGAGGGGTCGGCGCTCGCCGAGTGCGCGGCATCGCAGCGCTCGGTGCGGCGCGAAGGGCGGCAGAGCATGGGCGCTCTGCGCCAGGCCGGCCTGCCGGCCACGCTCACGCGGCAGCTCGCGGTGCCGATCGTCGACGGCAGCCGCATGGTCGGCGTCGTGCTGCTCGGAGACAAGCCCGAGGCCTACGACGAAGACGACCAGCGCCACGCGCTCAACGTCAGCGAGGGCCTGTGGAAGGTGCTGCGGCGGCGGCGTTCCGACGCCGAGATCGTGAGCGCGATGGACCACATGGAGCGGGTGATGCTCGGGGCGATCGACTCGCTCGCCACGCTCTCCGAGGTACACGACGGCTGCCGCACGGGACGCGCGCGCCGCGTCGCGGAGCTGGCCGGCAGCATCGGCGCGGCCATGGGCCTCCCCGGTCACACGGTGCGCGGGCTCAAAGTCATGGGCCAGCTGATCGACGTGGGCATGCTGCAGATCCCGCGTGAGATCCTCCTGAAGCCGGCGCAGCTTTCGCCTGCCGAATTCGAGCTCGTGAAGACGCACCCGGAGTGCGGCTTCGAAACGCTGCGACGGATCGAGTTTCCGTGGCCGGTGGCGGAGGTCGTCCGTCAGCATCACGAGCGCCTGGACGGCTCCGGATATCCGCGCGGTCTGCGCGGCGAGGACGTCCTGCTCGAGGCGCGGATCGTCGCCGTGGCCGACGCCGTGGAGGCGATGATGTCGCAGCGCCCGCAGCGCGCGCCGCTCTCGCTCACGGCGTGCATCGAGGAGCTGCAGGCGGAGGCGGGGCGTCGCTATGACGCCCGTGTGGTGAAGACCTGCGCGAAGCTGCTGCGTGAGCGCGAGGCCGGGACAGACGGCGAGCAGGCCGGCCAGCGCATCGCCTAGACAGCTGTGGTAGAAGGGGCCTCCCGCGGAGGCTCCCGATGCAGCTCGAGTTCTTCGGAGCGGCCGGCGAAGTCACCGGCTCCTGCCACATCCTGCGCGTCCGCGGGGCGACGCTGCTGCTCGACTGCGGAATGATTCAGGGCGGCGAGCAGCCGGAGCTGCGCAACCGCGCGGCTTTCCCGCTCGATGCCGCGCAGGTCGACGCGGTCGTTCTGAGCCACGCGCACATCGATCACTGCGGGCGACTGCCGCTGCTCCATCGGCGCGGATTCCGCGGGCCCATATACGCGACCCGACCCTGCCGCGACCTGGTGCGCATCCTGCTCGCCGACAGCGTCAACCTTGCCGCGCGCGATGCCGAGCGCGAGAACCGGCAGCGCGCGCTGGCGCACGACCGCGAGCGCGTCGAGCCGCTCTACATGCCCGAGGACGTGGAGCGCACGCTGCACCTGTTCCGCGTCCATTCCTACGACCAGGCGATCGCGGTTCTGCCGGGTGTTGCGCTGCGGTTCCGCGACGCCGGCCACATCATGGGATCGGCGAGCGTATGGCTGCGCCTGGACGAGGACGGAGTCGCGCGGCACATCGTGTTCAGCGGCGACATCGGACAGTATGACTCGCCGATCCTGCGTGATCCGCAGACCGATCCGTCACTGCCGGTGGAGCTGGCCATCATGGAGAGTACCTATGGCGACCGCCGCCACCGCGAGCGCGAGGATACGCTGCGCGAGCTCGCCGGGATCCTGCGCGCCGCCGGCCGCGACGGCGGCAACGTGCTGATACCCGCCTTTGCGGTGGGTCGCAGCCAGGACGTGCTCTACGAGCTCGGCCGTCATTACGACGAGTGGCGGCTGAGCGAGTGGCAGATCTTTCTCGACAGTCCGATGGCGATCGAAGCGTCGGAGATCTACTGGCGCAACCACCAGTACTTCGACGAGGAGGCGAGCACGCTGCGGCTGCAGCCCGGCGCTTTCCCGCCGCTGCCGAATCTCAAGCTGGTCCGCACTCCCGAGGAATCCATGGCCATCAACCGCATCGCGCATGGCGCGATCATCATCGCGGGCAGCGGCATGTGTAACGGCGGGCGCATCGTCCACCACCTCAAGCACAACCTCGCGCGGCCGGAGTGCGACGTGGTTTTCACGGGCTACCAGGCCGAAGGCACGCTCGGACGTGCGATCGTCGACGGCGGCGCCTACGTCCGCATCCACGGCACTCCGATTCGCATTGCAGCGCGCATCCACACGCTCGGCGGCTTCTCGGCGCATGGCGACCAGGAGGATCTGCTGCGCTGGCATGCGGCGCTGCCGGGTCGTCCGCCGGTATGGCTGGTACACGGCGAGACTGGCGCCGCAACCGCGCTGCGCGCCGCGTTCGCCGGGCGCGGTGTCACGGCGCACCTGGCGCGATCGGGACAGACGCTCGACCTCGGGAGGCTCGTCGATGTCCGCGCCTGAAAGCGAAACGACCGCAGGCCCGTCACCGGCCCGGCCGCGCTGGCTCGCCTCCGCGATCAACGCGCGGCCCGAGGAGCTCGCCGGCGTGTTGCTCTCCGCTGCGTGCGTCTTCTGCATGTTCTCGGCGTATGCGGTGCTGCGGCCGATCCGCGAGACGATGGGCATCACCTCGGGGGTGTCGACGCTGCCCGCACTGTTCTGGGGCACGTTCATAGTCATGCTGGCCGTGCAGCCCGTGTACGGCTGGCTCACGTCGCGCTACCGGCGCTCGGCATTCCTGCCGTGGGTGTATCTGTTCTTCGTGCTCAACATCCTCGGCTTCTACGTGTGGTTCAACGCACAGGCGAATCACACCTGGATCGCGCGTGTGTACTTCGTGTGGTTGTCGGTCTTCAACCTGTTCGTCGTCGCGGTGTTCTGGAGCCTGATGGCCGACGTCTTCGACCGCGAGCAGGCCGGCCGACTGTTCGGGTTCATCGCCGCCGGGATCAGCCTGGGCGGCCTCGCGGGAGCCCGCCTGGGCGCCGATCTAGCCGAGCCGCTGGGCACGATCAACCTGTTGCTCGTCTCGGCCGGGCTGCTCGCGCTCGCCCTCGTGCTGATGCTCGGCGTGCTGCGCTGGCAAAGGCGCTCGATCGCCGCGCGGCGGGCCCGCGCGCCGGACGGGGACCCCGACGCGAAGCTGGGGGGTCACTCCTTCGCGGCGTTCGCGCAGGTGCTGCGCTCGCCCTACCTGGCGCTGATCGCGCTGTTCGTGTTCCTGCTCACCTGGATCTCGACCTTTCTCTACCTCGAGCAGCAGGCGCTGGTCGCGCAGGTGTTCACCGATCGCGACGCGCAGACGGCGTTCTTCGGCCGCATCGACTTCTGGGTGCAGGCCGCGTCGCTCGCGATGCAGCTGTTTCTCTTTGGGCGGCTGTACCGGTGGCTCGGCTTCCGCGCGCTGATCGTGTCGATACCGCTTCTGATGCTGCTCGGCTTCGGGCTGCTGGCGATCTTTCCGACCTTCGCCGTGCTGATCGGCGTCATGATGATTCGCCGCATCGGCGAGTACTCGATCACGCGTCCGTCGCGCGACACGCTTTACACGGTCGTCACGCGTGAGGAAAAGTACAAAGCCAAGAGCCTGATCGACACCTTCGTCTATCGCGGCGGCGATGCGACCTCGGCGTCGGCGCACGCCGTCGTCAAGAGCGCGTTCGACCTCGGGCTGTCGGGCATCGCGTGGTGCGGCGCCGCGCTCGCCGTGGTCTGGGCCGCGGTTGCGTGGCGCCTGGGCCGCGAGCACGTGCAGCGGCGGGGTGCGACGGCGCAGCGCGGCTGACCGCTCACTCCTCCAGCTCGAAGCGCAGCAGCACCGAAGTCCGGGCCGCCTCGCCCGACGCCGGCGGCCGGAAGCGCCAGCGCGACAGCGCCGCGGTGGCGGCGTTGTCGAACACGCCAGGCGGGTCGGCGTCGACGACGACAACGTCGCTCACACGGCCGCGCTCGTTGACCGTGAACTCGAGTCGCACCCAGCCTTCCGTGCCGGTGCGCAGCGCAGCCTCGGGGTAAGCCGGCTGGCTCGTGGACACGCGCGAGAGCTCGCGTAGCGGCACGAGCACGGGGCCGCGGCCGGCGACGTCGGCGGGCGCGTCCGCCACGGGCGGCCCCTCGACGGCGGCAGCCGCCGCCCCGGCGGCGGTCTCCCGGGACACGGGTGGCGGCAGCGCGGCGCTGGCTCCAGCGGTTGCGCCCTGCGCATCCGGTGCCGTTCGGCTCGCTTGCGCGGACGTGGCCCTCGACGCTGCGGGTGCGGCAGCAGGCCGCGGTGTGCGGCGGGTCGCCGCCGCAAACTCGCGTCGCAAGAGTGTCATGAAGCTCTCCACGGGCTCCTCGGCGCGCGCTTCGGCTGCCTGGATCAGGGCGGGGGTCTCGAGCCGCGCCTGCATCGCGAGCGCGAGCGGGTTGGCCGGATCGGCGCTCAGCACGCGGCGCACGAGACGCCGCGCCTCGTCGCCTCGACCGGCGAGTGACTCGCCGTGCGCACGGGTGAGCAGCTGGTCGGTGACGCGTCCCAGACCATCCCGCGCCTGCGGGTTCTGCGGCTGCGCAAGCAACACGTCACGGTATAGATCGAGCGCGTTGTTCCGGGCCGGAGCCTCGAGCCGCCCGGCCGCGGCCGCTGCATCGGCGCGTGCCAGCAGAATCTCAGGCGGAATGCCGGCACCTTCGGGCGGGGCGAGCTCCTGCGGCGTACCGCGATCGGCGTCCTGCGTCTCGTCGCGCTGCAGCAGATAAACGGCGAGCGCGGCGATCAGGGCGAGTACGCCCGCGGCCGCGGCGTACCACACGCGCCGGCCGCTGCGCTCGGGCAGGTGCGTGACGCCCGGCAACAGCAGATCGACGAGCCCCGGATGCTGGCGCCGCTCGACGTGACAGCGGATCGCTGCGTTCAGAAACATGCCGGCGCGTTTGGGCGACAGCGGCTTGTGCATGAAGCGATAGACGCTGCCGTCGCTGATGAGACTCGCGAGCGCGTGCTCATCTGCTTGCCGCCCAGCCGCGACGACGACCAGATCGGGAAACTGCTGCGTGATCCGGCGCACCAGGAGTGCGGGCTCGAGCGCGGCCGTGCCGAGATCGATCACCAGCACGCCGCAGTGTCCGGCGACGAGCCGCTCGAGTGCTTCTTCGGCGGTCTCGGCGCGCCACACGCGATGACTCTCGTCGATCGCGTTGCGCGTGGTCTCGAAGATCTGCTCATCCGCCGACAGCAGGACCATGTCCACCGATGCAGTCGTGGTGCGATGCACAGGCGCGGGCGCGAAGTCGCTACGCTGCAGGTGGGTCGGCAAGGCGCTCCCGGCGGCCCGGAACCGCCGATCCGCGAAAAATTCCAGGCAATTCAATGGCCAGCGGCGCTGCAGGGCGTGGCGGCTGCTGCAACGCGGCAATTCTAGCGCCGGCCGCCCACTCGACATAGGGGGACGCCGCGAGCATGATTTCGCGACTTCCAGGCTGGGCGGCCGCGGTGCCAAGGCGATGCATGGGTGATTCCATAGCGTTTGAGTCCAAAGTTCTCCAGCAGCACCGCCGGGCACTCGAGCGTCTGCTGTTCTTCAACGGCTGCCAGAGCCGTGTCCTGAACGGCATCGTCGCGGCGATCGAGCGCTACGGGCCGCCCGAGATCGTGACCGAGGGCGAGTTCCTGCGCGTGCGTGTCGGCGCTCTGCAGGACGTGCAGACGCTGTTCGCGATCGACTCCGTCACCGGCCGCCCGATCGGCGTTGCAGTGTACCTGCGCGCCGATCTCGAGCACGTAACCGTACTGCATCTCGGCATCAGCGAGGAGTATTGCGCGGGCGGACCGCTGGCCGCGGTCAAGCTGCCGCTCAGGCTGATGCGCGAGGTGCGCCGTTCGTCTCGCCGCATGAAAGGCGTGCGCCGGCTGCACGTGCTGTACGGCGGTCCGCGTCTGCGCGACATGGCCTGATCGCCGTCGAGGCACCGCTCCGAGGCCCGCCGCCGCGCGCGCCTCACGCGCAACATGTTCCGCATTTTCGTGCCCGTACTCCTCGCTCGCGGGTCTCGTGCCGGCGTTTGCTGATTTTCGCCTTTACGCCCTAAGCTTGCCCTCGCCCCCGGACCCGGACTCTCGGTAGCAGGATGCGACCATCGCCCGGCACAAAGGAGCGGGAGCGACGCCGCGGCAGGCCCGCCTCGCTCGCCTTGGCGGCCGTGACGGTCGCCTGCGTCGCGGCGTTGCTCGCGCCGCTCGGCTGGCCGTTCGAGCTCCTCGTGCATTTTCGCCTGCAGCTGGCGGTTGCCTCGGCGTTGCTGGCGGTGGCGCTGCTCGTGTTGCGGCGGCCGATCCCCGCGGCGGTCGGCGCGCTGCTTGCCGCGCTCCAGCTCTGGCCCACCGGGTCGCCGGCGCACGCCGCCGCCGGCGGCTGCGCCGGACGCGAAATGACGGTCGTCACCGCCAACCTGAGCTACCGCAATACGGACCCGCAGCGAATCATCGACTGGTTGAGGCGCGAGCCCGCTGACCTCGTGCTGCTGCAGGAGGTGACGCCGACTTGGGCCGCCGCGCTCGAGCGCCTGCCCGACTATCCGCATCGTCGGTTCATCGTCCGCGACGACGCATACGGGCTCGGTGTGCTGTCGCGCTGGCCGACCGCCGGACTCGTGGCGCGTGACCTCGCCGGCGACGGGCTGCCCTCCTTCGTTGGGCCGATGGACGCCGACGGAACGGACTTCACCCTTGCGGTTCTGCATAGCCGCTGGCCGCTGCTGCCCGAGTTGATGCGTTACCGCGATCGCGCGCTGGCACGACTGGCCGACGAGGTCCGCCAGCGGCCCGGTGCGTGGGTAGTGGGCGGCGATCTGAACGTGACTGACGATTCGCCGGTTTTCCAGACGCTGCTCGATACTTCGGGGCTGCGCGACAGCCGCTTGCCGGGCGCATGGGCGCCGACTTGGCGCGCCGACTTCTGGCCGCTCGCGCTTACCATCGACCACGTGCTCGCGTCGCCGGAGATCTGCGTCGTCTCCACCGGGACCGGTCCCGACATCGGTTCCGATCACCGCCCGGTGCGCGTGCGGCTGCGGTGGCCGCAGGGCTGAGTCAGTCGGCCGGCAGCGTCTCCCCGCTCGGTGGTGCGAATGCCTGACAGCACTCGCCGAGCCACGCGCGAAAGCGCACCACCTTCGGCAGTCCGAAGGCATCTGGCGGCGCCGCGAGGTACCAGGCGTCGCGCTGCTGCACGGCGAGCTGCATCGGCCGCGCGAGCCGCCCGGCGGCGAGATCGGCCGCCACCAGCGACCAGCGCGCGAGCCCGACCCCCTTGCCCTGTTCGATCGCCGTCAGCGTCGCGGCAGCGTCCTCCGCCTCGGGTGCATGGTCGCTGCGCGTCGTGTCGCCGCCGACCCGGCGCAGCCAGTCGGCCCATGGCTCCGATTGGCTGTGGATGAGCGGATAACGCGCGAAATCGGCCACCGTGTCGATCGGGCCCAGCCGACTCAGCAGCGCCGGGTTGCCCACCGGAAACACCCACTCCTCGAGCAGCCGCTCGGTGCGGATGCCCGGCCAGCTGCCCGAGCCATAGACGATCGCGAGGTGGAAGTCGTCGCGACTGAAGTCAAGCGTCGGGCGCCCCGGGCCGAATCGCACCTCGACCTCGGGATGTCGGCGCGTGAACTCCGACATCCGCGGCAGCAGCCAGCGCTGCAGGAACTCGTTCGGTACGCTGATATTGAGCAGACCGCCGACCCGCTCGCGGCGGATGCGGTCCACCGCGCGGCGCAGCTCGTCGAGCCCGCGTCGCACGCCGGGCAGCAGTTCGGCGCCGTCCTGCGTGAGCGCCACCGCACGCGTGTGGCGGCGGAAAAGCGCTACACCGATCTCGCTCTCGAGCGACTTGACCTGGGCGCTGACCGCGGCGGTGGTGACGCCGAGCTCGCTGGCGGCGGCGGTAAAGCTGAGATGGGTGGCGACGGCCTCGAAGACCTTGAGTGCATTGAGCGGCAGGCGTTCGAGGTCTCTCGCCATGGGAGGCTCGTGTGCAGGCCCGCTTAACAATACGAATCCCGAGCGCGCTGCGCAAGCAGAATAGCAGCGCGAGGACCGCCGATTGTGAAGAAAAGCCACGCGGCCGCCCGTTGCGGGGCGGGTTGCCGGCCGCCGGTATGCAGCTATCGCGAGGTCTTCGTTACGATGCACTCAGGCCGCGGTGGTACTGCGGCGTCTGTGCGATAGGGAGAGACGATATGTCAGTCGCCAAGATCAGCGAGATCACTTCGACGTCAACGAAGAGCTTCGACGATGCGATCGAAGCGGGGATCAAGCGCGCCTCCAGGACGCTGCGCGGTTTGCAGGGCGCATGGATTGCCGACCAGGAGGTCTACGTCAACAAGGGAGGCAAGATCACCGAGTACCGGGTGCGGCTCAAGATCACTTTCCTGATGGACGCCTGACTCAGGAATCGGCGACGCAGCGGCGCAGCGCCTGATCGAGATCGGCGGTGAGGTCGTCGATGTGCTCGAGCCCCACCGACAGCCGGATCAGATTCGCCGGCGTCGTACTCTCGGGGCCCTCCATCGAAGCGCGGTGCTCGATGAGGCTTTCGAGCCCGCCCAGGCTCGTGGCACGGGTGAAGAGCGTCGCGCGGGCCACGACGTCGATCGCCTGGACCGCGCCGCCCGGCACCGTGAACGAGACCACGGCGCCGTAGCCGCCGTGCATCTGTGTCGCGGCGAGCGCGTGACCCGGGTGACGCTCGAGCCCGGGATAGTGCACGTCGCGCACCGCAGGGCGCGTCGCCAGAAAGCGCGCGATGGCGAGTGCGTTCGCCGACTGCGCGCGCACCCGCAGCGGCAGCGTCGCAAGACTGCGCAGCACCAGCCAGCAGTCGAACGGCGACGGCACGCCGCCGCCGACCGCCTGTAACTCACGCAGCCGCGCGAGCAGCGGGCCCGCTTCGCGCAGCGCCAGCATCCCGCCCAGCACGTCGCTGTGCCCGCCGAGATACTTGGTGCTGCTGTGCATCACGAGATCGGCCCCTAGCGCGAGCGGCTGCTGCAGCACGGGCGTGGCGAAGGTGTTGTCGCAGGCGAGCAGCGCGCCGTGCTGGTGCGCAAGTCCCGCCAGCGCGCCGATATCGCTCACGCGCAGCAGCGGGTTCGACGGCGATTCGACCCACAGCAGCCGGGTCGGCCGGGCGAGCGCGGCGCGCACCGCGGCGAGGTCGGTGGTATCGACGAGCTCGACCGAGACGCCCCAGCGCGGCAGCAGCTCGCGCAACTGCCGCAGCGAGCCGTGATAGCAATCGGCGGAGCAGACGATCCGCCCCTCCGGCGTGGCGAGCGAAAAAGCCGCGAGCGTCGCGGCGCTGCCCGACGCGAAGGCGACCGCGGCCGGGGCGCCTTCCAGGGCCGCGACCGCGGCTTCGAGCGCCGCGCGATTCGGATTGTCGGCGCGCGTGTAGCTGTAGCCGTGCGGGTAGCTCCCGTCGGCCGCGCGCTCGAAGGTCGTCGACAAGTGAATCGGCGTACGCAGGGCGCCGGTAGCGGGATCCGGCCCGCGGCCGGCGTGTATCGCGAGCGTCTCGATCCTCATCTCGGACCTGCGCATTCCTGGATGCCCACGACCAGCATACCCGGTCCGCCGTGCGCGCCGAGCGCGCTGCCGAGCGGGACGAGTCGCGCGTCGCGCACGTTGGGTGCTGCCAGCCGCTCGAGCAGGCGTCGGCCCTCGGGCTCGCAGTTGGCATGGCCGACGAGGAGCCGGTAGCTTCGGCCAGCGGACATCCGGCGGCGCACGAAGCGCGCGAATTTCGCCGGCAGATCACGCCGTCCCGCGAGCAGGCCGACCGGGCGCACACGGCCCGCGGCGTCATTGCCGAGGACCGGCATCAATCCGAGCGCGTCCGCGAGGGTTCTCACCCAGCGCGGCACGCGGCCGCCGCGCACTGCGTACTCGAGGGAGCCCATCAGGCCGAAGGTGCGGGTGAGCGGCAGGATGGCGTGCACGGCGGCGACGACCTCGGCGAGGCTCGCGCCGCCGTGGGCCAGCTCCGCGGCGTGCAGCACGACCAGCCCCTGGCCCGTGGAAGCATTCAGGCTGTCGATGACCCGGACCTCGCCGTGCGTGGTGGTCCGCGCGGCAGCCGATTCGGCCGCCGCGCAGGTGCCGCTCACCCTGCGCGTCAGGTTGATAGACAGCACCGCTTCGTAATGCGACGCCAGGAACTCGAAACGCCGGCGGAAATCGCCGGGCGGCGGTTGCGATGTCGTCGGATGCGCCGCGCCGCGCGCGATCTCGCTGAAGAACTCCTCGGAAGTAATGCCGACCTTGTCGAGGAAGCTGCGTTCTCCGAAGTGCACCCGTGCCGGCACCATGTGGATGTCGAGCCGGTCCATCTCGTCCTCCGGGAGGTCGGCCGCGGAGTCGGTCACGATTGCGACGCGGCGGTTGTGGGCGTGCGCCGAGCGTTGCTGACGCTGCATGTCGTCGGCCTTTTCGCCCCAGACCGTTCCGAACCCTCCGGCGGCCCGGAATACCGTCGCGGGATCGTTGGTGTGGATGTGAATCCGCGCCTTGTTCGCGAGCCCTGCGACCACCAGGCTGCCGCCCAGCGCCGCGAGCGCCTCGCGCAGTCGGCGCCTGTCGACCGGCTCGGCAGTTACGACGCACTCGGTGCACCAGCGGTACTCCAGATCCTGCTCGCCGCCTGCCGTCTCGAGCGCATGCGCATCGGCCACTGCGAGACCCGCGAGGTCGGGTTCGGCATCGCTGCCGCTGCAGAGGTAGTCGGCGAATCCGCTGGCGAGTTCGACAAAACCCAGCGCGCCGGCGTCGACGACGTTGGCGCGGCGCAACGCGTCGAGCTGGTCGGTGGTGCGCGCGAGCGACGCTCGCGCCGCCTGCACGGCGCGCTCGAGCAGCGTGCAGAACCCCTCCACGCTCTCCACGTGGCCCTTCGAGGCGGCGTGCGCGAAGTCGGTGAGCACGGTGAGAATCGTGCCCTCGCGCGGCTCGGAGAGGCTTTCGCGGGCGTAGTCCGCGCCGCGTGCAGTGCCGGCCGCCAGATCGGCCGGCGTCAGACGGGGCAGATGCCCCAGCCGGTCACCGAGACCGAGAAAGAACTGCGCGAGGATCGCACCGGAGTTGCCGCGCGCGCCGTCGAGTGCCGCATCTGCGAGCCGGGTCAGCGCGCGCCCGGCGTGCGCGTCCGGCATCCGGGTGAGTACACCGAGCACGGCACCCATCGTGAGTGCGAGGTTGGTGCCGGTGTCGCCGTCGGGGACGGGAAACACGTTGATCTTGTTGAGGTGTTCCTGTTGCGCGAGCAGCCGCAGGATTCCGGCCTTGAATGCGCGCCCGAGCCGCAGGCCGTCGAGGGTCTCGGCAGCTATCGCGACGGCGCTCAAGAGCGGGCTTTGGGCGCTACTGGCGCGGCAGGATGAAACGGCGTCCTTGCTGGCTGAGCACGACCCCTTCGCGGGTGATCTCCTCGACCCGCGGACCCTCCTGCAGCGTCTCCCCCTCGCGGTACCTGCGCTTGTTGACGAACACGAAGCGCTCCTGCGGGTTCGCCGAGTAGACGTGCAGGTCGACGTGCATCTCGGGCAGACCCGTGGCGAGGTCGTCGACCGTGGGCAGGTCGGCAGGGCCCGGCGCGACCGTGCTGCGCCCGCCCGGCAGCGGCTCGTAGACCACCGAGCCCGGTTGTGTCGGGTAGGAGGTGACTGCCGGCGGTCCGGACGGCACCGACGCGGCGCGCTCGGCGAGCACCGGGTCTTCCAGCATCACGTCGCCTCCAACCTCGTCCGCGAGCGGGTTGCGCGTCCCCGCCGCGGATCCATCCGCCGGCTGCAGCATCGGCGGCGTGTTCGCCCCGGTCGACGGCACTGGCGGCGCCGACGGCTGGCGTGCGACAAGGGGCGGGGGCGCTGCGGAGACCACCGGTGCGGCGGCGGAGTCCATCGGGGCGGCTGCGGCGGACGGCTTTGCAGCCGTCGCAACGGAGGTCGCCGCAGCGGGTGCGGCGCGGTCCTCGGCCCGTCCGCGCCGCAGCATCACAATGCCGATCGCGGCCAGGTTCGCGATCAGCAGCACGACAGCGGCAGCAGCCCACACGCTGGTCCGCGTCCGCGGCGCTGCGGCCGCGACCTCGGCGAGCCCCGGGCCGCCCTGGCGCTGGCGCTCGTGCTCCGACTTGCGCAGCGCGTCCAGAATGAACGACATCTCAGCCTCCCGCGATCGGCGGCGCGACGATGGTCGGCGACCCCGTCGCGTTCACGACGGTGTCGAGCACGATCTGAGTCTGTACGCCCGCCACGCCGTCGATGTTGAGTCGGTGCTGGCGCTGGAAATCCTGCACGAGCCGCGCGAGCTCCGCGTCGTACACGTCGCTGCCCGCCGCGCCGGCGGGCAGCCCCTGCGCGACGCGCAGGTTCTCCCGCAGCCAGCGCACGTCGGCGCCGCGCATGCCGGGCGCCAGCGACTTCGCCACCGCGAGCGGCGGGCGCCACAGCAGCAGGAATTCGCCGAACCAGTAGCGCGATACGCCTGCGATCGACACGCGTCGCGCCTCGCCGCCGAGATCGATGGTCGCCGTCTCGTCGCCGAGAGCCGTCAGCAGCACCTGGTGCGTGCGGCCGATGTCGTCCGTGAGCGTGAGGATCGCCGGCCGGTTGAGTGTGCGCAGCTGCGCCCAGGATCCCTTCTGGAACAGACACTCGAGGCCTTGCCGCGCGGCCTGCTCGCAGCCACGACCGCCGGCCGCATCGTACGTCGCGCCCCAGGAGGCGAACAGCTTCCCGAGCGCCGCTTCCGTAGTGGTGTCGCTGCCGTGCCGTGCCAGCAGCTCGTCGAACGACGCTGCCGGGGCCATCGCCGGGGTCGGTGCCGCCGCCGCCTCCGCCTCAGCTTGGGCGAGCTGGCTGGGCGCGGGCGGCGTTGCCTCCTTCGCGGTCGCCGCGGCAGGAGCGGCGGCGCGGTCGCTGACGAGCGACCAGATGCCGACGCCGACGAGCGCGAGCGCCGCCGCGATCGCGCCGATGATTGCCCAGCGCAGCCACGGCGCTGGCATCGGCCGCCCGTACACTTCGGCGGCGGCCGCGCGCACCAGCGTGCCGCTCACGCGGTGGTCCTCCTGCGTGAACGCACCGAGCAGCGCCCGATCGCAGATCACGTTGATGATGCGCGGTACGCCGCCCGCGAGACGGTGCACTTCGCGCAGCGCCGAGGGCGTGAAGGCCTCCGCGGTTGCGCCCGCGACACGCATGCGGTGCTTGACGTAGCCCGCCGTCTCCTCGGCGGAGAGCGGATTGAGGTGATAGCGGGCGGTGATGCGTTGCGCGAGCTGGCGCAGCTCCGGCCGCCCGAGCAGATCGCGCAGTTCCGGCTGGCCGATCAGGATGATCTGCAGCAGCTTGGTCGTCGCCGTCTCGAGGTTGGTCAGCAGGCGGACCTGCTCGAGCGTGTGCGCGCTCAGGTTCTGGGCTTCGTCGACGATCAGCACCACGCGTCGCCCGCGCGCGTGCGTGTCGAGCAGCCGCCGGCCGATCAGATCCATCAGCAGCTTGACGCTGCCGCGACCCGGCTCGGGCACCGGGATGCGCAGCTCCTCGCAGATCGTGAGCAGGAACTCGGCCGGCGTGATCCGCGGGTTCAGGATCAGCGCGACGTCGGCGTGCGCCGGAAGCTGCTCGAGCAGGCTGCGGATGATCGTGGTCTTGCCGGTGCCCACCTCGCCGGTGAGCTGAATGAAGCCGCCGGCCTCGTTGATGCCGTAGAGCAGGTGGGCGAGCGCTTCCGCATGACGCTCGCTCAGATAGAGGTACCGCGGATCGGGCGTGATCGCGAAAGGCTTTTCCTGCAGGCCGAAAAAGCTCGTGTACATGCGGGCTTAGCTGACGATCGGGCGCCTCGTTGCTGACGCCCAATGATGCCCTTCCGGATCCCGTGTGGCCAGCGTGCGGCCGGTCGGTAGTCCTCAGATGTCGGGTGCGTTCGATTTCCGGGGCCTTCGCGGCGGCTCCTCGTCCGCGCCCGCCTCGCCGGTGTCTGCCAGCGAGCTCGCTCGCGCCAGCGCGAACCTGCCGAAACGGCTGCGGATTCGGTCCACTGCGCGGTCGAGATGCTGGTTGCGGGCCGACTCCGGTGCGGTGAACAGATCGAGCTGCACGGCGGGGGCGAGCTGGCTGACCCCGACGCCGAGCAGTCGCAGCGCGGACATCGGCTGAGTCGCGAGCCAGGCATCGAGCAGCTCGACCGCGACGCGGGCAATGACGCGGGTTTCCTGCGTGGGCGGCTCGATGTGCCGCTGGCGCGTGCAGGTGGTGAAGTCCGCGCGGCGGATCTTGACCGTGACGCACGAGGCGGCGAGACCGCGGTCGCGCAGCCGCGCCCCGCTGCGGTCGGCGAGTCTCAGCAGCTCCGCCCGCAGGCGGGCGTGATCGTCGATGTCGGTGTCGAAGGTCTCTTCGCTGCTGATCTGCACCTCATCGAGATCGGGAAGCACCGCGCGACCGTCGATGCCCGCGGCGCGCTCGCGAACCCGCTCGGCGTAGTGGCCGAACACCGGCCGCAGGCGATCGGCGCTGGCGCGCCGCAGCTCGCCGAGCGTGCGGATGCCGAGCGCCTCGACCCTCGGCGCGGTCTTGGGGCCGAGGCCGAACAGACGGCGCACCGGCAGCGGATCGAGCAGCGCGCTCACCTCGTCCGGCCGCACCACGACCAGACCGTCGGGCTTCCTCAGATCGGAGGCGATCTTGGCCACCAGCTTGTTGGGCGCCACGCCGACCGAACACGTGAGCGACGTTTCGGCAAGGATGCCGCGCTTGATCTGCCTCGCAATCGCCTCTGCCGGACCCAGCGCCGCGATGCTCGCCGTGACGTCGAGAAACGCTTCGTCGAGAGACAGGCCCTCGACCAGCGGCGTGAAGCGCTCGAACACCGCAAAGATCTGTCGCGACACCGACTGGTAGTGCGACATGCGCGGTCGGACGCAGACCGCATCCGGGCAGCGGCGCAGCGCTTCGCTCATCGGCATCGCGGACCGCACGCCGAATTTCCGCACCTCGTAGCTCGCGGCGGCCACCACGCCGCGCGGCCCCGTGCCGCCCACGATCACGGGTTGACCCTTGAGCGACGGATCGTCGCGCTGCTCGACCGACGCGTAGAACGCGTCCATGTCGACGTGCAGGATCGTGCGCGGTCTGGCTTGCCGGACCATGCAGGCTGCTCGCGGCTCAGAGCGTCAACGCGGTGTAGAAGAGCAGGCCGACGCCGGTCAGCACCAGGCAGAAGAGATAAGCGACCACGAGCACGCTGTACTTGGTGGCCGTCCAGACTCGTCCCTGCCCGTAGACGCGGCGCATCGCGAGGAACAGGTAGACCGGGACGTAGAACAGGAGCACGAACAGGAGCACGTCCTCCATGGTGCCGAACAACCTGGACACTCCGCCCCTCGTGGCGGCGCCCGCCCGGTCGAGCACCAGCACTGCGATTCCGGCGAGAAAGAAGAACGCATGGTAGTGCAGGAAGAACAGCAGATGCTCCACGTAGTAGCGCCCCGAACCGAGGTACAGGATCGCCGTCACCAGCGCGATCAGCGGCAGGAACAGGAACATCATCTTCGGCAGGTTCTCCCACAGCGCCCGGCCGAAGGACTGCGTGTCCGCGACGATCTTGGTGCACGCCTGCCGCAGCCGCGCCTCGTACTGCTCCAGCGCCGCGATGTCGATGCGGAAGTTCTCCTCGCTGCAGGGATCCGCAATGACCCGCTCCATGCGCTCGAGCTGCGCGGGCGTTACCTGGCCCAGCTCGCGTTCGAGCTCGGCACGGAGTTCGGCTCGCTCTGCCTGGGGAACGCGCCGCAGGAGGTTGTCGATCAGCTTGCTGCGCGCCGCGTCGACAGAACGTGCGGCCTCGCCGGTCGCAGCCGGCCCCTCCGGGGCGCGCGCCGCGGGGACCGCATCGCCCGGTGCAGGCGGCGGGCCCGCTCCGTCGTCGTTGTCGATGGTGAGCGATGCGCGACCGTCGCCCAGGTTGAAAGCCAGGTCCCTGCCCGGGTCGAAGATCGACGCGATCAGGAAGAACACGACGCTCAGGATGAGGTACATCCGGAACGGCGGCGTGTAGTGCGCGCGACGTCCGCGCAGGTACTCCTGCGTGAGAAGGCCCGGGCGAAACGCAAGCGGGCGCAACGTGCGCCACACGCGCGAATCCCAGTCGAAAACGTCGCCGAGAAAATCCCTGATGAGTCCCCAGAGAGAGATGACCTGCACCCGGGCGCGTTGCCCGCAGTGCGAGCAGTGCTGGCCGGTCAGGACCTCGCCGCAGTTGAGACAGTTCTCGGTGGATACCGCGCCGGTGGTGAAATCCTCGCGGTGGGCGAGCACGCGCCGCTCTGCCGAGTAGCGCTCGCCGAAGCGAGCCACCCCCTGCGCGCGCATCCGCGGGGCATGCACGCGCAGGTATTCATCGAGTGATGCCTGATCGGCGAGCCGGTACTGTACGGTGCGCCGGATCCGGCCCGGTGGCGCCGCCGAATCCCCCAGGATCTCCGCCGAGCGAAAGCCCGGCAGCTGCAGCATGTCCGCGATGTGATCGCGGAGCCAGGTGTCGAACGTGGCCTCGATCCCGGCATCCGCCTCGAGATTGACCTCGTAGATGACGCCCGCGTTCTCGACCAGCCGGACCACGGCGGCAAGGGTACCGCCTTATCTTCGGTCACCGTAAGGGCGCCGCTGCGTTCAGGCGATCTGCCGCCACGAGGGTTCCGTGGCCGGCGGTTGCGCTCCGGCGGCGAGGTCGACGGCATCGAAATCGTCTACGTGGATCAGCTCCATCACCTTGCGATCGTAATCGCGCAGCAGGCTGGCTTCGGTGGGGTTCAGCAGACCGAGCGCGAGCGCCTCTTCGATCTGCGCCGGGAAGTCGGCGGCCGTGATGCGTCCGGTCCTGACGCCCTCGACGCGGATGCGCTTCTCCAGCGGCTCCGCGCTCTGCGCCAGCACCAGCGCCTCCTGCAGCAGACCGATCGGATTCGTCGGCTCGACGGTCCGGTAGATGCCCGCAGACAGCCGCTCGCGCACCTCGCCGGGCACCATGAGCTGCTGGACGATTTCGCGTCCGAGCCGGTCGCTCGGCGCAAAGTAGGTGCGCCCGCGCGGGAAGATGACGAAGCGCATCAGCGCCGCCAACCAGCGGTTCGGAAAGTTGCGCAGGAAGCCGTGCAGCTGCTCCTGGGCGCGGTACAGCAGCGTGCGGCACGCCCATTCGACGAGCGGCAGATCGGCCTCGGGCCGACCCTGATTCTGATAGTGCCTGAGCACCATCGAGGCGAGGTACAGCGCCGAGAGCACGTCGCCGAGCCGTGCGGACAGATGCTCCTTCTGCTTCAGATAGCCGCCCAGCGACAGCATGGCCATGTCGGTGGCGAAGGCGAAATTCGCGCTGAACCGGTTGATGTGCTGGTAGTAGCGTCGCGTTGCGTCGGACTCGGGCGCGTGCGAGAACCGCGCCAGCGTCGCGGCCATGACCAGTGATCGTGCCGCATTCGAGAGCGTGTAGCCGATGTGGGCGAAGAGCGCGTCGTCGAACTCGTTGAGGCTCCTGGTCTTGTCCTTCAGGCGCGCGGCGTTCATCTCGCGCAGCACGTAAGGATGGCAGCGGATCGCCCCCTGGCCGAAGATCATCAGGCTGCGCGTGAGGATGTTCGCGCCTTCGACGGTGATCGCGATCGGCACGATCTGATAGCCGCGGCCGAGGTAGTTGCGCGGGCCGAGCATGATGCCCTTGCCGCCGTGCACGTCCATGGCGTCGTTCGCGACCTGGCGCGCGAGCTCAGTGACGTGGTACTTCAGAATCGCCGCCGGCACCGAGGGCCGCTCGCCGCCGTCGATGGCGCCGATCGTGACCGAGCGCGCGGCGTCCATGATGTAGGTCGAGCCCGCCATGCGCGCCAGCGCCGCCTCGACGCCCTCGAACCGGCCGACCGGCTGGTTGAACTGCCGCCGGATGCGCGCATACGCCGTGGAGGCGTAAACGCCAGCCTTGGCGCCTCCGGTGGAGTTCGACGGCAGCGAGATGCAGCGGCCGACCGAGAGCTGCTCGACGAGCATGCGCCAGCCCTGCCCGGCCATCGCCGGGCCGCCGATTATGCAGTCGAGCGGCACGAAGACGTCGCGGCCCGAGACCGGTCCGTTCTGGAAGGGAATGTTGAGCGGGAAATGCCGCCGTCCGACCGTCACGCCGGGTGTGTCGCGCGGAATGAGCGCGCAGGTGATCCCGTAGTCCGACTTGTCGCCGCCCAGGAGCTTCTCGGGATCGCGCAGGCGGAACGCGAGCCCGATGACGGTCGCGACCGGGGCCAGCGTGATGTAGCGTTTCGCGAAGTTGAGCTTGAGCCCGATGATCTCGCGGCCCTCGTAGGTGCCGCGACAGACCACGCCCGTGTCCGGGATCGACGCGGCGTCGGAACCGGCGCGCGGTCCGGTGAGCGCAAAGCAGGGGATGTCCTCGCCGCGCGCGAGGCGCGGCAGGTAGTGGTTCTTCTGCTCCTCCGTGCCGTAGTGCAGCAACAGCTCGGCGGGACCAAGCGAGTTCGGCACCGCAACGGTCGAAGAGGCGACACCGCTGCGGCTCGAGATCTTGGTGAGCACGCAGGAATGCGCGTAGGCCGAGAATTCGAGCCCGCCGTAGCGCTTCGGGATGATCATCGCGAAGAAGCCCCTCTTCTTCAGGAACTCCCACACCGCGGGCGGCAGATCGGCGCGGACGTGCGTGATGTCCCAGTCATCGAGCATCCGGCAGAGTTCCTCACACGGACCGTCGAGGAAGGCCTGTTCATCGGCCGAGAGGCACGGCGGGTGAGCCGCGGCGAGCTTCGACCAATCGGGCTTGCCGGTGAAGAGCTCTCCGTCCCACCAGACGGTGCCGGCCTCGAGCGCCTCGCGCTCGGTGTCCGACATCGCGGGCAGCAGGCGACGGTAGGTGCGCAGGAAGGGACGGGTGAGCCAGCGTCTACGGAGCGGATCGACATTGAGCGCGACCAGCAGGGCGAAGCCGGCCCAGAGCAGCAGCATCCACGGCAGCGGCCCGCTGCCGAGCACGCTGTATGCGACGAGCGCCGCGCCCGCCGCGAGCGTGGCCGTTCGCAGCGAGACCCGCTGGTACGCGAGGTAAAGCGCACCGGCGACGATGACTAGCAACCAGAGCAATGCCACCACGGCTGGAGTCCTTGCTTCCGGGCCGGCCCCGGATCGACCCGACTATACCCCAGTTTTGCTGCAGTGCGGCAAACGACCCGGACCGCAACGGGCGGCTGCGCCGATTGCGCGGGCAAGCCCTTCCCTCCCACGGGACGAGCGCTCTACAGCAGCTCTCGCACGCCCTCGCGTTCCTCGAGCAGCTCGCGGTGCGTCGCCTCCATGCGCTCGCGGCTGAACTCGTTGACCCTGAGTCCCTGCACGATCTGGTAGCGGCCGTTCGCGCATGTGACCGGGAACCCGTAGATCACTCCGGCCGGGATACCGTAGCTGCCGTCCGAGGGCACCGCCATGCTGACCCAGTCGCCTTCGGGCGTGCCACGCACCCAGTCGCGGACGTGATCGATCGCCGACGATGCGGCGGAAGCCGCGGAGGAGGCGCCGCGCGCCTTGATGATGGCCGCGCCGCGCTGCTGGACGGTGGGGATGAACGTATCGCGGTACCAGGTGGCGTCGACGAGCGACAGCGCGGGCTTGCCGTCGACCGTCGCGTGATGCAGGTCCGGGTACTGCGTCGATGAGTGGTTGCCCCAGATCGTCATACGCTTGCCGCGCGTGACATGCGTGCCGGTCTTCTCGGCGAGCTGCGCGAGCGCCCGGTTGTGATCGAGCCGCACCATCGCCGTGAAATTGCCTGGCGCGACCCCTGCCGCGTTCTTCATGGCGATCAGCGCGTTGGTGTTGGCGGGATTGCCGACCACCAGCACGCGCACGTTGCGATCTGCGACGGCATCGAGCGCCTTCCCTTGCGCCGAGAAGATCTGCGCGTTGGCGAGCAGCAGGTCCTTGCGCTCCATGCCCGGGCCGCGCGGGCGCGCGCCGACCAGCAGCGCCACCTGGCAATCCTTGAAGGCGACCCGGGCATCGTCGGTCGCCACGATTCCGGCGAGCGTCGGAAAGGCGCAGTCGTTGAGCTCCATCACGACGCCCGCCAGAGCAGGGAGGGCGGGCGTGATTTCAAGCAGGTGCAAGCGGACGGGCTGGTCGGTGCCGAGCATCTGGCCCGAGGCCACGCGGAAGGCCAGCGCGTAGCCGATCTGGCCCGCCGCACCGGTGATCGCGACGTTGACGGGGGCTGTCATAATCTCTCCGGAGCCGGCGGACTGGGCGTCCCGGCGGGCCGGCTCCCTCCGGGCGAGGCGCAGATACTAGCAGCGCCCCCGCCGCCAGCCTTGCCGCCGGAATCACGATCCCCGTCACGAAAAACCGCTTGCGTTCGAGCTGGTGTTGTAGTTAACTACAACACTATTAGGGAGACAGGAATCGAGGGCACGACGATGCGCTCGGCAAGCAGGATCGCAGCAGTAGCGGTGGCTTGGGCCATCTGGGCCCTGGCCGGTTTGATGATCGCCTCGGAATCGTTGGCGCCCGGGGGCGCTATTGCACCGATCGGGCGGGACGTGAGGGCTGCGTACTGCCAGCCATGAGCCTCGTTTCCGGACGGCCGGGGCGGGGTGTTCTGCTACAGTACTGCAGCCAAGCACCGGAGCGGCCGGCCGCATGGATCCGACCTGGAACGACAGCCAGCCCATCTACCGCCAGCTCCGTGACAAGGTAGTCGAGATGATTCTCGAAGGGCGGCTTGCCGACGGCGATGCGCTGCCCTCGGTGCGCAGCGTCGCCGCCGAATTTACCCTCAACCCGCTCACTGTACTGAAGGGCTACCAGCAGCTGGTCGACGAAGGCCTCGTCGAGAAGCGTCGCGGCCGCGGTATGTTCGTCACCGAGGGCAGCCGCGCACAGTTGATGCGCGGCGAGCGCCAGCGGTTTCTCGAGCAGGAGTGGCCGCGGGTGCTTTCCACCATTGAGCGTCTGGGCCTCGACGCGAGCGAGCTTCTCGGCACGAGCGGTGCGCGCCGCAAGTCCGGCGGCTGAGCCGCCGCGGCAGCGCGCTCCGGCTCAGGCGGGCACGGGTAGCGGCTCGCGCGGCCGGCGCAGCGGCCCTCGGCGGGACCGCAAGACGTCAGCCCATCAGCAGCCGTGATTCGGCCTGTTCAAGATCCTCGGCCGTGCCGAACAGCACCACGACGTCGCCCTCCCGCAGGCGCGTCGCCGGATCGGGGTCGCGGCCCACGATTCCCTCCCGGCGCAGCGCGTTGACCGCCACGTTTCCGGCATCGAGTCCGAGATCCCCGAGCGTGCGGCCGACGGCGTACGCCGCCGGCGGCAGCGTTACGGTGCGCAGGTGCTGACGCAGCAGCGAATGCTCGGCTGGGTCGGGCGCACGTGCGTCGCGTCGCCGGAACACGTTGCGCAACAGCGCGTAGCGGCCGTGACGGATGTCCTCCGTGGTCTCCGCCACATCGGCCGGCGGCACGTCGAGGTAGAGCAGTACGTGCGAGACGATGGACAACGCGGTCTCGAAGATCTCGGGTACCACCTCCGTCGCGCCCGCACCTTGCAACGCCTCCAGCCCGCTGTCGTCCTCCGTTCGCACCAGCACCGGCACCGTGGGCCGCAGCTCCCGGACCGCGCGCACGATCTTCAGCGCCGGATCGAGCTTGTCGACGGCGATGACCACGACGCTCGCGCGGTCGAGCCCGAGCGCACGCAGCACGTGGATCTGCGTCGCATCACCGTAGACCACGGGGTCGCCGGCCTGGCGGGCGTCGCGGACGCGGAACGGGTCGAGATCGAGCGCGAGGAATTCGAAGCCGCGCTTCTCCAGCACCCGCGCGAGGTTCTGCCCGACGCGGCCGAAGCCGCAGATGATCACGTGCTCGCGCTGCGCGATGTCGCGAGTCACCACGGTCTCGAACACTCCGTCGGACGGCAGCGTCGATTCGCGTCGCAGCAGCCGGTCGGCGATCCGGCCGTTGTAGCGCACCAGCAGCGGACCGATCAGCATCGACAGCACCACCGCCGTCAGCAGCGGCTGTACGAGCTCGGTCGGCGCCAGCCGGCCGTTCAGCAGCACGGTGAGCAGCGCAAATCCGAGCTCCCCGCCCATGCAGACCGTGATCCCGGTGCGCAGCGCCTTGCGCGTGTTGTGCACGAAGCCGCGCACGATCGCGGCAACGATCACGGTCTTGACCACGATCAGCGAGGCGAGCAGCAGCAGCACGAGTGGCAGCTGCGCGAGCAGCAGCTTGACGTCCAGCATCATCCCGACGAAGACGAAGAACAGCCCGAGCAGGATGTCCTGGAACGGCTTGATGACGGCTTCGGTCTGGTAGCGGAACTCGGTCTCCGCGAGCAGCAGGCCTGCCAGGAACGCGCCTATCGCCATCGACAGGCCGAGCGCGTGCGTTGCCCAGGCGCCGCCGAGAACCACGAATAACACGGTGAGCGTGAAGGTCTCGGTGCTGCGGTGCCGCGCGAACTCGTGGAACAGCGGGCGCAGCAGCCAGCGCCCCGCCGCCAGCACGATCACCAGCGCGAGCACCGCGCGCACCACCATGCTCGCGAGCCATCCCGCGCTCAGCACGTCGTCGTCGGCCGCGGCGATCGAGGTCGCGAGCGCGAGCAGGGGCGCGAATGCGAGATCCTGGAACAGCACGATGCCGAGCGCGAGCCGGCCATGGGTCCGTCCGAGCTCGAGCTCGTCGCCAAGCTGGCGCATCACGATAGCCGTCGAGGACATCGCCACGGCGCCGCCGAGCACGATCGCGACCGGGAGCGTGGCGCCGAACGCCAGGGCCGCGGCGCCGACGACGACGGTGGTGACCAGCACCTGCAGACCGCCGACGCCGAGCACCTCGGATTTCATCGCCACCATCCGCGCGAGCGAGAACTCGAGCCCGAGCGTAAAGACCAGAAACACGACGCCGATGTCCGCCAGCGTGCGGATTGCCTCGTCGTCGTCCAGTACGCCGAGAGCATGCGGTCCGAGCAGCATTCCGACGAGCAGATAGCCCAGGATCGGCGGCAGTGCGAAGCGCCGCACCAGTGCGAGCACCAGCAAAGACCCGGCCAGCAGCACCAGGATCTGTGTAAGGATTGCGCCGCTCATCGCTTCCCACCGGACGGGCCCGGGCCGATGCTAGCATTCCGCCGATGAGCGGGATTCCTGCGCCGGTCCTGCATGCCGTTCGTTGCTGAGAGCGACCCGGCCGCCGGCCGTCTGCGCCTCGAGGGCGACTGCCGCATGGCCGACGCGCCGGTGCTGGCGACTGCGCTTGTTGCGGTGGGCGACGCCGGCAGGAAGACGCTGCGCATCGACCTGACCCGGACCGGCGAATTCGACATCGGCCCCGCGTGGCTCCTGTACCGTGCGCTCGGCGAGCCCGACGCGGGCAGCGCGACGGCCGCGATCGACGGCTCGCCACCAGACCACTTCGCCTTCTTTGCGGAGCTGCCCGAGGTCGGCGCCCGGGCTCCGCCGGCACCGCCCGAGGGCTGGCTGATCCGGTTCGGTCGCACCATCGAGACGCGGCTCAAGAACGGCATCACCGAGCTCGGTTTTGGCGGCCGCGCGCTGCTCACCGCCGCCTCCGCCTGGCGGAGCCTGCGCCGGCTGCGCCTGCCGTCCGTCGTGCGTCACGCCTACGAGACCGGCGTCCAGGCGGTGCCCGTCGTCGCCGTGATCGCCTTCCTGATCAGCGTCATCTCGGCCTACATCGGTGCCCAGCAGCTGCGGCCGTTCGGCGCCGAGATCTTCACCGTGGACGTGGTCGCGATCGGCGTGCTGCGCGAGCTCGGCGTGCTGCTCACGGCGATCATGGTCGCCGGCCGCACCGGCAGCGCCTACGCGGCCGAGCTCGGTGTCATGAAGCTCAACGAGGAGGTCGATGCGCTCGAATCGCTCGGCCTCGATCCGTTCGAGGTCCTCGTGCTGCCGCGCGTGCTCGGCCTCGTGATCGCGATGCCGC
The DNA here is from genome assembly GCA_052039045.1 of Steroidobacteraceae bacterium. Classification (GTDB taxonomy): domain Bacteria; phylum Pseudomonadota; class Gammaproteobacteria; order Steroidobacterales; family Steroidobacteraceae; genus DATJKD01. Next base: position 37,280 of record JBQGDL010000012.1, read on the forward strand.
TGCTCACGATCGTGGCCGATGCGATGGGGCTCGCGGGCGGGGCGCTGCTCACCAGACTGCTGCTCGACCTGCCGTGGCCGCAGTTCCTCACGCGGCTCGACGCGGCGATCGCCGACACGACCTTCTGGGCCGGGCTGATCAAGGCACCCGTGTTCGGCGCGCTGATCGCGCTCACCGGCACGATGCGTGGACTGCAGGTGCGCGAGTCGTCGCGCGAGCTGGGCCGGCTCACGACCGTCGCGGTCGTGCAGTCGATCTTCCTGGTGATCTTCGCGGACGCGCTGTTCGCGATCTTCTTTCTCGAGATCGATTTCTGAGCCGTATGGAAGCGGTGGTCGCGGTACGCGATGTGGTCAACCGCTTCGGCGCGCAGGTCGTGCACGACGGCGTGAGTCTCGATGTGTTCCCGGGGGAGATCTTCGGCATCGTGGGCGGCTCGGGCAGCGGCAAGTCCGTGCTGCTGCGGACGATTATCGGTCTGCGGCATCCGGACTCGGGTACGGTGCTGGTCGAGGGCCGCGAGATCACCTGCATGGAGCCCGTCGAGCTGCGCGAGATCAAGCGGCGCTACGGGGTCGCCTTCCAGCACGGCGCGCTCTTCTCCTCGCTCACGGTCGCCCAGAACCTGACCCTGCCCGTCGCCGAGGCGATGGATCTCGACGACCGCGACCACGCGGCGCTGGTCGAGCTGCGGCTGCGAATGGTCGGGCTGCCGCCCGACACGGCGGAGAAGTATCCGGCGCAGCTCTCGGGCGGCATGGTGAAGCGCGTGGCGCTTGCGCGCGCGCTGGCGCTCGATCCGGTGCTGCTGTTTCTGGATGAGCCCACCGCCGGTCTCGACCCGATCGCCGCGGCCGGCTTCGACGAGCTCGTGCTGTACCTGCGCCGCACCCTGAAGCTCACCATCGTGATGGTGACCCACGATCTGGACACCCTGATAAGGACGTGCGACCGTGTGGCGGTGCTCGTCGACAACAAGGCCATCGTGGACACGCTGCCCCGGATCCGAGAACACGAGCACCCCTGGATATGCGAATATTTCCACGGGCCGCGGGGCCGCGACGGGGCCGCAGAGGAAAAGAGCGGTGGAGCGTGAAGCGCGTTACGCCGTGGTCGGCCTGTTCGCGCTCGTGACCGTCGCGCTCGCATTCGGGTTCGTCTGGTGGTACTCCGATGCCAGCGATCGGCGCGACTACGAGCGTTACGAGATCCATTTCTTCGGCAGTGTCAGCGGTCTCGCCGAGGGGAGCCCGGTCCGTTACCTGGGCGTGGATGTGGGCCGCGTGGAGCGGCTGCGGGTCGATCCGCACAACCCGCGGCGCGTGGAGATCGTCGCCCAGATCGATTCCACCGCGCCGATCTCGGGCGCCACCGAGGCGCGCTTGGGCCTGCTCGGTCTCACCGGACTGCTGTACATCGACCTGCGCGAGGATCCGCGCCGCGTCGCCTCGACGCCGCTCGCGCAAGGCGAGCGCTATCCGGTCATCCGTGCGCGCAAGGGTGACATCGAGGCGTTTCTCGAGCGGCTGCCGGACGCGATCGGCCGCGCCGCGAAGGTGCTCGAGCGCGTGGAAACCCTGCTGGCCGACAGCAACCTGGAAGCCGTGCACCAGTCACTCGCCAACCTGCGCGAGGCGACCGGGGAGCTGCCCGGGCTGGCGCGCAACGCCTCGGCACTGGCAGAGGAGCTGCGCGGGACGTCGGCGGAGGTGGCGGCGCTGTCGCGCCAGCTCGGCGAGGTCGTGGACGAGTCGCGACCGGACCTCGCGGCGTCGCTCGCCAGCGTGCGCGTCGCTGCCGAGAAACTGTCCGGCACCGCCACCAGCATCGAGCGCATCGTGGTCGGCAACGAGGGCACGCTGTCGCAGCTCGCGGGCTCGGGCGGCGGGGATCTGCAGCAGCTCGTCAACGAGGTGCGCGACACGAGTGCCGAGGTGCGGGCGCTCGCGCGCCAGCTGCGCGAGAATCCTTCCGCGCTGCTGCGCGAGCAATCGGATTCGGGCAGGGAGCTTCCGCCATGAGACGGACGATGGCGCTGCTGGTTGCAGCCGCGCTGTGCACGGGCTGCATTGGTTCGGCGCTCGAGTCGAGCCGCGACCACCCGGAGGTGTTCCGGCTCACCGCGCCGCCGCTGCCCGACGCCGGCGGGGCGTTGCCGTCGGTGCTGGCCGTGGGACGCCCGCGGGCTCCCTTGGCGCTCGATACCGAGCGGATCGCCGTGGCCGGTCCGCAGACCCGATTCGACTACTACGCGGGCGTGCGCTGGGCGGAGCCGGCGCCGCTCATGCTGCAGAGCCTGCTCGTACAGGCGCTCGCCGCCGACGGCAGGTTCGCGACGGTCGTCGCGGTGCCGAGCCGCGTGCCGAGCGAATACGCGCTCGAGATCGAGCTGCGGCGCTTCGAGGCGGCGAACGACGGCAGCGGCGCGCCGGTCGTGCACGTCGGGATGCAGGTCACGCTGCTCGACGGCAAGGGCGCGCGGCTCGCGAGCTTCCCGGCCGAGGCCAGTGTCACCGCCGCGGCGGATCGCCGCGAAGCCGTGATGGCCGCCTTCGACGACGCGACGCGGCAGGTCATCGGCAGGATCGTCGCCGCGACGCGCGAGGCCGCCCGCGCGTAGCTCACTCGTCAGCGATGCTGGTTTCGGCTGCGGCTCGCCGTCGCTCGGCCCAGGCAACGGCGAGCAACCTCTGGAGCCCGACTACGCTCGCGGCCGCAGGCGCAGCACCGGGTGCTCGCCGGTCGACTGTCGAACCATCATGTCGAGGAACTCGTCGGAGGCGATCGGCTCGCCGAACAGCCGCCCCTGGCCGTATTGGCACCCGCTGCGTACGAGGAACTGCCGCTGCTCGTCGGTTTCGATGCCCTCGGCGACCACCTGCAGGCCCAGACTGCGGCCCATCTCGATGATCGTGCGCACGATGGTCGCGTCGTCCGGGTCGCCCGCCGCGTCGCGCACGAACGACTGGTCGATCTTGAGGGTGCCGATCGGAAACTGCTGCAGCGCGCTCAGGCTCGAGTAACCCGTGCCGAAGTCGTCGATCGACAGGTGCACGCCCATCGCGCGAAGCTCGTCGAGCAGCGGCAGCGTGCGCGCCGCGTCCATCATCAGGGTGGTCTCGGTGATCTCGAGCTCGACGCGAGCCGGGGAGACGCCGTGCTGCTCGAACACCGAGCGACAGTGCGGGATGAAGCTCGCCTGCGAGAGCTCCTTGAGCGACAGGTTGATCGCCACCCGTCCCGGGTCGGCAACGCGCGTCTGCCAGACGGCGTAGTCGCTGCACACCTGGTTCAGCACCCAGGCACCGATGTCGAGGATCAGCCGCGACTCTTCCGCCAGCGGGATGAACTGCGCCGGTGCGATGTCGCCGTGGCCCGGCAGCCGCCACCGCAGCAGCGCCTCCGCGCCCACGATCTGGCCGCTCGCCAGATCGACCTTGGGCTGATAGCGAACGAAGAACTCGTTGCGGTCGAGCGCGCGCCGCAGCTTGCTCTTGAGCAGCAGCCGCTCGACCGCCGCCGCGTTCATCTCGGGCGCGTAGTGCACATGGCAGTTCCGACCGGCGCGCTTGGCGTGGTACATCGCGGCATCCGCGTCGCGGATCAGATCGATGACGTTGTCGGCGTGCTCGGGGCAGATCGCGATGCCAATGCTCGCCGTGACCTCCATCTCGTGCTCGCCGATGTGGACCGGGCGCGCAATCTCGCGCAGCACCAGCCGTGCCAGCGCGCTCGCCTGCTCATGGCGTTCGCGCGCCTCGTCGCCGCTCTCGGCGAAGATAGCGAACTCGTCGCCCGCCAGCCTGCCGACCACCGACTCGCGGGGCAGCACGTGCGACAGCCGCTCGCTCATCGTCTCGAGGATGCGGTCGCCCGACTCGTGCCCGAAGGTGTCGTTGATGTCCTTGAAGTTGTCGAGATCGACGTACAGCAGCACCAGCCCGCGCCCCTGCCGCGTCGTGCGCGCGATCGCCTGCTGCAGCAGATGCTGAAACTGCATGCGGTTCGGCATCCGCGTCAGCGCGTCGAAGCGCGCCAGATAACGGATGCGGCGCTCGGCGCGCTTGCGCTCGGTGATGTCACGCAACACGAAGATGTGGCCCTGGAAGGCGGGGTCGGCGCTCGACACCGGCGAAGCGCTGATCGCTACCGGGATCGTCTGGCCGCGCGCCGTGCGAACGACGGTCTCGCCGGGAGCGTCGAGCACCCGCGCGAGGTCGAATGCGGCACGGTGCTCGGTGGCGATCAGCGACCCGAAGTCGACGCCGGCGAGCTCGGCGGCGCTGCGCCCCAGCAGCCTGCTCGCCGCGGCGTTGATGGTGCGGATGCGCCCGTCGGCTGAGGCCACCAGCACCGCCTCGCCCATGCTGTTGAGCAGCGTCTCGAGGTAGTCGCGCGAGATCGTGGTGCGGGTCAACTCGGCGCGCATGCGCTCCAGAGCGTCCTCGAGCGCGCTCGTCCCGGGCACGCCGCTGGGTGGCAGCGGCTCCGACGGGTGGCCGCGGTCGGTGCGGTCGGGGTCGGTGATCACCGCGAACATCCCGCGGTCGGCGCGCGTGATGAGCACGGCGCTGATCGCGGCGGCGAGCAGCGACAGCGCCAGCCCGATCCCGATGACGAGAGTCAGCCGCCCGCCGAAATAGAGCGCGAGCGCCGCGCAAGCCGTAAGCAGGACGCCCGCGACCAGCACGGTGAGGACATAACGCGCCTTCAAGCTGCTGCGCTGCATCTTGGTTGCCGCGGAGCTGCGACTCCGCCGGCCTTATGGCACGGCGCCACAACCCCCGCCGCTATCATAGCGGCTCGTGCCGGCGCGGATGCGCGGATTTCCGGTCAAATGCCGCAGAAATGGCGCTTTTCCTGCCATGTCGTGCCGTGACGTCGAACCGGATACCGATACTCGGCTGCCGTCGGGCGCCGCAGGCCGCGGTATATTTCGCGGCGCAGAGGGGCCGAATGAACGAACACGAGCTGACCGGGCGCGCCCGGACGCACATCATCGACCTCGATCAGCCGCGTTGTGCGCTTCACTACGCCGTGGTCACTTCGCTGCTCGCCATGCGCGACGCGGCCGCGCGCGCCGGCATCGAGCTGGTGCCGGCGTCGAGCTTTCGCGACTTCGACCGCCAGCTCGCGCTCTGGAACCGCAAGTGGCGCGGCGAGCGCCCACTGTACGACCGGGCGGGGCGCGCGCTCGATCACGCCACGCTCCGCGAAGCCGAGCGCGTCGACGCGATCCTCTGCTGGTCGGCGCTGCCCGGCGGCAGCCGCCACCACTGGGGCACCGACGTCGACGTGATCGACGCGGCTGCCATGCCGGCCGGTTACGAAGTGCAGCTGCTGCCGTCCGAATACGCCCCGGGCGGGGTATTCGCGCGTCTTGGCGCCTGGCTCGACGACAACATGCAGCGTTTCGGCTTTCACCGTCCGTACGGCACGGATCGGGGCGGCGCCGGTATCGAGCCGTGGCATCTGAGCTATGCACCGGTCGCCTCGGCCGCCATCGAGGCGCTGACGCTGCCGGTGCTGAAGCGCGCGATCGCCGACAGCGATCTGCTCGGCAAGAGCTTCGTGCTCGAGCGTCTGCCGGAGATCTACACGCGGTTCATTCTGGCCGTGGATGCTCCGCCCGCCCCGACGTCGTCGCGCCCCGCATCCGCTGCACGAGCCTGAGGAAGCGCAGCGGCGCGAAGCGCTTGATACGCCACAGCCAGACGTATTCCCGCGGCCAGACGATGTACAGCCGCCCGCGCGCGGTCGCGGCAAGGATGGCGCGCGCGGCGTCGGCCGCGTCATGGGGAGAGCGCTCCATCAGCCGCTGAGCCATCGCGCTCTCCGCGGCCGGGGCGCGCATGGTTTCGAGCAGGCCGGTGCGGAAGAAGCCGGGCATTGCCACCGACACCTGCACGCCGGACCCGGACAGCTCGCCGGCGAGCGTCTCGGTGAGCGCGATCACGGCCGCCTTGCTCGCGTTGTACGCGCCCATCCGGGGAGCTGCCGCGAAGCCCGCGGAGCTCGCGATGTTGAGGATCACGCCGCAGCCCTGCCTGCGCATCAGCGGCACGGCTGCTCGACAGCCGTGCACTACGCCGAGCAGGTTGATGTCGACTGCCCAACGCCAGTCAGCGGCCGGCGTCACCTCGACGGCCCCGGCCGCGGCGACTCCGGCATTGTTGATCAGCAGGTCGAGTCCGCCGGTCTCTCCCGCGAACGCTGCGAGCGCGTCGGCGACGAATTCCGCTACGGCCACGTCGCCGGTGCAGGCCGCAGCGCGGCCGCCCGCGGCCTCCACCTCGGCACGGACGCGTTCGAGGCGCGCCGAGTTGACATCCACCAGCCCGAGCCACCAGCCTTCGCGGGCCAGCGCGAGCGCGAAGGCGCGTCCCAGACCGCTCGCCGCCCCGGTGACGAAGGCGCGGCGCCCCGGCAAACGGCGCGTCAGACGCGCAATCTCTGCTTCGTCACCCATCGCGATATGCTAGTCACGGCAGCCCGCCCTGCGAAGTACGCCACAGTGCGCAAGGTACATACCGCCCCGTCTCTCGTAGAGATCGCTCATCTGCGCAATGTCCTGGCGGCCGAGGGGATCGGTTGCCAGATCCGCAACGACCAGCTGGCGGGCGTGATGGGCGAGATCCCTTTTCTCGAATGTTGGCCCGAGCTCTGGGTGCAGCGACCGGGCGACGTGCTACGCGCGCGTGGCTTGATCGACCTCGCGCTGCGGCCGTCGCCTGCCGCCGAGCCGTGGGCGTGCCCCGGCTGCGGGGAGCGGATCGAGGGGCAGTTTGCCGTGTGCTGGAATTGCGGGGCCGGCCCGTCGGGTAGCATCTCGCCGTGACGACGCTCACCATCGAGCGACGCTTCAACGGCCCGTCGGATTCCGGCAACGGCGGCTACGTGTGCGGGATCATCGCCGAGGCGCTGCAGACCGATCTGCGCGTTCGCCTCACCCGTCCGCCGCCGCTCGAGACGCCTCTGCCGCTGGTGGAAGACGGGGAGGGGACCTGGCGGCTCGAGTCCGCAGAGGGCACGGTGGCGACGGCTGCGGTGGCGCGCATGTCGCTCGCGGTGCCCGAGCCGCCGCGTTACGTCGAGGCGGTTTGGGCCTCGCAGCACTACGCGGGCTTTCGCGAGCATCCGTTCCCGGAGTGCTTCGTGTGCGGACCGCAGCGGCGCCGCGGCGACGGGCTGCGGATCTTCCCGGGTATGCTGGATTCGGGGCTCGTCGCCGCGCCCTGGCTTCCTGCCGACTCGCTCGACGCCGGTGACGGCAAAGTCGCCGTGCGCTACCACTGGGCCGCGCTCGACTGCCCCGGCTTCTTCGCCGTCTCCGACGGCAGCACGATGCTGCTCGGCGAGATGCAGGCCCACCTCGACCGCCGCGTGCGCACCGGCGATCCGTGTACGGTCATCGGCTGGCGAATCGGCGCCGAGGGCCGCAAGCACTTCGCCGGCACGGCGATCTTCGACGTCGAGGGCGAGCTCTGCGCGCGCGCCAGCGCTACCTGGATCGAGGTCCAGCCCGCGGGCGGCTGAGCGCCTCAGCGGCTGCGCCGCGAGTACAGTATCGTTATGCCGCCCGCCGCGGCGAGCGCGAGCCCCGGCACGAGCGACGCCCCTACTGCCGTCCACACGATGCCGCCGAGCAGCAATGCCGCGCCCACCGTGGTGCCGTCGCGACGCCGTGACGCCAGACGCAGCTCCTCGCGCAACTTCTCCATGCCCGGCTGCTCGACGCGCACGAGGAAACGCCCCTCGGAAGCGTGCTGGGCGAGCGTCTGCAGTGTCTGCGGCAGCGTGCGGACCGCCTCGCTCAGGTCCGGAAGGTGGCGGCGCAGCTCCTGCGCGAAGGACCGCCCGCTCATCCGCTCCGTCGCCCACTCGCGCAGGATCGGCTGCGCGGTCTTCCAGAGATCGAGCTCCGGATAGAGCTGCCGGCCGAGACCCTCGATCTGCAGCAGCGTCTTCTGCAGCAGGATCAGCTGCGGCTGTACCTCCATCTGGAAGCGCCGTGCGGTCTCGAACAGCCGCAGCAGCACCTGCGCGAAGGAAATCTCCGAAAGAGGCTTCTGGAAGATCGGCTCGCAGACCGTGCGTACCGCGGACTCTAACTCGTCGACGCGCGTGCCGGCGGGCACCCAGCCGGAGTCGACGTGCAGCCGCGCAACGCGGTTGTAGTCGCGGTCGAAGAACGCGAGGAAGTTCTCCACGACGTAGTGCTGGTCGCGCGCGTCGAGCGTGCCGACGATGCCGAAATCGACCGCCGCGTAGCGCGGGTGCTCCGGATCCTCGAGCCGCACGAAGATGTTTCCCGGATGCATGTCGGCGTGGAAGAAGTTGTGGCGGAACACCTGCGTGAAGAAAATCTGTACTCCATTCTCGGCGAGCCGCTGGATGTTGGCGCCGCGTGCCTTGAGCTCCGCGACGTCGCTGATCAGCACGCCACGGATCCGCTCCATCACCATCACGTCGGCGCGGCACAGGTCCCAGTTCACCTCCGGGACGTAGAGCAGATCGGAGCCCTCGAAGTTGCGCCGCAACTGCGAGGCGTTCGCCGCCTCGCGCATCAGATCGAGCTCGTCGAGGATGGTCTTCTGGTACTCGCGCACCACTTCCATCGGCCGCAGCCGGCGCGCCTCGCCGTAATAGTCCCGGGCGAAGCGCGCCAGCAGGTGCATCACCTCGAGGTCGCGCTCGATCTCCGCGCGCACCCCCGGGCGCAGCACCTTGACCACGACCTCGCGGCCATCGGGGAGCGTCGCGGCGTGCACCTGCGCGATCGAGGCCGCCGCGAGCGGCGCCTCGTCGAAGCTGGCAAACACCGCCTCGAGCGGCCGGCCGTAGGCGCGCTCGACGATTGCGCGCGCCTCGGCGCCCGGAAACGGCGGCACGCGGTCCTGCAGCTTGGCGAGTTCATCCGCTACGTCCTCCGGGAGCAGGTCGCGCCGCGTGGAGAGCGCCTGGCCGAACTTGACGAAGATCGGTCCCAACGCCTCGAAGGCGAGCCGGATGCGCTCGCCGCGCGTGCCGCCGCGCCGGCGTTCGAACCAGGTCGCCGGCGACAGGTAGAACACGAAGCGCAGCGGCCGGAACAGGTGTGTCGCGAGGATGATGTCGTCGAGCCCGTGCTGCACCAGCACGCGCTGAATGGTCAGCAGACGGCCGATCACGCGCGGACGCATCGTCAGCCGGACCGCCGCGCGCGTCTGCCGGCGCTGCCGCGGCTGCCGCCGCGGCGCGGCGCAAGCCCTCCGAGTCGCGCCTCGAACCGCTCGACGTCGTCGCGCAGGCGGTCGACCTCGTGCAGGAACTCCTCGACTTCGAGCCGCACCGGCACGTCGCGGCCTTCCTCCTGCAGATACTCGGCCGCGCTCGTCGCGAGCGAATCGGCGGCGCGGCGGCCGAGGTCGATCAGCCCGCGTGCAAGATTCGCGACGCGGCGGGCGGCGACGTCGCCCACCACCCGCGACAGCTCTTCCTCGAAGTCCGGCCGCGTCTGCTCGAGGAGCTCCCGGAATGCCTGTGCGATCTCCGCGTCGCCCTCGATTCGGACGTTGCCGCTGCGCAGTCCGCCGTCCGCCTGCGGGCCCGCGAGCGCGAGCATCGCGAGCGGCGTGCCTGAGAGTCGCGCATCCGCCGGGGAGTCGCGCCGCTCGGCGACCTCGATCCGTCCGTCGCGTGCTGTAAGGAAGATCGCGAGCGGCGTGCCGGTGAGTTGCAGCTCGAGCGCCCGTCCGTCGAGACGCCGGCAGAGCTCCTGCGCGCGGCGCGAGCCTGCGACGTTGCG
>JBQGDL010000013.1:0-15718 GCA_052039045.1 Steroidobacteraceae bacterium
CCCGCAGGAACTCATCGAAGGGTTTGCCGGACAGCACCTCGACCAGGCGCGCCTGCACGTCGTGCGCAAAGCTGTAGTGCCACTGCGTTCCGGGCTGGTGCAGGAGCGGTTGTGTCGCCAGCCTGTCCACCAGCTCGGCGAGCGAGCCGGCGTCGCCGTAGCTGACTCCGGCCTTCCGGTAGGAAAGATCCACCGGTGTGTCGCTGAAGATGCCGTAGCTGAACCCCGCCGTGTGGCGAAAGACGTCCTGCACCGTGACCTTCCGCGCCGGCGCCGCGAGCTGCATCTCGCCGTCCGCGCCGGTGCCGGCCAGCACCCGCAGATTCGCGAACGCGGGCAGATGGACCTCGAGCGGGTCGGTGAGCTGGAACCGGCCTTCCTCGTAGAGGGTGAGCAGGGCGGCACTCGTCACCGGCTTGGTCATCGAGTAGATGCGGAACAGGCTGTCGGGCCGCATCGGCCGACGTCGCTCGACGTCCCCGAACCCGAACGCCTCGAAGTGAGCGATCTTGCCCTTCCGTGCGACCAGCACGACGAAACCCGGGCGCTCGCCGCTTGCGACCAGCGCCTCGAGCACCCGGTCGAGCCGCCCCAACGCCGCCGTCGAGAGACCGACGGATTCGGGGCTTGCACGCGGCAAGGCCGGCGGCTCGGCCGGCGTGTCGCCGGCGACGGATCCGTGCCAGAGGATCCCGGCGAACAGCAGCGCTGCAACCGCAGCGGTGGGTCGGCGCATCGGCGAAGCGAGGCACGGGCGGCGGACACCGTCCATCGGGTGCTCCTGAGGGCCGGGACATTCGGCGGGCGGTAACCTGCCGCAGCTCGTAGAGGAAATCTCGACTGACAGCGTGTGTCAGACGGTCTCCTATACTGAGGCCATGACCGCCCGCCCCCCACGGCTTTCCGCCGGCGTCGTCGTCGTGCGCGAAACACCCTCGGGCTGGCGCTTCCTGCTGCTGCGCGCTTTCAGCCACTGGGACTTCCCCAAGGGCATGGTCGAGCGCGGGGAAGACCCGCGCGCCGCCGCCGTGCGCGAGGTGCGCGAGGAGTCGCTCATCGACGACCTCCGCTTCGACTGGGGCCATGCCTCCACGCTCACCGGCCCGTACAGCCGCGGCAAGGTGGCCGAGTATTTCCTGGCACGCACAGAAACCGAGGCGGTCACCCTCCCGTTCAGCGACGAGCTCGGCCGTCCCGAGCACAACGAGTACCGGTGGGTCGACTACGAGCAGGCGTTGCGGCTCGTCTCGCCGCGCGTCCGCCCGGTCCTGCAATGGGCCGCGCAGGTACTGAACCTGCAGTGAAGCGACCGGGTCGCAGCGGGCCGCTCAGCGGGCGTCGTGAAAGATGACCCCGAGGGTGCGGCGCTCTCCGGAGCGGACGCGGCTGACGCCATGCCGCGTGCGCACACGGTTCACGCCGCGCCTGCCGCGCAGCGGACGGTGATTCACGGCGAAGACCACAGCATCGCCCTCGCCGAGCGGCACGACTTCCGCGCGTGATTGCATCCGCGGCCGCTGCTCGGTGAGCACGAACTCGCCACCTGTGAAATCGCGCCCCGGGCGTGACAGCAGGATCGTGATCTGCAGTGGAAACAGATGTTCGCCGTACAAGTCCTGGTGCAGGCGGTTGTAGTCGCCGGTCGCATAGCGAAGCAGCAATGGGGTCGGCTGTCGCTGGCCCGCGGCGTGGCAGAGCTCGAGGTAGCTGGCGTGCTCCGGCGGATACCGCAACGGCGATCCCACCATCTGACTCCAGCGGTTCGCGACCGGCGCCAGCTGCGCATAGAGCGCGCTCCGCAGCTCCTGGACGAGCGGCGGGAGCGGGTAGGCGAAGTAGCGGTACTCGCCCCGGCCGTAGCCGTGTCGCTCCATCACGACGCGGCTGCGATGCACTCCCGGAGCGTCGTAGAGGCCGGCGAGGTGCGCGCACTCCCGGGCGTCCAGCAGGGACTCGATGACGGCGTTGCCGCGTTCGTCGAGCTCGTCCGCGACCTGCCGCCAGTCGAGACCGACGATGCGCTCGGCGGTCGAGCGCGGACACTCACCCGTCGCGTGCCGTTTGTCGGAGCTCGTGTCTGGGGCGGTGGCCATGCCTTGGATTCTCGGCTCCGCCTGTCGCAAGCGGCATCCCGGTTGTTGCCCCCGAATCAGACCCAGTCCGGGGGCGCCCGCCTTTGACAGCCCGCTGCGGGCAACATATGGTCCACAGAGACCAGAACTGCCGCCCTCGCTCCCTTGTCCCAGATTCAGCCTGTCCCCGCGCCGGACGCCTTCGGCCATCCGACCAAACATTCCGGCCTGACCGCCTTCCTCTTCGTCCTTCAATGCCTTGGGGCCGAGGTCGATGATTTCGCGGAGCGCTCGGCAGCGCTGGAGCGTGACTTCGGCGTCGCCGACATGCTGGCGACCGCACGGGACCGCGGATACGACGCCTGGCAGCAGACCTGCGCCTGGGAGAAGCTGGTCGCCGTGCCGTTCCCGGCCCTGGCCGAGCTGAAAGAGGGTGGGTTCCTGGTTCTCGGCGCCTACGCGCACGACCGGGTGCTGCTCCAGGACCCACAGCGCGGCGCTCACGCCACCATGCTTACCCGGGAGCAGTTCGTCGCCGTCTGGAGCGGCCGGTTGGTCCTCCTCACGACCGCTGGGTCGCCGCTCCCCTGAGCATCACACCACCCTTCCCCTGCGCCCGCCGCGCAGGAACTCTTCGACGTTTGCGGCCATCTCGTCGATGCAGCGCTGACGGGCCTCGCGCGCGCCCCATGCGACGTGCGGCGTGACGATCAGGTTCGGTATGTCGGGCGCGAGCAGCGGATCGCCGGCGATCGGGGGCTCCTGCGGCAGGACGTCGATGGCGGCCCCGCCGAGCCGCCCCGCGCGCAGTGCCGCGGCAAGCGCCGCGCCGTCGATCAATGCGCCGCGCGCGGTGTTTATCAGGACCGCGTCCGGCTTCATCAGTGCGATCTGCGCCGGGCCGATCAGGCCGGCGGTCGCGGGCGTCAACGGACAGTGCAGGCTCAGCACGTCGACCGTCGGCAGCAGCGCCTCGAGCGCGAGGCGCCCGGGTCGCGGTTTCCCGCCAGGCCGGTCGGCGATCACGAGCTGCATGCCGAACGCCTGTGCGGCGCGCCCGACGGCCCTGCCGAGCGTTCCGTAGCCCACGATGCCGAAACGACGGCCGGTCAGCTCGCGGATCGGGTAATCGAGCAGGCAGAACTGCTCGCCGCGCTGCCAGGCACCCGAGCGCACCAGCGCGTCGTATTCGCGCAGCCGGTGCGTCAGGCAGAGCAGCGTGCCCAACACGTGCTGCACGACCGAGGCCGTGCAGTAGTCCGTCAGGTTGCACACGGCCACGCCGCGGCTTACGGCCGTGTCGAGATCGACGTTGTTGGTGCCGGTCGCGGCGAGCACGATGAGCCTGAGCGACGGCGCGGCGAGCAGCGCCTCGCGCGTGATGCTGAGCTTGTTCACCAGCACGGCGTCTTTGCCGGCGATGGCCGCTGCCACCGCGGCCTGTGGCGTCTGCGGCCGCAGCTCCAGGGCCGGCAGCGCGCGCTTGAGCCGCGACGGATCGAGATCGTCGCGATGGCTCACCGTCGCGTAGTCGAGGAATACGCTCTGCACGATTCGCCCTCCGGGTCCGGAACGATCAACAATTGAGACGTGCAAAACGTTTTCACGGCAAGGACTTACGCTTGTCAAGCGCAAGCCCCGCGGAGCCGCTAGACTAGCGCGGCTTTTTCACCCCTGTCAGCCGCGGAAAGTCACTGATGGACAATGCAACGCCCGAGCGCGCGGAGCACGCGCCCGTCAACTGGGTCACGGCTTCGGTCTTCACCATCACGCCGCTCGTCGCGCTCATTGCCGTCCCGTGGTACGGCTTCGTGCACGGCTACAGCCTGGCCGCGTGGCTGCTGTTCGCCTTCCTGCTGGCAGCGACGGGCATGTCGATCACCTCGGGATATCACCGGTTGTGGGCCCACCGCACCTATGAGGCGCACTGGGCGGTACGTCTGGCGTACATGTTCTTCGGCACGATGGCGCTGCAGCACAGCGTGCTGACCTGGGCCTCGCAGCACCGCACGCACCACCGCTTCGTCGACGACGTCGATCGCGACCCCTACAGCGCGAAGCGCGGCTTCTGGTTCTCGCACATCGGCTGGATCCTGCGTAACTATCCGAGCGGCGTGAACGATTTCACCAACGCCAGGGACCTGGAACGCGACCCGATGGTGATGTTCCAGCACCGCTGGTACGTGCCGCTCGCGGTGGGGCTCAACTTCGGTGTGCCGCTTGGCTGCGGCTTCGCTTTCGGCGATCCGATCGGGGCGCTGCTGCTCGCCGGCGTGCTGCGGCTGGTGGTCAACCACCATCTGACATTCTTCATCAACTCGCTGGCGCACATGTGGGGCTCGCAGCCGTACACCGACGAGAACTCGGCGCGCGACAACGGCGCGCTCGCGCTCCTCACCTACGGTGAGGGTTACCACAACTTCCACCACATCTTTCAGAACGACTATCGCAACGGCGTGCGGTGGTGGCAGTACGACCCGAGCAAGTGGCTCATCTCCATGCTGTCGTGGGTCGGGCTCGCGAGCGACCTGAAGCGCGTGCCGGACATGTGGATCCACCGTGCACAGCTTGCGATGCAGTTCAGGCGCATGGAAAGGGCGCTCGAGCGCAAGCGCCTGCACCGCCACGACGAGCACTTCGAGCGCATCAAGGGGCGCGTCAGCGAGGAGGCCGCGGCCTTCCGCAGGGCGCTCGAGGAGTGGGCGCGCGTGCGCGAAGAGTGGGTCGCCGACCGCAAGCGCCGCCTGCTGCAGAAGTGGGAGGAGGCCAGCTTCCGCTCGCGTCTGCGCGAGATCGAATACCGGCTGCGGATGCAGCGCCGCCGGCTGCGGATCATGACGAAGGCGTACGCTTAAGTCCGTTCGAAGCCGGTCAAGACGTTCGCGGCATTGACCCCGAGCTCTGCCGTCGCATAGCCGCCTTCCAGAATGAAGGCGGTGGGCAAACCCAGCTTCTTCAGACGCTCGCCCAGACGGGCGAAGTCATCTGACTGCAGTTTGAACGCGGAGATCGGATCTCCGGCATACGTGTCGAGCCCGAGGGAGACGACCAGGGCGTTCGCGTCATAGCGATCGATCCGGGCGCAGGCCACGTCCAGCGCCCCGAACCAGTCGCCCGACGGGCTGCCGGCGGCCAGTGGCAGGTTGAGGTTGAAGCCCTCGCCCGGACCGTCGCCGGTCTCGTCGGCGTGGCCCAGGTAGAACGGGTACTCGGTGCGCGGATCGCCGTGGATGCTGACGTACAGGACGTCGGCGCGGCGGTAGAAGATGCTCTGCGTTCCGTTCCCATGGTGGTAGTCCACGTCCAGGATCGCGACACGCGCGGATCCGTGGAGGCGCAGCGCCTGTGCCGCGACGGCCGCGTTGTTGAGAAAGCAGTAACCTCCCATGAAGTCGGCGCCGGCGTGGTGACCGGGGGGACGCGTCGCACAGAACGCGCTTCGCTCGCCCGACGCGAGAAGGGCGGCGGCACTGACCGCCGCGTCTGCGGCAGCTTTCGCGGCCGCCCAGGTTCCGGCGACGAACGGGCTTTCGTTGTCCATCGAATAGAGCCCGAGTCGAGCGGTGAAGTCGACGGGCTCCACGTCGCTGCGCAGGGTGCGCACGGGCCAGACCGCCGGGAACGGCTGACGGCTCTGGTTGGCGGGATCGACCGCCAGCCACTGCTCCCAGGCGGATTCCAGGAAGGCCAGGTACCGCGGCGTGTGAATCAGGCGGAGCAGCTCGGAACTGTCCGCCGTCGGGGTCCGGATCTCGTGGCCCCGCGCCGAGAGCTCGTCGCGCACGATGTCGGCTCGCGCCGGCGTCTCGAAACACGGCACCCGTTCGCCGCGATGGAACTCGTAGAGCGGGGCGTGGAGCGCATGCCGCGCGGAGAAGAACGTGATCATCGGCGGGACGTCGCTGTCCTCAGCCAGCGCCGCCCGGACCCTGCCGCGGAACGATCCCGTGCGTGGCCTCCCGTAGCAGGGCATGCGCCTGCTCGTCGCTCCCGAGGTGCTGGGCGAGCAGCAGGATCAGCCGGGCGTTGAGCAGGAGGCTTTGCTCCGCATCCAGGCCTTCGTGGGCGTCGACCAGCGCCTGATAGAAGCGATCGGGATCCGCAAGCGGTCGACCCGGAGCTTCGCTTCTGCTCATGTCCTGTCTCGCCCGATGCAATGCATCACCGCTGAGGATACCCGCACGGGGTCGAACTGGTGCCAGACGGCCGCAAGATGCTGGTCGGGCCGGAAGAGCAGACAGGCGTTCGGGGACGCCCGCAGCTCGTCGGCGAGCTTGCCGAGCGAATCGACGATTGTCTGGCCGGACGGGTCGGACCGCCCGTCGGCCGATACGCGCACGACCTCGACCGGCACCGGCAGGTCGGAGAGGGGTTTCCGGGCAATGGGCTCGGCTCCGAAGCACAACAAGGTGAAGCCGCCGCGAAGCTCTCTGAGCAACCAGCCGGCCTCACCGCGGACGCGGATGGGCGCATCGGTGGCCGGTGCGCCGAGTGGCAGCCCCGCGCCCGGCGCATCCGTGTCCGGCGGCAGGAGCGGCGAATTGCCGAGAACGGCCGGCGTCGACAGTCGGCCGCTGTTGACGAATGCGCGCGCGAACAGATGGTCGCGAGCCAGTCCAAGCACGGCGTCGCGAAATGCGCGGCTGGCGGCGTTCTTGGGCGTGATGAAGTCCGTGCTGCGCGTCGAATGCAGAAGGTTTTGCCGCGCGGCCGGAACCCGCTCGGCGTCGTAGCTGTCGAGGAGAGAGCGCGGCGCGACGCCCCGCTGCACCAGCGCCAGCTTCCAGCACAGATTGTCGACATCCTGCACGCCGCCATTGGCGCCGCGGGCGCCGAAGGGCGACACGAGATGTGCGGAATCGCCGGCGAAGATGACGCGGTCGTGAACGAACCGATCGAGCATGCGGCACTGGAAGGTGTAGATGCTGGACCACTCGAGCTCGAACGCCGCCTCCTCGCCGAGCATGCGACGCACGCGCTGCGCAATGCGCGCGGAATCGAGCTCGGCGTCCCGCTCGATATTCCATCCCAGCTGGAAATCCAGTCGCCACAGATCGTCCGGCTGTTTGTGGAGCAGCGCCGATTGTCCGCGCGCGAAAGGGGGATCGAACCAGAACCAGCGCTCGGAGGGCCGCTCGGCTTTCATCCGGATGTCGGCGATCAGGAAATGATCCTGGAAGACCTCGCCGGCGAAATCGAGGCCGAGCATCGTGCGGATCGAGCTCCGGGATCCGTCGGCCGCGATCACGTAGTCGGCATCGACGAGGTAACTGCCCTGGGGTGTGTCGACGCAGACCTCGACATGGTCCTCGCGCTGGCGAACCCAGCTGACCCGCGACTGCCAGCGCAGCTCGGCGAGCGGCGTCGACTCGACGCAGTCGACGAGGCATTCCTCGACGCGGTACTGCTGCAGGTTGATGAACGCCGGGAAGCACTGGCTGCGGTCGGGGAGCAGGTCGAAGCTGAATACGGGCTCACGGTCGTCACCGTAGAAGACCTTGCCGGTGTTCCAGGTGACCCCCTTTGCCATCATGGGCTCGGCGCAGCCCAGCCGATCGAAGATCTCCAGGGTGCGCTTCGCCCAGCAGATGGCGCGCGAGCCGGTGCTCACCTTGTCGTCGTCATCGAGGACCACGCTGCGGATGCCGTGCAGAGCCAGGTCGCGGGCGGCGGCCAGGCCGACGGGGCCTGCGCCCGCGATGACGACGGGGTAGTGGCCACGGGCGCCCGCGAGCTCGGGGGGCGCCCGGAACGGGTAGCGCTTGCGGGGTTGCGTCATTGCGCGATCATGCCATTGGTTTGCGCCTGGTACAGCACGGGCCGGGCGTATAGTCGGGGGTGACGAGTCGCTGGGGTCGATCATCATGAGCAAGGCATTCGCGTCCCAGGCGGACCTGGGCGACAAGCGCATTACGTTCGCGGACCTGGGGGGCGGCGCCTACGCGTACACCGCCGAGGGTGATCCGAATTCCGGCGTGGTGGTCGGTGACGACGGCGTCATGGTGCTCGACACGCAGGCGACCCCGGTGATGGCGCAGGACGTGATCGAGCGCATTCGCGGCATCACGGATCAGCCCGTCCGCTACGTGGTGCTGTCGCACTACCACGCGGTCCGTGTGCTCGGCGCGTCGGCCTATGGCGCCCCGCACGTCATCTCGAGCCAGGACACCCGTGATCTGATCGCGGAGCGCGGTGCGCAGGACTACAAATCCGAGGTCGAGCGTTTCCCACGGCTGTTCCGCGCCGTGGAATCGATCCCCGGGCTGACCTGGCCCAACATCACGTTCCGCGATGAAATGCGCGTCTGGCTCGGTAAGACCGAGGTGCGGCTGCTGCAGCTCGGCCGCGGCCACACCAAGGGCGACACGGTGGCCTGGCTGCCGGAGAGCGAGGTCCTGTTCAGCGGCGACCTAGTCGAATTTGGCGCAGCGCCCTACACCGGCGATGCGTACCTGGAGGATTGGCCTGCCACACTCACGCGCCTGGCGGCGCTCGAGCCCCGCGCACTCGTGCCCGGACGGGGCGATGCCCTGGTGGGCAAGGACCGCTGCCAGCTCGCCATCGAGCAGACACGCGAGTTCGTGAGCGAGCTGCTCGCGAGCGTGCGCTCCGGGCGCACCGCAGGGCGCAGCCTCCGGCAGATCTATCACGAAACCCGCGAGCGGCTGCGCCCCGCGTTCGGACAGTTCGCGATCTTCGACCACTGCATGCCGTTCGACGTCTCGCGCGCCTACGACGAAGCCGGCGGAATCCGCGATCCGCGTATCTGGACCGCGGACCGCGATCGAGAGATGTGGAAGGAACTCGAAGGCTGAGCGGCGCGCGGCCCGCGGAGCCACCGATGGACCAGGCCGACAGCAGCACGCCTTTCATACGTAACGCGTGGTACGTCATCGCGCAGTCGACCGAGGTGACCCGGACGCCGATCGCGCGCACCGCGCTCGGCACCAGCGTCGTGCTGTTTCGCACGCAGGGCGGCGCGGTGGTGGCGCTCGCGAACCGTTGCTGTCACCGCTCGGTCCCGCTGGTGCACGGCACCGTCGACGGCGACACGATCGTCTGCGGCTATCACGGGCTGCGCTACAACACGACGGGCAGGTGCATCGAGATCCCGATGCAGAAGTCGGTACCGGCGTCGGTGCGCGTGCGGGCATTCCGCAGCGTCGAGCGCGGGCCTTTCGTCTGGATCTGGATGGGCGAGGAGGGTGCGGCGGCGGGCGCAGACGGTCCGCCGCACCAGGAATGGCTCGACCACCCGGACTGGGCCGTGCGCGTCGGCTACCTGTACGTCAGGGGCAGCTACGTGCATCTGCACGAAAACCTGCTGGACCTGTCTCACCTTAGCTTTCTGCATGCGCGGACCTTCGGTACGCCCGAGTACGCGCGCACGCCCGTCGAGGTCGACTGCGAGGACGGGAAGCTCGAGGTCTGGCGCCACGTCCAGTGCGAGCTGCCCGCCATCTACGCGCGGCCGCTCGGCTGGACCGGCGCACGCGCGTTGCGCAGCTCGGGCTCCCGCTACGTCTCGCCGGGTCTGCACGTCAACACCGGGATCTTCCGCAATCTCGATCTGCCGGAGGAAGCCCAGTCGCCGCAGCCGATGGTCCGGGTCGCGCAGCTGGTGACGCCGGAGAGCCCGGTCACGACCCATTACTGGACCGCGCAGGCGCGGAACTTCGCGACGGGCGACGCGGAAATGGGCGAGTTCATGATCAGGGCGCAGATCGAGGCGTTCAAGGAGGACGCGTTCGCGTTGCAGCAGATCAGCGATATGCAGGCGCTGGCTGCAGCCAACGGCGGTCTGCCGGAGATCAGCATCCCGACCGACAAGGCGGGCGTGCTGATGCGCCGGCAGCTCAAGAAGCTGGCGGATCTCGAGCGCAGCACCGCCCCGGAGCGCCATTAGTTGCGACCGCCGTTCCGCGCCGATCACGTCGGCAGCCTGCTGCGGCCGGCAGAGCTGGCGCAGGCCCGCGCGCAGTGGAGAGCGGGTGAGCTCGCCGCCGCGCGTCTCGCCGAGATCGAGGACCGCGCGATCCGCGACGCGGTCGCAAGGCAGGAAGCCATCGGTCTCAAGTCGGTGACCGACGGCGAGTTCCGTCGCGACTGGTGGCATCTCGACTTCCTGACGCAGCTCGACGGCGTCGCGATCGACGCGAATCCGGGGCTCAAGTTCGGCGGTCCCGACGAGCAGCCTCCGATCGCGACCGTCGCTGGACGGATCGGCTGCACGAAGCCGGTCATGACCGCGGACTTCCAGTTTCTGAAGTCGGTTTCGACCGCGACGCCAAAGATGACGATTCCCTCGCCGTCGATGCTGCACTTGCGGGGCGGCCGCAACGTGATCTCGCGCGAGGTCTACCCGACGCTCGATGAGTTCTGGGCCGATGCCGCCGCGGCCTACCGCGTCGCCATCTCGCACCTCGCCCGGGCGGGCTGCACCTATCTGCAGCTGGACGACGTGGCGTTCGCCTACCTTTGCGACCCCAGGATGCGGGACACCTGCCGGCGCAATGGAGACGACCCGGACGAGCTTCCGCGAAGCTACGCGGCGACGATCAACGCCGCGCTCGCCGAGCGGCCTGCGGGCCTCACGGTGACCATGCATACCTGTCGCGGCAACTTCAGGAGCGCGTGGGTCGCCGAGGGCGGATACGAGTCGGTGGCGGAAGCGATGTTCGCAAGCGCCGTCGACGCCTTCTTCATGGAGTTCGACACCGAGCGCGCGGGCGGCTTCGAGCCGTTGCGGCTGTTGCCCGCGGACAAGACCGTGGTGCTCGGGCTCGTGACCACCAAGCTCGGGCAGCTCGAGGACGCGGATGCGCTCCGGCGTCGGATCGACGAGGCCGCGCGCTACGTGCCGCTCGAGCGGCTGTGCCTCTCGCCGCAATGCGGGTTCTCGAGCACGCATCACGGCAATGCGCTGTCGCAGGACGACCAGTGGCGCAAGCTCGAGCTCGTCGTCGAGGTGGCGCGCAGGGTCTGGGGGGACGCCTAGAGGCCGGTGACGGCGTTGCGCCGTGCGTCCTGGCCCTAGCGACGGGATCGCCGCCGGCCTGCGACCCTCGCGGGTTCGAGGCGATCGAACTCCCCGAGGATCCTCATGAGCGAGTTGAGCCGCGCTCGTCCGAGCCGCCGCTCGATCAACCCGTAGCGCTGCTCGGCCTCGCGGCTCACCGTCTCGAACCGTCTCAACCCCGCGCGCGACAGCGAGAGGTGCAGGCGACGCTGGTCGGAGGCCGAGCGCGCCCGGCGCACCAGGTCGGCGCGCTCGAGCCGGGTCAGGATGCCGGTCAGGCTCGGCGGCTGGATCAGCGCAACGCGCGAAAGCTGGTGAAACTCCAGATCGCCATATTCCTGCAACACGCGGATGACCCGCCACTGCTGCTCGGTGAGGCCGTGCTCGTTCAGCATCGGGCGGAAGTAGCCCATCGTCAGCTCGCGCGCGCGCAGCAGCGCCATCGGCAGCGATTCGTCGAATTTCCGCACGACCGTGCGCCGCTAGCGGACCGGCGCCGGCGCAGCGGCATCGTCCGGCGACTTGAATCTGCCCGCCAGCGCCGAAGTCGCGCGCGCCAGCAGCGTCGCGTCGACGCCTACCGCCACGAAGCTGCAGCCGGCGGCCAGGAACGCGCGTGCCAGCGTCTCGTCGCCCGACAGGATGCCAACGGGCTTGCCGGCCGCGATGATCGTGGCGATGGCCTGATCGATCGCCGCCCGGACGTCCGGGTGCGCCGGCTGACCGCGATGGCCGAGCGACGCCGCGAGGTCGGCCGGACCGATGAACACGCCCTCCACGCCCGGAACGCGCGCGATCGCGTCGAGGCTCGCGAGCGCTGCGGCGGACTCCGCCTGTACCAGGACGCAAACCTCCTCGTCGGCGCGCTGCAGGTAGTCGGCATAGCGATTCCAGCGGGATGCGCGGGCGAGCCCGCTGCCGACCCCCCGCACGCCGTCGGGCGGATAGCGTGCCGCGCGCACCGCCGCGCGGGCCTGCTCGGGAGTCTCGATCAGCGGTATGAGCAGCGTCTGTGCGCCGATGTCGAGCAGTTGCTTGATGTGCACCGGGTCGCCGCTGGCCGCGCGCACGACGGTGTGGACCGGGTATGCGGCCAGCGCCTGCAGCTGCGCGAGCAGCGTCCGGATCGTGTTCGGGCCGTGCTCGGCGTCGAGCGCGAGCCAGTCGAAGCCGGCGCCGGCGCAGATCTCGGCGCAGTAAGGATCGGCCAGGCCGAGCCACAGGCCGATCTGGACGCGACGCGCGGCGAGCGCCTGCTTGAATCCGTTGGCGGGTGTGTTCATGGCCACCTTCAGGCAAAACAGAGCGAGATCGATCCGAGCGGGCCGAAAACGGCACGGAACTCGTCGCCGGAAAGCGCGGGGATCGGGCGGATGAACGATCCGGCGAGAATGACCTGGCCGGGCTCGAGCGCGCGCTCGTACATGGCGAGCTTGTTCGCGAGCCAGGCGACGCCGTTGGCCGGGTGGTCGAGCACCGCGGCCGACACGCCCGACTCCTCGATCACGCCGTTGCGATAGCAGAGCGCGGGAATCCAGCGCAGGTCCGCATCGGATGGGCCGATCCGGCGGCCGCCCAGCACGACGCCGGCATTGGCCGCGTTGTCCGAGATCGTGTCGGTCACCCGCCGGGGCACGCCGGTCGCGGGATCGATCTGCTGGATGCGCGCGTCGATGATCTCGATCGCCGGCGTCACGTACTCGGTGGCCGCCAGCACATCGCCGAGCAGGCAACCGGGGCCCTGGAGGCCCGTCCGGAGCACGAATGCGAGCTCGACCTCGACACGCGGCAATATGAAGCGTCCGGCCGGCAGTGTGCTGCCCTCGTCGAAGAACATGTCCTCGAGCAGGTCGCCGTAGTCCGGCTCGTCGATCTGCGAGGACATCTGCATGGCCCGTGAGGTGAGCCCGACCTTGTGCCCGCGCAGCCGGCCGCCGCGGGCGAGCTTCATCGACACCCACTCGCGCTGCACCGCGTACGCGTCCTCGACGGTCATGGCAGGAAACTCGATCGAGAGCTGCCGGATCTGCAGCCGGTGGCGCTCGGCGTCGTCGATGCGTACCGCGCACTCGTGGGCCTGCGTCGCGGAAAGTGCGCGTGCCCGCGGCGTCACGCAGGCTCCTTGCGGAAGCGCGCGTGGACGTTGTTGTGCTTCCAGGTGCCGGCCTCGTCGAACTCGTAGATCTCGAGCGACAGCGCGAGATAGCGCCGCGAGTACAGATCGGCGAAGTGCGTCTTCATGACCTCGAAGAGCGCGTCGCCCGTGCGCTGCCGGACTTCGCGGGAGCGGCCTGCGCCGATCTTGAGCGTGCCGTGCACGAAGGCGTAGTCGGCCGCGCCGTCCGCCATACACCAGTCCGTGAGCTCGATCGCGCGCGAGCGCACGCCGCCGATCGGGTAGACCTGCTGCGCGATCAGCGCCTCGTTCGCCTTGCGCAGCAGCGCGGGGATGTCGGCCTCGGCTGCGAGGTTGCGCGTGTATTCGACGATGAAATGTGCCATGGGTGTCGCTCCGGGAATCGCACCTGCTCAGGGGAGCGGGAAGATCGCGTTCAGCTGTCCCGTTCCGGAGCTCGGGAAGTACTCCGTGACGATTTCGACCGGCTTGTCATAGCGATCCCAGCCCAGCATCCCGAGCAGCATGACGGTGTCGTGCATGCCTCCCTCGCCGTGGCAGAGCTGCGCATACTCGGGGAGCATCGCAGTGAAGCTCTTGAAATCGCCCTGGCGCCAGAGATCCACGACCCGCAGATCGACCTGCTGGTAGAACTCGCGGCTGATCCTGAACATCGACTCCTCGGGTGAGCCATCGTCGCTGAACCGGTGCGAAAGCGAGCCGCTCGCGAACACCGCCACCGTCGCGTCCGACTGCGCGATCGCCTCGCCGATCGCGGCACCGAAGCGCCGGCTCGTATCGAGGTCGTGCCAGGCGCACCAGGCGGCGACCGAGACGACGCGGAAGTGCCGATCGGCGTTCATGTAGCGCATCGGCACGAGAGTCCCGTACTCGAGCTCGAGGCTTGCGATCTCGTGGGCGCGGGTGCGGATGCCGCGGGCGTTGCCGGCGGCCGCGATGAGACGGCCGACGGCCGGGTTTCCCGGGTAGTCGTACGCCATGTCGCGGATGAAGTGCGGCAGCTCGTTGCTCGTGTAGACGCCCTTGAAGCGCTCGCCGCAGTTGACGTGGTAGCCGGCGTTCACCAGCCAGTGCGTGTCCAGCACGACGATGGTGTCGACGCCCAGCGCGCGGCAGCGGCGCGAGATCTCGCGGTGTCCGTCGATGGCGGCCTCGCGGCAGCCCTTGTGCGGCCCGTCGAGCTCCGACAGGTACATCGAGGGCACGTGGGTGATCTTTGCAGCGAATGCCAGTCGTCCCATGCGCGCTCCTCCTCTCAGCCCGGCGCGACTGCACGGTCGGGGGCGATGTAGCCGACCAGCCGTCCTATACGATCGATCTCGGTCACCACCTCGTCGCCGACGTCGACGTTGACGACGCCCTCGGGTGTCCCGGTCAGGATCACGTCCCCGGGCGCCAGGGTCAGTATCGAGCTCAGGTAGGCGACGAGGTGCGCCACGTCCAGGATCATGTCGCGGGTATTGCCGCGTTGGGTCACTTTCCCGTTGACGCTCGTCCGAAGCTCGAGGTTCATCGGGTCGGCGACCTCGGATGCGTCGACCAGCCAGGGACCGAGCAGCGTTGCGCCGTCGCGATTCTTCACCCGCAGGTTGGGGCGGTAATAGTTCTCGAGGTAGTCGCGGATGGCGTAGTCGTTCGCCACGGTGTACCCCGCGACGTGCGCGAGCGCTGACTCGGCGGAGACGCGCCGCGCGTGCCGGCCGATCACGACGGCGAGCTCGCACTCGTAGTGCATGAATTTCGCATCCGCGGGACGCGACGTGCTGGAGCGATGGCCGGCCACGGCGTTCGGTCCCTTGAGAAACACCAGCGGCTCCTGTTCGGTCGCAGACCTGATCTCCTGCGCATGCTTCGCGTAGTTGAGCCCGACCGCGAAGAGCGTGCGAGGCTCGACCGGGGGCAGCCACGTAACTTCGTCCTCGGCCACCTGGCTGCCGTCATCGAGGCGGAGCCGGTCGCCGTCGGCCGTGGCGTCGTGACGCGCGCCGCGGAAGATCACGCGCGCCCGCCTCACGGGAGTACTTCCCCCAGCAGGATCTCCTCGGGCACGAGGGTATTCTCCAGCCGGCCGACCCCTTGCACCTCGACCGTGACCTCGTCTCCGGCCCGTGCAAGCGGCGGCTGCTCGGGGACCCCGACTGCCAGCAGGTCGCCGGCGCGCAGCGTCATGAACCCGGTGACGTCGGCGATCAGGGTCGCGATGTCGCGATGCAGGTTGGCGGTCGTGTTCCGCATCCGGACCTCGCCGTTCACCGACGCGCGGATCTCGAGCGCATCAGGCGACGCAACCGAATCGCGCGGCACGATCCACGGCCCCATCGGACAGAACCCGTCGCGACATTTCGAACGCAGCGGGGGCCGAAAGAGTCCGCCGCCGGGGATCGTCACGTCGTTCACGATCGTATAGCCGGCGATCACCTCCGCCACATGCTCGCGTGGCACCCGGGTGGCATCGCGCGCGAGGATCACTCCGAGCGTCGCGCCGACCTC
>JBQGDL010000014.1:0-52191 GCA_052039045.1 Steroidobacteraceae bacterium
GAGCTGCTGCCGATCTCAGGGGGCGCCGTCTGCAGCCGCCGTTCGGTCAGCAGGTTCATCGCGATCCAATGGGCAAGCGTCTTCTCGCGCAGGTAGGTGCCGCTGTTGGCGGACTGGATCACCGCCTGGATCACGCCCAGCATGCCGAGACCGACGATCTCCAGCGCGGCGAGCACCTCGATCAGCGTGAATCCGCCGCGCCCGCAAGGGGCCGAGGTCGATGCGCGCATGGCGCAGGGATCGCGGACGGTCATGGACGTCGTTGCGGGGTGTCGTTGTGCAGCTCAAACGTGCCGTCGATCGTGCCCGCGATGCGACGCACTTCGTCCGTGCCGTCGCGGCGCAGCAGCAGCTCGAACGGAACGACGTCGCCCGAGGCCATGACGACGATCTGCGGCTGCCCGGGCGCCTCCTCGGTGGGCGCCGCACGGGGCCTGAGCTCCACCTCGCGCGCTTCCAGCCGCAGGCTCGCATTCAACCCGCCAGGGAGCTCGCGCGCGCGCAGCAGCGCGTCGCCGATGACCGGTTCCCAGAGCGCCGTGCGGCCGTTGTAGCGCAGGAAATCGTAGCCTCGCCGGTCGATACGCACGCCTACGTCGCGACCGTCGAGCATGGATTCCTCGCGCGCCTGAGCCAGCACCGCCTGCAGCCGCTGCGCCTCCTGGTCCATCTCGTGATCGCCGCCGAGCACGCTGGTCGAGACGACTGCCATCGCAGTAATGATGCCGATGATGACCAGCACCACCAGCACCTCGAGCAGCGTGAACCCCGAGGCACGGCGCCGGCACGGCGGACCGCACCGGTTTGCGGAGGAGTCACTCCTCGATATTCCAGTTGCCGATATCGGCATCCGGGCCCTCGCCGCCCGGCTGGTTATCGGCGCCGAGCGTATAGAGGTCGTAATCACCGCCGCGGGTACCCGGCGAGATGTAGGCGTAATCGTTGCCCCACGGGTCCTTCTGCAGCGAGCGCACGTAGCCGCCCTGTTTCCAGCAGCGGAGGTTCGGATCGCTGGGCTGCTTGACCAGCGCCTCGAGACCCTGATCGGTGGTCGGGTAGCGGAAACAGTCCATTCGGTACAGATTGAGGGCCGTTTCGAATGCGCGGATGTCCTGCTTGGCCTTGGTGACGTTGGCATCGTCGATGCGGCGGATGACGTTGGGCGCGACCAGCGCCGCCAGGATGCCGAGGATCACCACCACCACCATGATCTCGAGCAGAGTAAACCCCGCGTGGCGCATTCGTCTGGCGAAGATGCGCGGCGGCGCGACGCCTGCGCGGCTGGCATCGATCTGGCAGCTGGTCATGGTGCGGGATTTTGGCGGTAGAGTGGGTGGATCATAACAAATAAGATCGCGAGCCTTCGGCGCAGCGCAATGCGAGCCACTTCGACCATGCATCCGCGGGACTGGGCGCTTCCGGCCGTGATCGCACTCGTACTGTTCGGGCTCATGCTGGGCGGCGAGCCCGTCGCAGCGGCGCTGCGTTACGAGCGCGGGGCGGTGCTCTCGGGCGAGGTCTGGCGAGTGCTGACGGCTCATCTCGTGCATGCGGATTGGGTGCATCTGGCGTGGAACGTCGGCGGGCTCGCGCTGGTCTTCGCGCTGTTCGCCGGCGAGTACTCACGACGTGACTGGCTGCTCGTGATGCTGGCTTCGACCGTGGCGATCGACCTCGGGTTCCTGCTGCTCGAGCCGGGCCTCGCGTGGTACGTGGGGCTCTCCGGCGTGCTGCACGGGCTCATGGCGGCGGGTCTCGTCGCATGGCTGCGGGAGCGGCGTGATGCGCTCACGATCGGCGTCGCCGCGGTCTTCGTCGGCAAGCTCGTGTGGGAGCATCTGCGCGGTGCGCTGCCGTTCACGGCGGAGTCGCTCGCGGTGCCCGTGATCCACGAGGCGCACAGCTACGGCGCAATCGGCGGGGTACTGTGCGCCCTGGTGCTGCTCGCGCGTCGGGGTCGGGCGGCCGCGCCGCTATAATCCACGCGGTCGCGCGCGCTGCGTCTGCGGAGGTCGTCGTTCGCATGAGCCTGGCATTCGTCTTTCCCGGGCAAGGCTCGCAGTCGGTCGGCATGCTGTCGGCGCTGGCCGCAGCGGAGCCGGTCGTCGAGCAGACCTTCGCCGAAGCCTCCGCAGTGCTGGGCTACGACCTGTGGGGCCTGTGCCAGGAGGGTCCCGAGGTCGAGCTTGGCGCAACCGAGCGTACGCAGCCAGCGATGCTGGCGGCGGGAGTCGCGACCTGGCGAGTGTGGCTTGCACGCGGCGGACCGCGACCGGCGGCAATGGCCGGGCACAGTCTCGGGGAGTACACAGCACTGGTGTGCAGCAATGCGCTCGACTTCCCGGTGGCGGTCGATCTGGTCCGTTACCGCGGCCAGGTGATGCAGGCCGCGGTGCCGCGTGAGGCGGGTGCGATGGCGGCCATCCTCGGGCTCGACGACCAGGAGATCGAAGCGGCCTGCCGCGAGGCCACCCAGGGCGAGGTCGTCGAGCCGGTGAACTTCAATGCGCCCGGTCAGGTCGTGATCGCGGGGCACAGATCCGCCGTCGCGCGCGCGATCGAGGCTGCCAGGGCGCGCGGCGCCAAGCGCGCCGTCATGCTGCCGGTGAGCGTGCCCTCGCACAGCAGCCTGATGAAGGATGCCGCGGAGGCGCTCGCTGCGCGCCTTGCGAACACCCCCCTGCGGCTGCCGGACGCGGTCGCGGTCTATACGGTCGAGGTGCGTACACACCAGAGCGAAGACGGCATACGGCGCGCGCTCAAGGAACAGCTCTTCCGGCCGGTGCGCTGGGCCGACACGGTGCGTGCCATGATCGCGGCCGGCGCGACGACGCTCATCGAATGCGGGCCGGGCAAGGTGCTCACCTCGCTCAACCGTCGCATCGAGCGACGCGCCGATTTAGGCGTATTCGCGCTCGAGGATCCGGCGGCACTCGATGCGGCGCTCACAACCTGCCGGGAGAAGGGACATGGCTGAGGATCGAACGGCGGTGGTGACCGGTGCGTCGCGCGGCATCGGGCGTGCGATCGCGCTCGAGCTCGCGCGGCGCGGAGCGCGAATCGTGGGCACGGCAACCAGCGAGGCCGGCGCGCACGCGATCGGCGAGTACCTGTCCGCCGCCGGGCTCGAAGGGCGGGGCGCCGTGCTCGACGTGGCGCAGGCCGATTCGGTGGACGCCTTCTTCAAGCACCTCGATGCGGGCGAAGGAGTGCCCGCGATTCTGGTCAACAACGCCGGAGTCACCCGCGACGGGCTTCTGCTGCGTATGAGCGCCGAGGACTGGCAGGCCGTGCTCGAGACCGATCTGAGCTCCGTGTACCGCATGTGCAAGGGCGTGATGCGCGGCATGATGAAGGCCCGCTACGGCCGCATCGTCAACATCGCCTCGGTGGTCGGGGTGATGGGCAATGCCGGGCAGAGCAATTACGCCGCGGCCAAGGCCGGCATGATCGGCTTCAGCAAGAGCCTGGCCCGCGAGGTGGGCTCGCGCGGGATCACGGTCAACGTCGTCGCTCCGGGCTTCATCGCCACCGACATGACCGACGCGCTCGACGAAAAGACACGCACGGCGCTTCTGACACAGGTACCGCTCGGCCGTCTGGGCACGGTCGAAGACGTGGCGCATGCAGTGGCCTATCTGGCGTCTGCCGAAGCAGGCTACATCACCGGCGAGACGCTGCATGTCAATGGCGGTATGTACATGATCTGAGTCGATAATCCGGTCAATTGGACCCCCATTCCGGCTTTAACTTAGAATACGCGCCCCATGCCGGTCGCCCCCGGGACGGCGTGCAGTTTCGTTCCCCACATAGGACTCCGAGAACATGAGCAGCATCGAAACGCGGGTGAAGGCGATCGTCGCCGAGCAGCTAGGGGTCAAGGAAGAGGAAGTCACCAACGACTCGTCTTTCGTCGACGACCTCGGCGCAGACTCGCTCGATACCGTCGAGCTCGTGATGGCGCTCGAAGAGGAGTTCGAAACGGAAATTCCGGACGAGGATGCCGAGAAGATCACGACCGTGCAGCAGGCCATCGACTACATCAACGAGCGCCGCGCTCAGGCCTGATCTGCTGCCACTCGCGGCCATGGATGGCGCGCGCGGCCTCCGACCGCCCAACCAGGGAGACCGAGCTTGAGCAGGCGCAGAGTCGTCGTCACTGGCTTAGGGATGGTCTCCCCGATGGGCAGCACCGTTGCCAACGCCTGGGACGGCATCGTCAACGGTCGCAGCGGCATCCGCACGATCACGAAACTCGACGTCAGCGCGTTTCCTGCACGCATCGGCGGCGAGGTCGTCGGCTTCAACGCCGAGGACTACATGTCGCCCAAGGACGTCCGCAAGTTCGACCCGTTCGTGCCGTTCGGGTTCGCTGCGGCCGTGCAGTCCGTCAAGGACTCCGGGCTCGAGGTAACCGAGCAGAATTCCCCGCGGATCGGAGTGGCGATCGGGGCGGGCATCGGCGGGCTGTCGACGATCGAAGAGAACAATGCAAAGTGGCTCGAGGCGAAGTCGCCGCGCAAGATCTCGCCTTTCTTCATCCCCGGCAGCATCATCAATGCCGCCGCCGGCCAGGTCTCCATCCACTACGGGATGCGCGGGCCGAATCTCGCGCTGGTGACCGCCTGCACCACCTCGACGCACTCGATCGGGATCGGCGCACGCTGCATCCAGTATGGCGATGCCGACGTCATGATCGCGGGCGGCGCCGAGATGGCCTTCACGCCGCTGGGGCTGGGATCATTCGGGCAGGCGAGGGCGCTGTCGCTGCGCAACGACGAGCCCGAGCGCGCGAGCCGGCCCTGGGATCGCGACCGTGACGGATTCGTGATGGCAGAGGGGGCGGGAGCGATCGTGCTCGAGGAGTACGAGCACGCCCGCAAGCGCGGGGCCCGGATCTACGCCGAGCTGATCGGCTTCGGGATGAGCGGCGACGCGTTTCACATCACCGCACCCCCGGAGGACGGCGAGGGCGCGCGGCTCGCGATGGCCAATGCGATCCGCGACGCGCAGATCGCACCGTCCGACGTCGATTACATCAACGCCCACGCAACGTCGACCGGGCTCGGTGACCTCGCCGAGACGGTCGCCATCAAGCGTGTGCTCGGCGATCACGCGCGGCGGGTCGCGGTGAGCTCGACCAAATCGATGACCGGGCATCTGCTCGGCGCCGCCGGCGTGGTCGAGGCGATCTTCTCGATCCTCGCCATCCGCGACGGCATCCTGCCGCCGACCATCAACCTCGAGAATCCGGACGAAGGCTGCGACCTCGACTACGTGCCCGGCACGGCGCGCAAGGCACGCGTTCGCATCGCGCTGTCGAACTCCTTCGGCTTCGGCGGTACGAACGGCAGCCTCGTGTTCCGTGCGCCGGACTGAGCCGGCAGCGCCGGGGTCGATCCCGGTGGAGGTCGCGGCGTCGCAGCTTCAGACGCAGCAAGGAATCGAGTGGCCTCCCGACGCGCTGCTCGAGCTCCATGCACATTTTCCGCAGCGCTATCCCGTCCTGCTCGAGAGCATCGGCGGCGGAGAGGCGATCGGGCGGCACGACCTGCTGCTTGCGCTGCCGGGCGAGCAGCTGCGGTTGACCGGCGACCTGCGGCTCGAGGGACGGAAACAGCAGCGGGAATCTGAACCGCGGTTTCTCGCCGCGCTCGACGCGTGGTGGCACCGTGCATCGGCGCCGCGCGCCGCCGGGGAGCGGCCGTTTGCGGGCGGCTGGTTCCTGTACCTCGCGTATGAGCTCGCCGGTGAGGTCGAGCCCAGCCTGCGGCTGCCACGTTCACGTCGGCCGGCTGCCATCGCCTGGCGGATGCACGCGGCGATCGTGCGCGACCATCGAACGGGCCGTGCGCGGATTGCGGGCGAGCCGGCAGCCGCCCTCGATCTCGGACGGAGCGTGCAGCGGGATCTGGCCGAGCTGGCCACGGCTCCGCGGCGGTCACCCGCGGCAGACCTCGTGGCGGTCAGCGGCGAGGTCCAGGAAGAGGACCCGCAGCGCTATCTCCGCGTGGTCGGGGCCGCGCTGGAGGCCATCGCCCGCGGCGACGTGTATCAGGCCAATCTGTCGCGGCGCTGGCGGGCGCGCCTCGTACCGGGCATGGACGAGGTCGAGCTCTATCGGCGGCTGCGTGCGGCCAACCCCGCGCCCTTCGCCGGCATCGCACGGTTGCCCGGATTCAGCGTGCTGAGCTCATCGCCCGAGCGGCTGCTGCGCATCGACGAAGGCGTGGCGAGCACCCGGCCGATCGCCGGAACGCGTCCGCGCGGCGGTGATCCACAGGCCGATGCACGGCTGCGCAGCGACCTGCGCCTCAACGAGAAGGAGCGTGCCGAGCACGTGATGCTGGTCGATCTCGAGCGCAACGACCTGGGCCGCATCTGCCGGGCCGGGACGGTGCGTGTCGACGAGTTCATGACCATCGAGAGCTATGCTCACGTGCACCACATCGTCTCGAACGTACGCGGCGATCTCGCGGCCGGCGTGACGCCGGGACAGGCGATCGCAGCCGTGTTTCCGGGGGGCACCATTACCGGCTGCCCGAAAGTACGCTGCATGCAGCTTCTCGCCGACCTCGAGGGCTCGGCGCGCGACGCATATACGGGCTCGATGGGCTACCTGGGCCTCGATGGCTCGCTCGACCTCAACATCCTGATCCGCACGATCACCGTCGAAGACGGCGTCATCGACTTCCGTACTGGAGCCGGAATCGTGGCCGATTCCTTGCCCCAGGCCGAGCTCGAAGAGACTCGCGCCAAGGCACGTGGATTGTTGCGCGCACTCGGGAGCGATGCGTGATGGGCCGGCGCCTCGTCAACGGCGTCGAGGGCGGTGCGATCGCCGCCGATGACCGCGGGCTGCAATACGGGGACGGCCTCTTCGAGACCATGGCCGTGCGCGCCGGGCGGATCCGGGCCTTCGGGCTGCACATGGCGCGGCTCGAGACGGGTTGCGCGCGCCTCGGCATCCCGATGCCGCCGGCGGCGCTGCTCGAGGCCGAGTGCCGGGAGGTTCTGGAAGCGCTCGGCACCGGGGTGGTCAAGCTCGTGGTTACCCGCGGGCCCGGACCGCGCGGTTACCGTCCGCCGCAGGAGCCTACGGTGACGCGGATCGTGATGGCGAGCGCACAGCGTGCCGATGCGGCGCCCGATGGGCTCGTCGTACGGGTGTGCGAGACCCGTCTCGCTCTGAATCCGCGCCTCGCCGGAATCAAGCACCTGAACCGGCTCGAGCAGGTGCTCGCCTGCGCCGAATCGCACGACCCAGGCGTAGGCGAGGGCCTGATGCTGAGCGTCGATGACCGCGTCATCGGCGCGACGATGGCGAACGTGTTCTTCGTGCGCGGCGGACGGCTCCATACACCCGAGATTCGCGATTGCGGCATCGCGGGCGTGATGCGTCAGCAGGTGCTGGCCGCAGCTCGCTCGCTCGGCGTCGCGGCGGTGGTCGGCGACTTCAGACTTCCCGACCTGCGTGTGGCCGATGAGGTCTTCCTCACCAATGCGCTGACCGGCATCCGTGCGGTGATCGAAGTCCAGGGACAAGGCGAGTGGCCGCACGGCGAACTGACGCGCTCGTTGCGCGCGCAGCTCGAAACGGAGGAGACGGCTGCGGCATGAAACGCGTGCTGCTCGCGATCCTCGTCCTCGCCCTGCTTGCAGGCGGAGTGGCTGCGGCCGCCTTCCGCCACTGGCTCGCACAGCCGCTTGCGACCGGCGACGCGCCCGTGGAGATCGAGATACCGCTCGGCCAGCCCTTGGCGAGCACGGCGGGCGAACTCGCCGCGCGGGGTTGGCTCACGCATCCACGGCTGCTCACCATCTACGCACGGTTGACCGGCACGGATGCTCGCGTGCGCGCCGGCGAGTACCGCATCGAGCCCGGCACCACGCCCGCGCAGTTGCTGCACCAGTTCGCCGCCGGCGCCGTCCTGCAGCACGCGCTCACGATCGTCGAGGGCTGGACGTTCCGCGATCTGCGACGCGCGCTCGAGCGCGAGCCCACCCTCGGGCAGACGCTGCAGGGGCAGGACGATGCCGAGCTGATGCGCCGGCTGGGCGAGCCCGGGCAGCACCCCGAGGGACTGTTCTTCCCGGACACCTACCTGTTCGGCAAGGGCACGGCGGATCTGGAGATCCTGCGCCAGGCGCGGGCGCGCATGCGCAGCGAGCTCGCGGCCGCATGGAAGGCGCGGGCCGAGGATCTGCCGATCGCGACCCCGTACGAGGCGCTGATTCTCGCCTCGATCATCGAGAAGGAAACGGCGCTCGAGTCGGAGCGGCCGCGCATCGGCGGCGTGTTCACCGAGCGGCTGCGGCGCGGCATGCTGCTGCAGACCGATCCGACGGTGATCTACGGGATCGGCGTGAAGTTCGATGGCAACCTGCGCCGCTCGGATCTCGAGCGGGACGGCCCCTACAATACCTACGTGCGTCCAGGACTCCCGCCGACACCGATCGCCCTGCCGGGCGCCGAAGCACTGCGCGCCGCGGTGCATCCCGACGAGCGAGGCGAGCTGTACTTCGTCGCGACCGGTCTCGGCGACGGCAGCCATGCGTTCTCGAGGACGCACATCGAGCACCAACGCGCGGTCGCCGATTACCTGAGCCGGCTGCGACAGCGGGACCGGGGCGGCAAATGAGGGGAAGGTTCGTCACCTTCGAGGGCGGCGAAGGCGTGGGCAAGAGCACGCAGCTCGCTCGTACGGCGCAGTGGCTGCGGGCGTCGGGGCTCGAGATCGTCGTGACACGCGAGCCGGGCGGCACGCCGCGCGCCGAGCGGCTGCGCGAGCTGTTGCTCACGCGCTCGGACGAGCCAATGCCGCCGGGCTGCGAGCTGCTGCTGGTGTTCGCGGCGCGCGCCACCCACGTCGCCAACCTGATCGAGCCCGCACTCGCGCGCGGCGCATGGGTGCTCTGCGATCGGTTCACCGATGCGAGCTACGCTTACCAGGGCGGGGGCCGCGGGCTGTCCGCCGCGCTGATCGACGCGCTGCCTCCGCTCGCGCACCCTGCGCTGCAGCCCGACCTGACGCTGTTGCTCGATGCGCCGGTTGCGGTCGGACTTGCCCGCGCCGGGGCGCGACCTGACACCGCCCCGGACCGCTTCGAATCCGAACGCCGGGAGTTCTTCGAGCGCGTGCGCGACGCATACCTGAGCCGCGCGCGGCGCGAGCCGCATCGGATCCGCATCCTCGATGCGACCGGCACGGTCGACGAGGTGCAAGGCGCGGTTCGCGCCGCGCTGGCGCCGCTGCTGTCATGAGCGGTCCGGACGGAGAAATCCCCATGACGGCGCCTGGTCCGGACAGCGCCCGGAAGCCGGCTCGAAGCCCGAGCGCGCAGCCGATGTGCATCCTGCCCTGGCAGACGGAGGCGTGTGAGCGGCTCCAGGCGGCGCTCGCAGGGGGTCGACTGCCGCACGCGTTGCTGCTGCAGGGCCCGGACGGCGTGGGCAAGGAATGGTTCGCGGCGGCGATCGGGGCTGCGCTGCTCTGCACGGGTCGCAGCGCGCGGCTCGAAGCCTGTGGACAGTGTGCCGAGTGTCTGCTCACGCGCGCCGGCTCGCACCCGGACCTGCACTGGGTGCGGCGCCCGGAAGACCGCAAGACGATCTCGGTCGATCAGGTCCGCGAGGTCGCCGAGCGACTGGCGATGACCAGCATGCGCCGCGGGCGGCGCGTGGCAATCGTCACACCCGCGCACGCGATGACGCCGAATGCGCAGAACGCA
Organism: Steroidobacteraceae bacterium; assembly: GCA_052039045.1. Classification (GTDB taxonomy): domain Bacteria; phylum Pseudomonadota; class Gammaproteobacteria; order Steroidobacterales; family Steroidobacteraceae; genus DATJKD01. The sequence goes on from JBQGDL010000014.1 coordinate 9,733, forward strand.
CTGCTCAAGACGCTGGAGGAGCCCGCGGCGGACACGTTGCTGGTGCTGGTGAGCTCGCGTCCTTCAGCGCTGCTGCCGACGCTGCGCAGCCGCTGTCAGCGCATCGACCTGCCGCGGCCCGCCGAGCGGGCCGCGCGGACCTGGCTTACGACCCAGCTCGGCAGCGAGCCTTCCGCGCGGCTCCTCGAGCTGGCGCGCGGCGCTCCGCTGCGGGCGCTTGCGCTCGCGCCTCATGCGGCGGAGCTCGACGCGCGCATGTGTAATCTGCTCGAAGCTTACGTCGCAGGGCGGCGCGAGGTGACGGGCACTGCCGAGGAGATGATGGGCGAGGGCCTGCCCGCGAGGCTCGACTGGCTGGAGAGCTGGCTGGGTGACATCGCGCGGCACAGGTTGGCCGATGCGACAGGAGTCACGCTTCCGGCGGGCTCTGTATTGCAAAGCTTTGCCGCGGAAGTGAACATAACCGCGCTCTTCGGCCTGATGGACCGACTGCGCGACGCGAAGCGCCTGCTCGACGGGTCAGTCGCGGCCCAGCTGTCGGTCGAGTCGTGGCTGGTCGAGTTCGCCGGCAGCGGCCGGGCGAAGGGAGTGAATCGATGAAGCCTGCCTCACGGCAACCGAACAAACCGGGTCTACTGACGCTCACCATCAAGGACAAGAGCGCGCTTTACCTCGCCTACATGCCGTTCGTGAAGAACGGCGGGCTGTTCATCCCGACCAGCAGCAACTATCGGCTGGGCGACGAGGTCTTCATGCTGCTCAACCTTATGGGCGAGGACGAGAAGCTGCCGGTTGCCGGACGCGTGATCTGGATGACCCCCAAAGGCGCCCAGGGCAAGCGCACTGCGGGCATCGGCGTGCAGTTCAGCGAGCAGGATCGCGGCAATACGCAGCGGAAGATCGAGTCCTACCTCGCTGGCGCGCTGGGCGGCGACAAACCCACGCATACGATGTAGCGGCCGGGATCCGGCCCTCGCCTCGCGCGGGGCCGCGCAAAGGTGCTTGCGCGTCTCTTTCTGACCAGCCTCACAGAAATCCTCGCTGCGACGCCTGATTATGTTCGGCATGGGCACGGCACCATCCGAGCAGCCGAGGCCGGTCGCGCCCGTGCGCAATCGGCCGCCAGCATCCCCCGTGACGCGGCCGTCCGCGCCCGAGGGCGGCGCCGGCGACTGGCGGTCGCTGCGTGAATGGCTCGAGTCGCTGTCGCTCGGCGATCAGTTCCGTGCGGTGGTTGTCGGCTCGATCGGAGTCGCGCTGCTCGCCACACAGGTCGTGATGGTGCCGTGGTCGGCGCTGCGCGCACGCCACGAGATCGTGAGCATGGCGCACACGCTGCCGGCGTCGGTCGAGTCCGGCTTCACGCAGCGCGGTGGCGCCGATCTGTTGCGCGATGTACCGCACCATCCAGGGCTACTGGCCGTGACGGTCAGCGCCCCGTCGGGTGAGATCATCAGTCGGTACGTCCGTGCCGATCTGCGGATGCGTGCGAAGACCTACCGGACGGCTGCGATGTTCCGGCGCGCCGGGGAGTCGGGGGTGCTGCGCGGCGCCATGCGGCTGTTCGCCCTCGAACCGATTCCACTCGAATACCCGGTGCAGCTGCGCGAGAACCTGCCGGCGTCGATCGTGGCGCTGATCGACCACCGGGCGGTCTGGGACGCCGCGTTTCGCGAGTTGAGCGAGCTGCCGCTCATGCTCGCGATCGGCCTGTTGCTCGCCTTCCTGGCCGCCAATTCCCTGCGGCGCTACATCGTCGATCCGCTGGCGCAGCTCGCGAGCGCGACGCGCGTGGGCGACTGGACGGGCGGGGCGGCCAGGCAGGCGCCGAGGCGCAACGAGCTCAGCGAGATCTCGGCCAACTTCGAGACGCTGGCCGAGCGGCTCGCCGGATACGAGCGCGACTTCCGCAACGTGCGTATCGCCTCGGGTCAGCGGATCGTCGAACGCACAAAGGAGCTCGAGACGCGGTTGCAGGCCGCAGAGGCGCTCACCCGCTCCAAGGACGAGTTCCTCGCCAACATGAGTCACGAGATACGCACGCCGATGAACGGAGTGCTGGGCATGGCGGAGCTGCTCGCGGGAACGCGGCTCGACAAACGGCAGCGGCGCTTCGTCGAGTCGATGCGCGCCGCCGCCGAAACGATGATGCAGATCATCAACGACATCCTCGACGACTCGAAGATCGAAGCCGGCAAGCTCGACATCCAGCGTGAGCCGTTCGACGTCCGCCAGCTGGTCGAGGAGGTCGGTCAGCTGTTTGCCGGAGCGGCGGAGCGCAAGCGGCTGGAGCTGATCTGCCGTGTCGAGCCGACCGTCCCGCACGTGGTGATGGGCGATGTCCTGCGGCTGCGCCAGGTACTCGGCAATCTGCTGTCCAACGCCGTCAAGTACACCGAGCGCGGCGAGATCCAGGTGCGCGTGGCGGAGGATGCGGTCTCCGACAACACCTGCAACATCGTGTTCAGCGTCTCGGACACCGGACCGGGGATTCCAGCGGCCCAGCATGCCGCGGTATTCGAGGCGTATACGCAGCTCGAGAGCGCAGCGCGCATCGGTGGCACCGGGCTCGGGCTGTCGATCGCGCGCCGTCTGGTGCGGCTCATGGGCGGAGACCGGATCGACCTGCGTAGCGAGCCCGGCCACGGCAGCACCTTCTCGTTCACCCTGCCGTTCGACGTCGCGGAGCGGCACCGCGCCGCCGACCGGGACGCCACGGATTTCAACGGGCTGCGGGTGCTGGTCGTCGACGACAGTGCCTCGAGCTACATGGGCCTCGAGGAAGCGCTGAAGACCTGGTCGGCCGAGGTCAGCGTGCTCAACCGCGGCTGCATGCTTCCCGAGCGCCTGCGCAGCGCCGCCCTGCGTGGTCAGCCGTTCGACGTGGTGCTGCTGGACCACAGTCTGCCGGACGCGTCCCCAGCGGAGCTGCTGCGCGAAGTGAGGATGGATCCGGCGGTGGGGGGGACCTACATCGTCCTGCTCACAGCGCTGGCCTTCGATGCCACCTACGAGGGCACCAAGGCCATCGAGCCCGACACCTGCATCGCAAAGCCCGTCCGGCTCGAGCTGCTGAAGGGCGCGCTGCATGCGGCGCGCGCCCCGCAGGCCAGTCCGGGCGCAGCACCGGCCGCTGCGACGAAGCCGGCGCGCACCGCCACAGCCGCCTCGACGCTCGGTCTCGACATCCTGGTCGTCGACGACAACGCGGTCAATCGTGAGGTGGCCGTCGCGATGCTCGAGGAGTGCGGCTGCCGGGTCACGGTGGCGCATGACGGCAACGACGCCGTGCAGCGGGCGCACGCGCACCGCTTCGACGCCATCCTCATGGATTGTCAGATGCCGGGACTGGACGGATTCGCCGCCACCGCGGCAATCCGCGACGACGAGGCGGAGCGCGGTCTCTCCGCGGTTCCGATCGTGGCGCTTACGGCCAACGTGCTGTCACGCGACCGCGCGCGTTGCGTCGCCGCCGGCATGAACAGCTTTCTCGGCAAGCCGTTCACCGCTGCCCAGCTGATCGGTGTGCTGGTCCCGATCGCCGAGCAGCGGGGGACGCTGCAGGCGGCGCCGCTGCCGGAGGTGACGATCGAGGACGATGCGGCTCCCGACGAGACAGACGCGGCGGTTGCGACTCCCGAGGCGGGAGAGGACGCGTTCGACGCCACCGTCACCGACATGCTGGTGGCGCCACTCTTCGAGCCGGCGGCGACGCCGCCGGCGGTGCTGGACAGCGAACAGATCAAGGCCATCCGCAGCCTCGGCAAGCCGCAGGTATTCCATCGGCTGTGCGAGCTGCTGTTCGAGAGCGCGCCGACGACCCTGCAATCGATCGAGCGGGCGGTGGCGGCGGGCGATCTCGCGGCTGTTGCCAGCGCTGCACACTCGCTGAAATCGGCCAGCAGCAACCTCGGCGGTCGCCGGCTGTCCGAACAGCTGGATCGCTGCGAGACGCTGGCGCGGGAGGGCGCTGAAATCACGGCGGTTCGAGCCGCGGCTGCCGGCCTGCAGCAGTCGTACGCCGCGTTCGCGTCGGCGCTCGGCGAACTCAGCGCTCGCAAGACGGGCAGCTAGGGATGCACGCGCCTGAGGACACACGCGCACGTCAGCACCCGGAGGCAGGACCCCCGGAGGACTCGAGAATGAGCTTCAGGACGAAGACGATTCTGATCGCCGACGACGACGAGGGGCATCTGCTGCTCACCGAGGCGGCACTCGCCGGCGCCGGCTATGTCGTGGTCACCGCCGCCGACGGCGCGCAGGCGGTCAGCGAGTTTGCGCGCGTACGCCCGGATCTCTGCATCCTCGACGTGATGATGCCGGTGATGACCGGCATCGAAGCCTGTCGCTCGATACGCGAACGGCCGGATGGTCAGCATCTGCCGGTACTGATGCTGACCGGGCGGAATGACCTTGCCGCGATCAGCGACGCCTACGCCGCGGGCGCCAGCGACTTCGCACAGAAGGGCCTCAATCCGCGCCTGCTCGTCGAGCGCGTGCGCTTCCTGCTGCGCGACCAGCAGCTGCAAAACGAGTTGTGGTCCAGCCGCTCGAAGCTGCTGCTCGCGCAGCGCATCGCCCGGGTCGGGCACTGGGAGCTCGACCTCGACGGGCGGTCGCTCGGCCTGTCGCCGATGGCCACCGTGCTGCTCGGCGCGGAGGCCAGAACGCTGTCGAGCTACGAGCAGTTCGTCGACCGGCTCGATTCCGCGGAACGGGAGGCCGTCCGCGCAGCCTTCCGGGCCTGCGCAGCCGGGAACGGCGGATTCAGCTTCGATCATCGACTGCGCATCGCCCGCGGCGTCGACCTGTGTCTGCATCAGGAAGCGGAGCTGATCCAGCCGTCCGGTGCGAGCGACACCGGCGTCGTGCTCGTCACCCTGCAGGACCTCACGCGCCTGCGTGACGCGGAGGAGAACGTCCACCGCCTGTCGTATTTCGATACCGCAACCGGGCTCCACAACCGCCGGCATCTGCTAGAGCAGACGGCCGCCGTGATCGCGGCAGGCGACCCGGGCAGCGGGACCTTCGCCGTAGCTGCGATCCGGCTGCACAATTTCGAGCGTCTGCTACAGGCCCAGGGCGCACAGTTCGTCAATGCACTCGTCACGGAGGTGGGCAGGGCCATCGGAGTGGAGCTGACGCGCCTCGGGTTGAGGGGCGACATCGGCTGGAAACAGGAGTCCGATGCGGTCTGCCGCATCGGAGACGGAGAGCTCGCTTTCATGCTGCGCAGCCGGCGGTCGCCCGAGCAGCTCGCGGAGCTGACACGCGACGTTCTCGCAGGGATCTCGCACCCCGTGATGTGCCTCGGTACGGAGTATCTGCCGGCGGTGAGCGCCGGAATCGCCCTCGCGCCGCGCGACGGCGAGGACGCGGAGCGGCTGCTCGCGAGCGCGCGCTGCGCCGCACAGCAGGCGACAGATGTGCGCAGCTGTGAGTTCTTCTCGCCGGCGCTGGGTGCGCGCTCCCGGGTGCGCGTGCTGATGGAATCCGCGCTGCGCGGCGCGATCGAACGCCGCGAGTTGCGGTTGGCCTTTCAACCACGGGTGACAATCGACTCGTTCGAGCTGACCGGAGTCGAATGCCTGCTGCGGTGGGAGCACCCGCAATTCGGCGCGGTGAGCCCGGATGAGTTCGTGTCGCTCGCCGAGGAAACCGGATTCATCGACGAGATCGGTCGCTGGGCGATCAAGGAAGCCTGCCGCCAGCTCGCCGACTGGCGCGAGCGCTTCAAGAGCAGCTTCTTCGGCTGCGTCAACCTTTCGGGGCGGCAGTTGCGAGACCCGAAGCTGGTCGATCGCATCAAGGACAGCCTGGCGGCTACCGCCTTGCCGGCCGCGGCGCTCGAGCTCGAGATCGCCGAGGCCAGCCTGATCGACGCACCCCGGGAGGTGCAGGACCGGCTGGCTGCGCTGCGCAGCATCGGAGTGCGTGTCGCGATCGACAACTTCGGCAGCGGCCACTCCTCGCTGGGTCAGATCCGCCGCACTCAGTTCGACTGCATGAAGCTCGATCGGTCGCTGATCGCCGACCTGTGTACCGACCTGGGCGCCATGGGCGTTACTGCGGCGGTGGTCGCGATGGCGCGCGCGCTGCGCATCCGCTCGGTTGCGGAAGGGATCGAGGACGCGGCGACGCTCGAGATGATTCGTGCCGTCGGCTGCGACGAGATTCAGGGGCATTACATTTCCCGGCCGCTATCGGCCGGCGATTTCGAGCAGTGGCTGGAGGCCGGGGGCGCAGCGGCGCTGCGCGTGCGCGAGGCGCACGGCTTCGATGCGCAGCCCGACCCGAACGAGGAGACGTTGACACGCCGCGCCGGCGGCTGATTCCTCAGTGGCCGCCGACCTTGCCGATCAGCGCCTCGGCGAGGTCGGTCGACGCGATCCCGCCCTTGAGCACGTACGCTTCGTAACCGCGCTCGCTGAGGATGTAGGCTGCGGCGGAGCTGCGACGGCCGGTATCGCAGCACACCACGTACGGCACTGCCATGTCGAGCGTCTTCAGCTTCAGCCGCACGAAATACAGCGGGATGTTGAGCGCGTCGTCGAAGTGGACATGTTCGAATTCGCTCGGCAACCGCACGTCGAGCCAGCGACCGCCGCGGGCGATGACCGCCTGGGCCTCCCCGTAGTCGACCCACTGCAGCATCGGCTCGTTGAGCAGCGTGTTGAAGTCGTCCTTGCCGAGGCGCATCACGACGCCGTCGGTCAGCATTGAGACCGTCGCATTGCGCTTGGCTCCCGAGATCAGCGCCTCCTCGCCGAAGGTGTCCCCCTTGCCAAGCTCCGCAAGCTTGACCCCGTCGCGGTTGAGGGGCGTCTCGCGAGTGACCATGCACCGCCCGTCGACGATCGCATAGAAGTAGTCGCCCTCTTCGCCCTGCCGGATGACCGTGTCGCCGGCAGAGTAGGGCATGCGTTGCATGCGCATGAACACGGCCTGCAGGTTGGCGGGCGGGATCTTGTGGAATGCGCGACTCTGCAGCAGCAGCGTCATCCAGTCGTCGTCGCCCGCCGCACCGGAGCGCAGATCGCCGACTTCGTACTGCCCGGTCTGATCCCAGGTGATCAGCACGTCGAGCAGGTCGCTGTCGATGGACAGGAACTTGATCACGTCGCTCGCGACGCGCGCGGTGCAGCGGCGCGGCAGGACCGGCGACAACGGGTGCCTGGCATCGGCGGTGCCGCCCTTGATCGTTCCCACGACGCGCCCTTCGGTCAGCAGATCGACCGTGCCCGCAACCAGGTAATACGTGCGCTTCTCGGTGTCGCCTTCCTTGAACAGGAGGCGGCCCTGGCTCAGCTCGCGTATCGCGGTCTTGCGCGCGAGCGCCCGCACGTTCTCGTTCTTCAGGCCATCGAGTGGCGAGAACGCGCGTAGTATCTTCGGGTCGAGAGGTTGAGGATTGTCGGTCATCGGTAGTCCGCGGCCGCGGCGCACATACCCCGCCGGGCGCCGCGCGCGTCACGGCCGGGCATCGTAACACACGCTATTTCAGCCGAACCCGCTCCAGCCGGCGTCCGGGTGGAAGCGCTCGCCGTGCCGCGCCTCGAGCTCGCGCAAGCGCACGAGCACCTGCGACACGCCCCGATCACGCGCGTACCGTAGCGGCCCGCCGCGAAACGGCGCGAATCCCGCACCGAACACGACGCCCGCGTCGACCAGGTCCGCATCGGCGACGACCTTCTCGCGCAGAATGGCTACGCCCTCGTTCACCATCGGCAGCACCAGCCGGTCGACGAGATCCTCGGGGACGGCCTCGCTGGACGGCGTCGGCTTCACCGCCTTGCCGTCGCGCCAGACGTAGAGACCCTCGCCGCTCTTGCGGCCGAGCTTGCGTGCCTCGACCAGCGCTGCGAGCGACTCCGGCGCCGGACGACCGAAGGCGCGGGCCAGGATGCGGCCAACGTGCAGACAGACGTCGAGCCCGACGGTGTCGGCGAGTTCGATCGGTCCCATCGGCATGCCGAACGATTCGGCGGCGCGGTCGATCACGACGAGCGGCACGCCCTCCTGCGCCGCGAGCATTGCCTCGGTGAGATACGGCATCAGCACGCGGTTGACGACGAAGCCCGGTGCGCTGCGGCAGGGCAGCGGCAGCTTGTCGATACTGCGTGTGAAGGCAAGCGCGGCCGCCTGCGTCGGCGCACCGGTCCGATCCGAGGAGATGACCTCCACGAGGGGCATCTGTGCCACGGGATTGAAGAAATGCAGCCCCACCAGCCTGCCGGGATCGGCCAGGCCGCTGGCCAGCGTGTCGAGAACGATGCTCGAGGTGTTGGTCGCCAGGACGGCGTCGGGCCTGAGCTGCGGCTCGAGGCGTGCGTAAAGCGCACGCTTCGCGTCTGCGTCCTCGAAGATCGCCTCGATCACGACGTCGGCGCTGGAGGCGCCGTGCCCCTCGGCGTCGGCCGTGAGCCGTGCCATGGTCTCGTCCGCTTCGCCGGGGCGCCGGGCGCGCTTCTCGAAGTACTGCCGGGCACGCTCGAGCGCGGGAGCAATGAACTCGGGACCGCGGTCCTGGAGCGTGACGCGGTGTCCGCGCAGGGCACACCAGGCGGCGATATCGCCGCCCATCACGCCGGCGCCGACCACGTGCACGCGGGCCGCCTTCGGAATCACCTCGCCGCCCTGCGCCTTGAGCCGTTCCTGCAGAAAGAAGACCCGAACCAGGTTGCGCGAGGTCGACGTGCAGACCAGCTGCGCCACCGAGCGCGCCTCGGCTTCGTAGCCGCTCGAGGGACTGGCTCCGTGACGACGCCACAGATCGATCATCGCGTAGGGCGCCGGGTAATGCTCGCGGCGCGCCCGGCGCGCGACCTGCGCCTCGATCCGCGGCGCAACGAAGCCACGCACGGGGGCGGTCGACAACAGTCGCTCCCGCAGCGCCGGGCGATGCGTGGCCGGCGCAGCGAGCGCCAGGGCGCGGGCCGTGGCGGAGAGCTCCGCGCGCGGCGCGAGCCGGTCGACGAGCCCCAAGCGCAGCGCCTTGTCGGGACGCACATTGCGGCCGGTCAGCATCAGGTCCATCGCGGCCGACACCCCGATCAGCCGTACCGACCGCACCGTGCCGCCGAATCCGGGATGGATGCCGAGCATCACTTCCGGAAATCCGAGCACGGTTCGCGGGTCGTCCACGCAGACGCGGTAGCGGCAGGCCAGGGCGAGCTCGAGACCGCCACCGAGGCAGTACCCGTTGATGGCGGCCACCGTGGGGCAGGGCAGGCGCTCGAGGCGGTCGAGGATGGCGTGCGCCGCACGCACGTAGGGGAGTGCTTCCTCCGGTGTCCGCACCTGCGCAAACTCGCGCACGTCGGCGCCGGCGATGAAGCCGGACTTGCCGGACTGCACCACGACTGCCCGCGGCGCCTGGCGCTCGATCCCGGCCAGATGCCCGTCGAGCCCCTCCATCACCTCACGCGAGAGGGAGTTGGCCGTGGCGTCGGCGCGGTCGAGCGTGAGCCAGGCGATGCGCTCGCCGTCGAGCTCCAGAGACCAGTGCCGGGCGGCGGCGGAGCTCACGGCCGTGCCCACCGCCGTCAGGCCGCGGCGCGTTGGGCGCCGACGACGTGGAAATCGCAGATCAGCGGCCGGTGATCGGAGTAGGTCACATCGGGCACGTCGAAGGACTCGATCTCGATGCCACGCGAATAGAGGATGAAGTCGAGCTCGATGCGCGGACGGCGCGCCGGGTAGGACGGCAGCCGCTGGCGGTTGGCGCTGCGCAGTCCGGTCGCCTCCATGAACAGCGCCATCTCATGCTCGCCCCAGAACGTATTGAAGTCGCCGGCCACGATCACCGGCTTGGTCGAATGGCGCACCAGCTCGAACAGATGCCGGAGCTGCGCGTGACGGTGGCGGAATTTGAGCGACAAGTGCACGAGGAACACGCACAGCTCGTCCAGCTCGAGCTCGATGATCAGCCGCTTGATCCCGGTGTCGAAGTAGTGGAACCGCTCACCTTCGACGCGCGGGGCCGCGAGGAAGGCGTTGGCCTGCTTGCGCACGATCGGCATCAGGGTGTTGATGGAGCTCGCCCCGTACTTGCACTGGTAGGTCGAGTAGTGACCGAGCGATTTCGCGATCACCTGCGCCTGGTTGACCAGACCGGTGCGGATGGAGCCCGTGTCGACCTCGATCAGGCCGACGATATCGGGGTCCCGGGACTTGATGAACTGCGTGATGCCGTCGAGAACGCGGGGGTTGCTGCGCAGATAGCCCGCCCCCGGAACGGGCAGATGGAAGGCCGCGCCGGTACCGGTCGCGTACCGGATATTGTAAAGGACGAAGCGCATGGGTCCGATGATTCTAGCGACCGGCTTGGCATTACGGTACCGCGGCTCGCGGTAAACTATTGCCAACCCGGTCGCAGCGCGCTAGGGAGGCCAAGTGAGCAGCGTCACGCAAAGGAACCCGATTCGGCTCTTCGTCTGCCATGTCTGGCGACCGGACGAGGATTACCACCGGGTCTTCGAGTATCTCGAAAGCGCAACGAACTTCTTCTACCGCAACACCAGCACCCCGGATCAGCGCCCGCAGGGCGACCGGGAGGCGCTGCGCGAGGACCTGCGCAAGCAGATCGGTAATGCGGAAGTCGTGATCCTCACGTCATCGCTGTACCGGCGCAACATCGACTGGATCGAATTTCAGCTGCGCTGCGCCAAGGCGTTCGACAAGCCGATCGTGGTGCTGGAGCCGTTTGGCGCCAAGGACACGATCGCCCCGGCCGTGCAGGAACTCGCCGACGAAGTCGTGCCCTGGGATCAGCGCCAGCTGGCCGACGCGGTCAAGCGGCAGGCGCGCCACGAAGAGACGACGCGCTTCGACGTCATCGAGTTCAAACTCGACTGAGCCCTCAGGAGGGGGACGAGCCGATCGCGCGCAGCGCGGGCGCGCGCTGCGGCGCGGCCTGCAACTGCGCAAGCTGGCCGTACATCGCGATGAGTCGCGCGGCAAAACCCGCTGCCTGCGCATCCGAGAGCTTGCGCACCGTCGCCTCGACGGTGCCTTGACCGTAGGTCGGGTGCCGCGAGGTGAGCGATGCCGACAGCGAGAGAAACTCGGCACGCAGCTCGCGCGGCAGCTCCTCGGCGTCGAGCTCGAGGAGGTGAATCCGGAAGGCGTCGGCGAGCCGCTGCTTGACGGGGCCTGCCCCGACGAGCAGCAACGCGGCACCGTGGAACCGTTCCCAGGTGGCTGACATCTCAATTCCCCTCGCCCAAAAACCGATTTTTGTTATAGAACAATCCGTTATGAGTTGTTCTTAAAGCTGAATTCCCGCCGGCCCGAAATCTGAAAGACGCGCTAAATCATGCGTCTACAGCCGGAATATACGCCGCAGACGAGGAAATGCAATGACAACCCTGATATGGCCGGCGGTTGCTTCCGCGGTGGCTCATTTGCGAACGTGCTGCGGCGCGTCGGAGGCGAAGTAACGTGGAACGCAAGCGAAAAATCATCCCACCCGTCTATCTATTGCTGACGCTCGCGGCGATGCTGGCGCTGCACTTCAAACTCCCGATCGTGCAGCTCATCCAGGCTCCGTATTCGCTTGCCGGCTGGGTACTGGTCGTCGCAGGCCTCGCCATCTCCGCGACCGCGTCGAGCGCCTTCCGTCGCGTCGGGACGCCGGTCGTGCCGTTCGAGCGCTCGACCGTGCTCGTCACCGACGGCCTGTTTCGCTATACGCGCAACCCGATGTACCTCGGCCTGGTGATCCTGCTGCTCGGCATTGCGATCGCACTCGGCTCGCTTGGTGCATTGCTGCCGATTCCCGTGTTCGTCTGGATCATCCAGAAGTGGTTCATCGAAGGCGAGGAACGGTTCCTCACGGAAATCTTCGGCGAGCAGTACCTCACGTATCAGCGCCGCGTGCGCCGCTGGCTTTGAGGAGAAGCTACGCCATGCACCCAATGCGTCGCCGCTCATTCCTGATGATGAGCGGGGTCGCAGTGATCGCGACCGGGCTGGGAACGTCCGCCTGGCGCCGCGCGCTTGGCTCGACGGCGATTGTTGGTGACTCGCCCTACGGCCCGCCAGGCGCGCCCGACGCCAGCGGCGTGGCCGTGCCAGCAGGCTTTGCCACGCGGCTTCTGGCCACCACGGGCAGCGTCGTTTCGGGAACGCCGTACACCTGGCACGGTCAGCCCGACGGCGGGGCCTGCTTCGCCGATCCCGACGACGGCTGGATCTATGTGTCCAATGCCGAGCTGGAGGACGGGCGCGGCGGGGTCGGCGCGCTGCGATTCGACGCCAACGGCAACGTCGCGGCTGCCTATTCGATCCTGAGCCGCACGACGTGGAACTGCGCCGGCGGCGCGACACCATGGGGTACCTGGCTCTCGTGTGAGGAGCATCGCGCGGGTCTGGTGTGGGAATGCAATCCATTCCGCGCCGGGCAGGGCATTGCCCGTCCCGCGCTAGGCAAGTTCCAGCACGAAGCGGCGGCGGTGGATCCCACGACGGGCTTCGTCTACCTCACCGAGGACGACTACGACAGTCGGCTGTATCGCTTTCGCCCCGTCCGCCCGGGCGATCTCAGCGATGGCGTCCTCGAGGCCGCCTCACTGCGGCCTCGCGGCGCACTGCGTTGGATCGAGGTGCGCGCGGACAGACCATACCGCGGCGGCGACACGACGAGCTTCGAGCGAGGCGAGGGCGCCTGGTTCTCCGACGGCGTAGTCTACTTCTGCACGACAGCCGACCATCGGGTCTGGGCACACGACGTCAACAGGGGAACGCTGGAGATCATCTACAACGCCCGGGCGCTTGGCTACAAAGCACCGCTGCGCGAGCCGGACAACATCACCATCCATCCGGCGTCGGGCGATATCTATGTCGCGGAGGGCGGCGGTGCTGACCTGCAGCTCGTGCTGCTCGCCGACCACAGCGGCCGGCGCATCGCGGCGCCGTTTCTGCAGCTCTTCGGCCACGGGAGGTCGGAAATTGCCGGGCCCGCCTTCAGCCCGGATGGCACACGTCTCTACTTCTCCTCGCAGCGCGGGCGCGACGGCAAGACCGGAATGACGTTCGAGGTTACGGGACCCTTCCGACACGGCGTGGCATAGTGGCGGGTATGGCGAAGCCCGTCTGTGTCGTCGTCGGAGTCGGCCCAGGCAACGGCGCCTCGATTGCGCGGCGCTTTACCGCGGGCGGTCACGCGGTTGCGCTCCTCGCGCGTACCGCCGCGTTCGCGGAGGAGCTGAGCCGCGCGCTCCCCGACGCGAAGTTCTACGCCTGCGACGTGACGAGCGAGAACGACGTGACTGCCGCCTTCGCACGCGTGCGCGACGAGCTCGGCGACCCGGAGGTGCTGGTCTACAACGCCGGAAGCGGCGTCTGGGGCGACGTCGAGAGCATCACTCCAGCGGCCTTCGAATCGGCATGGCGGGTCAACGCCTTCGGCACGCTGCTCGCGGCGCGGCAGGTCATTCCGGCCATGAAACGCCGCGGCAGCGGCGCGATCGTTCTGATCGGTGCGACCGCTTCGCGGCGCGGCGTGCCGCGGACCGCCGCGTTCGCGCCGGCGAAGGCTGCCCAGCGCAGCCTCGCGGAATCCATGGCGCGACATCTGTGGCCCGCCGGCATTCACGTCGCGCTGGTGATCGTCGACGGCGTCGTCGATCTCGAGCGCACCCGCAAAGCGATGCCGGACAAGCCGGACAGCTTCTTCGTCGATCCCGACGACGTCGCGGCGACCGTTCACTGGCTGACCCGGCAACCGCGTTCGTCGTGGACGTTCGAGGTCGAGGCGCGGCCGTTCGGTGAGTCCTGGTAGCACAGCGCGTGCGCTGCTCGCTGCGCTCGGCGCGGCCGGCCTCCTGCTGTCGTCGTGCGCCCGACGCGAGCCGACGGAGGGGGCCTTCGTCGATGACCAGGCGGCGCTTCTCTCGGACGCGGCGGAGGCGAACATCGACCACTGGCACGCCGCGCTGCTCGGTCAGTACGACATCGACTACCGGGTGCTGACGGTCAGCGGATCGGACGATCTCAGCGCACTGGCCGTGCATCATTTCGAGGACGAGGGCGTGGGGAACCTCTCCAGCACGGGCCGGGGGCTGCTCCTGGTCGTGGATGCCGGGCGCGAGCGCGTGCGGCTCGAGGTCGCCCGGGAGCTGGAGGGCGTGTTCGTGGATGCCTTCGTGGCGTTCATCGAGCGTGAGCAGATGGCGCCCTTCTTTGCCGCCGGGCGCGTCGGTGACGGGATTCTGGCGGCAAGCGAGCTCATCGCGGGGCGGGCCGAAGAGACGCTGGAGCCAGCGGTACTCGTCGACCGGGACGCGGAGGCGAGCAGCGCAGGTGCCGGCGCCGAAGCGGCAGCCGGCGTCGGGACCGGCTACGAGCGACCCACGGCCCGCGTTGCCATCGAGGCGCGGGCCACCGCAGCACCGCTCGACACAGTCATGGCCTACCTCGACGCGATGACGGTCTACGACGGGTCCCCCGGGCTCGACCTCTATACCCCCGACACCCGGGCAATGATGGGTCGCCACGTGGTGACCCGCGCTCAGATGGACAACCTCGTGCGAACGTATCGGGCCTGCGGGCAGCCGCGCGTGCGCAAGCAGGGCGACTTCGCGGTCCTGGATTATCCCGACGATTCCGGTCGCTGTTCGCCGTGGTTCCTCGCGCGCTCCGCGGATGGGCTGTGGCGGCTCGATTTGCTGACGATGCAGAGCGCGGTGCGCTTTGACACCGGCAATCGCTGGCACATCGCGGTGCCCGAGGCGCTTGGCGCGTACGCGTTTGCGTTCGATCGCTGAGCTCCGTGAACCGCTTGGTCATCATCTCCGGCGGACAGACGGGCGTCGATCGCGGAGCGCTCGATGCGGCGCTCGAGCTCGGCACGCCAAGCGGCGGTTGGTGCTCTGAGCAGAGAGAAGCGGAGGATGGCCGGATCCCGGACTGCTACCCGCTGTCGGAACTTCCGCGCGGCGGCTATGCGGAACGCACGCGCAGGAACGTCGAAGACTCCGATGGGACGTTGATCCTGCACCACGGGCCCTTGAGCGGCGGTACGCAGCTGACGCTCGACGTCTGTCGGGAGCTCGGCAAACCGGTCCTGGGGCTCGACGCGGCAACTGTGTCGGCGGAGGAGGGCGCCCGGCACGCCACGATGTTCGTCGCCGCGCGCGGAATTCTGCGTCTGAACGTGGCCGGACCGCGCGAAAGTCACTGGCCGGGCGGGCACCCGTTTGCCCGGTCCGTGGTGCGCGCGCTCCTGATGTCCGTCCCGCCTGATCGCTGACCTCGGAGAAGGGGCCCGATGATGGAGCGGCTGACAAGTTTGATCTTCGCGTACAGCACGCTCACGTGTGTTGCCGGCTGCGGCCAGAAAGCCGATGACAGCGCCGGAGGCGGTGTGGCGCCGGCAGCCGCCGGAGAGAAAGTCGTCCACGTCTACAACTGGGCCAATTACATCGAGCCGTCACTGCTCGAGAAGTTCACGGCTGAAACGGGCATCAAGGTCGTATACGACGTCTACGACTCCAACGAGATGCTCGAATCGAAGTTGATGGCGGGCAAGTCCGGTTATGACGTCGTCGTGCCGACGGCGTCGTTCCTCGAACGGCAGGTCGACGCCGGCGTATTTCTCGAGCTCGACCGCACGCAGATTCCGAACTGGAAGAACCTCGACACCGAGCTCCACGCAAGGATCGCGCTGCACGATCCCGGCAACAAGCATGCCGTCGATTACATGTGGGGCACGACGGGGATCGGCTACAACGAGGGTGAGGTCAAGGCCATCATGCCCGATGCGCCGGTCGACAGCTGGAGGTTGATACTCGACCCGAAGGTCGCGGCGAAGTTCAAGGACTGCGGCATCTCGATCCTCGACGGGCCGACCGACGTGCTGCCCGGTGTGCTGGCCTACCTCGGTCTCGATCCCACGAGCGAATCAGAGCAGGACCTCGCGCGCGCGGAGAGCACGCTGATGGCGATCCGCCCCTATCTGCGGATGATTCACAGCTCGAACTATATCGACGCGCTCGCGAACGGCGAGATCTGCATCGCGCTCGGATGGAGCGGCGACATGCTGCAGGCGCGCGACAGGGCGGCCGAGGCCGGGCTCGATCACGTCATCAAGTACTTCGTGCCGAAAGAGGGCAGCATCGTCTGGTTCGACCTGCTCGCCATACCCCGCGATGCACCGCACCCTGGGAATGCGCACGCGTTCATCAATTTTCTGCAGCGCGCGGATGTCGCCGCCGCGAACTCGAACTTCATCAATTACGCGAACGGCAATGCCGCGTCGCTCGAGCTCGTCAACGAGTCGGTCCGGAGCGACCCGGCGATTTATCCTCCGGTTGAGATACGCTCGAAGTTGTTTCCGGATCTCGCTGAATCGGAAGAGTTTTCGCGACTATTGAACCGCAGCTGGACGCGGTTTGTCACGGGCATGTGACCCGGATTCGGCGGTCAGGCCTATGAGGCTCGTTCCGTATATCGCCATCATCCTGTCGATTTGTGTCGCCCTGGTTCTGTTTCGAGCGCGGACGGGGTCTGGGCCGCTCGAAGCGGATGCCGGCTTCGTCAGCACCGGGGATTTTCCAGCACTCATGAAGTCGTTGCGGGAAACCGGAACCGACGGCTCCCGCTGGATGGTTCTGGTGCCTGGCACACACGGAGCGGATGGCTACACGGCCAATCTCCAGTTCTCGATCGAAGCAAACGAGCTGGGCATGGACTGGGTCCTGCTCGCCGAGAGCAATCGGCACCTCAGGTATGAGTTCCTCGAGTTCTGTAAGAGCGAAGGCCTTTCCGTGCGGGAGCTGCACAGTAACGGCGTGAGATACGTCCGTGCGACTGGCAGCCAATCGTGGCCGGAAATCGGTGAGAGGCTGTTGCTTCGGATGTTCGAACCAGAACAAACAGCGAGCATGCAACTGCTCGTCGCCGGTTTCGAATGGCGAACGACCCCCGCAAGGCACTGAATATCGGACGCAGATCCGCAGGCCTTGACCGACGCCCGGATCCCGCCGCGGATCCGGGCGTCACGTTCACGTGTGGCTATCGAGTAAGCGCCGTGGCACCCGACGCGCTGACCTACGAGGCCGGCGCGATGATGCGGATATAGTCGATCAGGCTGTTCAACACCGCGATCTGCGCCGTCAGGTCCTTATAGTCTGCCCATTCGGCTTTCGAGCGCAAATCGACGGCGGCCCCAGCATTCACGTTGGTCTCGTTGGTATCGATGCTCAAAACAATGGTGACGAGCGTGTTGCCGATCTTGAAATCGATAGTTACCGACGCATTGCTGGATACGCTGAACTGCGAAAACACCCCAGGTTGACCCGCGACGACGTACGTGCGGCCATCCCCGACTCTGACGCGAGCGGGCACGCCGTCTATCGTCTTGTTCGTTGCAAGTGCAGCATCGGTGTGAGTCGTTTGGATAAACGCAGTGCCGCCCTCGGTCGCGACCGGTAGGAAGACCGAATACCTCAGTTGATCGAACGTGGCGAACGGTATTCGCATAATGGTGTAGTCCGTTCCGTCCAGCGTGACCACGGTTCCCGCCGCAGCCGTGATCTTGTTGTATGCAACCGAGTGCACGGCCGCGGACGCGGTGCCTGTCGCGGCAATCGTGAGCCCGAGCAGCAGCAGTAACTTTCTGGCCTTCATCTGAGTCGCCCTCTGTGTTATGCATTAAAAGTGGCTGGCGTCTTCGATGGGCGTGCGGCTGACTGTAAGAATTCCGGACACGCAGCCCGAGCGGCTGTCACGAACTGACTGCCGCACGTGGTCCGCAGGCAAGAAGCAGATTCTCCCTTCAAGCGCTCCGCCCAACCCCGGATCGTCCCTTGATCGTGATCCGGATCCGTCGTCTAAGTTCTTATGCGCGATCGGACCCAGTAAGCCTGCGATTGCCGGCGCCGGCCGTCAAGAGGCTCGATGCGTGTTAAAACTTGCTCGAACTGCGCCTTACCGAAAAATTCAGCAACAGCGCGTTACTTTGGAGAAGGCTCTGGCCGAGATCATCAATGACTTCGCGGAAAGACCGCCGAGCCGGGGTCGTCTACATGGCCAAGCTAGTCCGTGAGAGCTGCGATGGCATCACGACCATTCCGGACGAGAAAAAACAATTCTGATAAATAATCTTGATCCCAGCCTCGCCGCGGTTGATATCGAGATCTTGGGAGGTATGTTCCTCTGGACGCTCTACTTGCTGATGGGTGGATATATCGTCATTTTCATCGAAAAGATTGTCCGCACTGTTCGGCAGCGAGATGCGGCGCGCGGCTCGGACGTCAGACCCCCGTGATCGACAGTGCACAGAATGTATACAAGGCGTAATTTGCGCCCCGTGGACATTCTCAGCGCTAATCAAGCGGTTACGGGTTGCGTGCCAGTCGCAGACTGCACCACCTCCAAAGCTGAGGTAACTCACAGGCTGGACACGGTCTCATTCGGTATCCTTTCGATCATGCCTCCCGTGCAGCCCGTTCGGCATTCTCGAATCACGTGTCCGCACTGCAGACGCAGTCAAGTCGAATTGACGCCGACGGACTCGTGCCAATGGTTCTATGAGTGCCCGCACTGCCACAGCGTGCTGCGTCCGAAGAAAGGCGACTGTTGTGTCTTCTGCTCGTACGGGACCACCGTGTGCCCGCCGATGCAGACCGGCGCTCGCTGCGCCAGCTGACTCCCAAAAAACGCCCGGAATTTCCGCCTCGGACGAAATCCGCGTCCGACTTGTTACCTTCAGCCATGGCAGCCGGCCGGGGAGGTTCGGCAGCCGGGCATCCGTCCCGACCGTGCGCGGCCGAGCTCCTATCTGGTGCGTATAATGTATATTAAGTTAAATGCTCCAGATACCTTCCGAGTCATTTAGGCCGGGTGTCCCCTACAGAATCTAGCGCGCCGGCGAGCGGCACAACTTCGGCGTCGATGAGCCGTCGTCCTCTCAGCGCCTGAACCGCGAGCACCGTCCCGCTCGGCCAACGGGACAGCAATCGATGCAGGCCGTCGAGACCGCCCAATGCCTCGCCGCCTGCGCCGACGATCATGTCGCCCACCCGCAGGCCGGCACGCGCGGCGGGTCCCGACGGCTCCACCGTCATCACCTCGATGGCCACGCCCGTGCGCAGATCGAGCGCCCGCACCAGGCGCCGATCGAGCGGCCGGTTGCGCCCGGCGATCCCAAGGTAGCCGCGGCGTACGCGCCCGTGTGCCAGCAACTCTGTGAACACCCAGTGCGCGGTACTCGACGGCACCGCAAATCCGATCCCCTGCGCGCTGGCGATGATCGCCGTGTTGATGCCGACGACGCGACTGGCGCTGTCGGTGAGCGGACCGCCGGAGTTTCCCGGATTGAGCGGCGCGGTGTGCTGCACGATGCCTTCGATAAGACGACCGTCGCGACTGCGCATCGACCGACCGAGGGCGCTTACCACGCCGGCGGTCACCGTCGCTTCGAATCCCAGCGGATTGCCGATCGCGATCACCAGTTGCCCCGGCCGCAGCGATGCCTGTTCGGCGATAGCTGCGTACGGCAGATCGTTGCCGCGCGCGCGCAACACCGCCAGGTCCGTGGCGATGTCGGTGCCGTGTACGTCGGCGACGGCGGAATGACCGTCGATGAAAGTCACGCTGACCTGGCCGGCACGCCGGACGACGTGCTCGTTCGTCAGAAGATAGCCGTCGGGTGTCACCAGGACGCCTGAACCCTCGCCGCCGCGACCGCGAGCCGTGTCGACCTTGATGCTGACTACCGCGGGACCCGTTCGATCGACGGCACCGATGACCGTTCGCGAGTAGGCGTCCAGGGCCTCGAATTCGGCCACCTGGCCGGGATCAAACCGAGCACGCATGCGCTGCACATGAGGTCGGGCGGCAGCCTTTCAAGTCCTCGCGGGCGGAAGGCTCGCGACCAGCTCGGCCATCGCCTCGACGGCCATCTTGCGCAGCTCCGGAAGCGCCTGCCAGGAGAAGCGGCACTTGATGAAAACGCGCGATCGGGCCGTCAGGAGCAACCCCGTTTCGCGGTCGTCGGGCAGCTTGAACATCGCGATGACGGCAGCGCGCTTCTGCAGGCCTGCGGGCAGAACCCCGGCGTCGAGGTATTCGGCGGCGGGGAGGACGGACTTGATCTGTCGCATGGCATCGGCGAACTCCGCGTGGAATCGCGGCGCATCGAGATCGTCAGATGCCAACGGCTGTCCCTGGTCGTAGAGGTAGATCGTCCCCTGCACTCCTTCGGTGTCGTAGCCGCCGGAACATCCCAGACCCTGTGTGCTCGCCTCGTGGTCGACGACCTTGTCGAGGTGCAGCCAGCTGAGCTGGAACGGCAGCAGGACGCCGGAGCGCGGATCCCGATAGCCGCCAACGTCCGGTACGGCCAGCACGGACGCCGGATCCGCGATCGACGGTAACCGGAAGTAATACGCCGTCCGGTCGAGCGCGTGCCCGTCCGGACGCAGATCGAGCAGAACCACCGACGCTTCGATGAGCTGCGCATCGGGCGTCCCGTGCACGGCCAGTCCCTTCAGACGCCAGGGGCGGCGCTGCCGCGCACCCAGGGCCCGGAGCACCTGCAGTTGCGCGGCCGCGGCGGCGGCGGGCGTGGCGGATGTCAGGACGAACGGATCGTCGGGTCGCCCGCGGCCTCCGCTCAGGGGTACGTCGCCGAACTCGGCAAGGGATGGGACGTGCACGATGTCGCTAGGATATCGTCGCGCTGCGAAGACGTCGCGACGTGGCCGTCGCGTCGGTACCACACGCCGATGATAAGGAGACCAGAGACATGATCACGGTGAGCGTGCTCTACCCGAACGAGGCCGGCAGCCGGTTCGACATGGACTATTACCTCGGATCGCACATCCCTATGGTGCAGCGTCTGCTGGGCAGCGCGCTCAAAGGCGTGGTCGTGGAACGCGGGCTTGGCGGCCCGGCACCCGGATCGCCAGCTCCTTACAGCACCGTGTGTCACCTGCGCTTTGCCTCGCTCGAGGAGTTCCAGACCGCCTTTGGCCCGCACGCAGCGACCATTCAGAACGACATAGCCAACTACTCGAGCGTGGCACCCGTCATCCAGATCAGCGACGTGAAGCTCGGTTAACGCCAGTGATCGCCGGGCAGCAGCCCGGCGGAGGTTGGGGCAATGAGGTCATTCGCGACGTCGAGGCGCATGGCGGTCAGCGCGTGCGTGTGCGCCTTCCTCGGTCTGTGCGTGCCGCAGCCCGGCCGAAGCGACGCTGCCGGCAGCACAACCGGCAGCGGCCGACCACGCGTGGGACTGGTGCTCGCAGGCGGCGGCGCGAAAGGCGGCGCACATGTTGGCGTGTTGAAGGTGCTCGAGGAACTGCGCGTACCGATCGACTGCATCGCCGGCACCAGCATGGGCGCGCTGGTCGGCGCCGGCTACGCCTCGGGCATCCCCGCGGTGGACTTGGAACGGTTCCTGATTGGCATCGAATGGGGCAAGGTCGTCGGTGGGCAGGGCCGGCGCGACCTCGAGCCGATCGAACAGAAACGCGACGGGGCCACCTACAGCAACAGCCTCGAGCTCGGCGTGAGGCGCGAGGGAATCGTGGTGCCCGGCGGTCTCGTCAACACCAGCAACATCGAGGACCTGTTGCGCACCTTCGTCGCAAGCGCCCGCCTCGAGCCGAGCTTCGACCGGCTGCCCATCCCTTACCGCGCGGTCGCGACCGACATGCTCTCGGGGCAGATGGTCGTGCTGCAGGAAGGGGACCTGGCCACGGCGATGCGTGCGAGCATGGCGATCCCCGGCGCTTTCGCGCCGGTCGCCACCGATCGGTACGTGCTCTCCGACGGTGGGTTGGTGCGCAACATCCCCGTGGACGTCGCGCGCGAGTTGTGCGCGGACGTCGTCATCGTCGTCAATCTGGTCGAGCCGCCGGTCCAGCGCGAGAAGCTGCAGTCGGCTACGCAGCTCTTCGGCCGCACCATGGATGTGATGATCGAGGCGAACGAGCAGCTGCAGCTGCAGTCGCTCGGCCCGAGCGACGTGCGGGTCGACGTAGCGATGGGCGACATCACGACGGCCGACTTCGAGCGGGTGCCGGAGACGATCCCGCTCGGCGAGACCGCGGCGCGCAGGATGGCCGACGCGCTGCGCCGGTACGCCGTGCCCGAGCAGGAGTATGCGGTCTGGCGCAACGGCGTGACCTCCTCGCAGCGCCTGGATGCTCGCCTCTCCGAGGTGCGCTTCGAGGGGCTGGAGCACGTCAATCCCGACTACCTCGCCCGGCGCAGCGAGGTGCGGGCAGGCGACCTCGTCGACACCGCACGCATCAGTCAGGAGGCGCAGCAGATGGCGGCGCTGCGCGACTTCGAATCCGTCGGTTATCGCCTGGAAGGCGATCGAGAGTCTCCAGCCCTCGTCTGGCTGCCGCAGGAAAAGCGCTGGGGGCCTGAATATCTGAAATTCGATCTCGGCGTGTATGCGTCGGAGGGCGGCGACGTGACCTTCACGATCTATGGCAGGCACAACCGCACCTGGCTCAATGACAGCGGCCTCGAGTCTCGCGTCGAAGTGCAGCTGGGCGGCGAGAGCCTTCTCTCGGCCAGCCTGCTCCAGCCACTCGACACTTCGCATCGGTGGTTCGTTGAGCCACGTGTCTACGGGACCCGTTCGCTCGAGGACATATTCAGCGATGGCGAGCGCCTCGCGCGCTATCAATTGAGCGACCTCGCCGGGCAGTTCGACGTGGGTGTCAACATTGCCGATGTCGCGCAGGCGCGACTCGGTTACCTGTATAGCCGGCGCTCAGTCGACGTCGACATCGGCATTCCGCTGCTGCCCGAGCTCGACGCCGACGACGCCGGCATTGTCGCAACGCTCGAATACGACACACGCGACACGCCGTTCAACCCCACGCGCGGCCTCGCCATTGCCGCAGAGTACCTGCAGAGCGACGACGGACTCGGCGCCGATCGCGACTGGAAGCGCGTGGAGCTCGGCATCGGCATGAACATACCTGCGCTGCGCCGGGACGTACTCTGGCTCACGCTCGCCGGCGGCACGAGCCTCGGCAGCGAGCTTCCTGCCGACCGCCGGTTTGCGCTCGGTGGGCCGGGCAGCTTTCCCGGACTCGAGCTCGGCGAATTTCGGGTCGGACGCTACTGGACCGCCAGCACGGGCTACCTGTGGAAGGTGAAGGACATCATGACGCTGCGCAACCAGGCCCTGTACGCCGGCCTGCGCCTGATGGCCGGTGGGGTACATGACCGCATCGATGATGTCGAGGGCGAAGATCTGTACGGTGCCTCGGTCTACCTGACAGGACGTACGCTGGTCGGTCCGCTGACGATCGGGCTCGGCGCGACGACGACCGATTCCTGGAGCCTGTGGGTGGCCGTAGGCCGACCCATCGGGCGTGGCACCATCCTGGAAAAGGGGATCTTCCGCTAGATTGACAGGCAGCCGGGCCGCGCCGCACATTGCACCGATGAGATATCGCAGCTTCGTTTCTGCCCTGCTCCTCGCAACGAGCTTCAGCGCATGCGCCGAAGCCCCCTCCCCGGCCGCCCTGCCACCCGTCACGGTCTACAAGAGCCCATCCTGCGGCTGCTGCGTGAAATGGGTCGAGCACATGCGCCACGCCGGATTCACGGTTGAAGTGCGCGACGTCGACAACGTGCATCCGGTCAAGATGCGGGTCGGAGTGCCTCCCGGCAAAGGCTCGTGCCATACGGCTGAGGTGGCGGGCTATTTCCTGGAGGGTCACGTGCCGGCGGCGGACGTGAAGCGGCTCCTCGCGGAAAAACCCGCAGCCAAGGGCCTGGCGGTCCCGGGCATGCCCGCCGGATCGCCCGGCATGGAAACGCCCGACGGTCGAATCCAGCCTTACGACGTCGAGCTGGTTGCGACCGACAGGTCGACCCGCCCGTTCAGCCATCACGGCGGCTGACGCGGCATCGATGAAAGGACGGATCCTCATCGGGATCGTCGCCACCGGCCTGGCCGTGGCCATGGCCGCGGCGCGGGCCGAAAAGTCGACCGGCGAGGTGATCGACGACAACACGATCAATGCCAGCGTCAAGGCGGCGCTGATCGGCAACAAGACGACCAAGGCCCACGACATCAACGTCGAGACTTACAAGGGCGTGGTGCAACTGTCCGGCTTCGTGGACACACCCGCCGAGAGGGACGAAGCCGCCCTTGTGGCCGCAGGTGTCGATGGCGTCAAGAACGTCACGAACAGCATTGCGGTGGGCGGCAAGACCTCGATGGGCACCAAGCTCGACGACACGGTCACGACCGGCCGCGTCAAGGCCGCACTGATGGACGCCAAGGACGTCAAGAGCGGGCAGATCAACGTCGAGACCAAGTCGGGAATCGTGCAGCTCTCGGGGTTCGTCGACTCGCAGGCGATGAAGGACAAGGCCGGAGCCGTCGCTGCCACCGTCAGGGGCGTCAAGGACGTGCAGAACGTCCTGGTCGTCAAGCCCGACTGAGTCGTCTCAAGGCGCCGCCCACCACGCGTGCATGTGAACGCGCCCGGTCCGTATGTCGCACAGCGCGCGATGGGTCTGGCCTTCCGCCGGCCACTGCTTGATCGCCACGCGTGCCGGCAGCTGCACCGGCGTCAGAAACTGCGTCTCGATCCGCGCCGGCAACGGCAGATCAGGGCCGACGGCGAGGCTTCGGGCCAGCGACCACATGCCGTGCACAATCGCGCCGCGCAACCCGAAGAAGCGGGCGGCGCGCTCACTGAGGTGGATGGGGTTGTAGTCGTTCGACACACGTGCATAGTCCCAGGCGGTACGCAGCGACACCGGCATCTCGACCAGCACCGCGGCGTCCTTCGGCGCCTTTGGCGGCCGCGGCGGGCGGCCCGCCGGACGTTCGGCCGGCTCCGGCCAGCGCGACAGGAAGCAACAGGTCTCGCGCCACTTCGCTGCACCGTCACTGCGGATCTCCGTGACCATGTCGAACGCGAGTCCGGCGTCGGTGCGCCGATAGTTCTGCGCGGAGACGTCGAGGTCGAGCTCCGCGCCCGGGCGCAGCTCGCCCTCCGCCTCGATCCTGTTCGTGAGATGGATCAGTCCCATGGGCCGCAGCGGAAATTCCCGCATCGAGAAGATGCGCAGGTGCAGCGGCATGGCGAGCACGTGCGGAAAGGTGACCGGAACGGCGCTTGAGGAGTCGAAGCCGCACACGCGTGAATACTTCCGTGCCGCGTCCTGGTGCGGCCTCAACCCGCGAACCGAAACGGTGATGGTTCGCGGCGAATCGACCTCGGTCACCTGCGGACGCGCACGCAGCAGCACGCCCGCGTAACTGCGCCAGCCGGGTGGCGATCGTCGCAGGCGCAGATGCAGCGCGTCGCTCACTGTCAGGGAATCGCGCGGTCGATGGTAATCGCGACGCGCTCATCGGCCGTGCGACGGCTGCTGGCGCGACCGACGAGATCCCCGCTGCTGCTCGTGGCGGTGCCGCCGAAGGCAACGCGAGCAGTGATCTCGACCTCGTCCACGGACGACAAATTTCGCCCCTCGAGCATCGCGTTCGCGTCGCTCAGCTCGACGGTGGCTGGCAGCGCGTCGGCGCTCAGGCGCATCGCCGCAAGCGGCGGACCGGGCACGCCCGGCTGGCGCGCGGAAAGGAAAACCGGTACCCCCGGTCGCAGCCGCGACGCCAGCGCGTCGTCGAGCGCGATCGTGACCCGGATCGTGCGCCCGCGTGCGGCAGCGGCTGCTGGCGGAGCTGCGGTTGCGCTCCCGGCGCCATCCAGCGCCGCCAGGTGGGTACGCAATATCTCGCGGATCTCGCCGGGCGGGTCCTGTGCGAGCAGCGCCGTGAAGCGCTGCTTCGCGGTCGCCGGATCGTCGGCGCGCAGCGCAACCACTCCGGAGTACCAGAGCGCCTTCTGGTTCGCGGGATCGGCGGCGAGCACCTGGTCGACGATCTCGCGCGCACGGGGCTGCGCAGCGGGCTCGTTCGCCAGCACGAGCGCCTCGGCGAGATCGAGCCGCAGCGCTGGATCGAGGCCACCGGTCAACGCGATGGCCTTCTCGTACGCGGCCACTGCCTGCGCGAACTGGCCCGCCATCACACGGCTGCGGCCGAGCATGCGCCAGCCCGTGGCGTCGTCGGGTTGCGCAGCGAGGCGTGTCTCGAGCTGTGCGATCGCGTCCGTGAGCGCCGCATGCTGGCCCGCCGCGGAGCTCGCGTCCGGGGGCGCTCCACGCCAGGGGTAGCTCGTCACCGCGAGGTAGAGGCCGATGGCGGCCAGCGGCAAGGCGACCGCCGTGACCACGCCGGTCATCGTCGCCGGCGCCGGGGCGCTGCCCGCATGAGCTGTCGGCGACGAACGGCGCAGCAGGGGGACGAGGATCAGCGACAGGGCCGCGACGAGCATCGCCGCGGCAGCGAGAAAGAAGGCCGTCACGCGCGCCCCGCCCCGGACCCGATGTCGTCCTCGTCGATGTCACGCACGCGCCGCCGGATGAACGCCACGGCAACGCCGCTGCCGATCAGCAGCAGAATCACGGGCGCCGCCCAAAGCAGGAAGTTCCGGGCGTTCATGCGCGGGCGATACAGCACGAAGTCGCCGTAACGGTCGAGCATGAACTGGCGGATCTCGGCGTCACTGCGACCTTCTGCCAGCATCGCGCGGACCTCGCGACGCAGGTCCGCCGCCAGCGGCGCGTTCGAGTCGGCGATGGTCTCGCTCCGGCACACGAGGCAGCGCAATTCACGGTTGATTCGCTCGTAGCGCGCCTGCAGCGCGGGGTCCTCGAAAGCGGGCTGGGTGTCGACCGCCCAGCCCGTGCCGAGGACACCGGCGAGCAAACCCGCAATGGCGAGGCGGCGCAGCCTCATGAGGGTCCGCCGTCGGCCGGTCGGGCGGCCGTGAGGCGTGGCAGGAACTCCGACTGCCAGACCTCGAGCGTCATCGGAGCGATGTGCTTGTAGAGCACGGTTCCGTCCGGTCCGATCAGAAACGTCTCGGGGGCACCGTACACGCCCCAGTCGATCGCGACGCGGCCGTCGCGATCCTCGGCGACCGCCGCATAGGGGTTGCCGAGCTCGGCAAGCCAGCGCCGCGCGGCGGCGTTGTCGTCCTTCCAGTTGAGCCCGATCAGCGGCGCGACGCTCTCGGCCGCGATCTGCAACAGCACCTCGTGTTCCTGGCGACAACCCACGCACCAGGTGGCCCAGACGTTGAGCAGCCAGGGCCGGCCACGCAGGTCCTGTGTGGCGACGGAAAAGCTCGCATCCTGCAGGCTCGGCAGCGAGAACTCGGGCGCGGGACGGCCGAGCAGCGGTGACGGGACCAGGGACGGATCGCGCCGCAATCCGGTCGCGAGCGCGATGCCGAGCAGCACGAACAACGCCAGCGGCAATGCATAGCGCCACATCGATGCCCGCCCTAGCGCGCGGTCGCCGCGCCGTCGGCGCGCGCCGTCTCGTCGGCCGTCGACCGTTGCGGGCGATAGCGACGGTCGACGACGGCGATGACGCCGCCCAACGCCATGATGAGCGCCCCAAGCCAGATGAAGCGGACCAGCGGCTTGTACTGCAGGCGCAGGCTCCACGTGCCTGCGCCGAGGTCATCGCCCATCGCGACGAACAGGTCCCGGCTCCACCCGACCTCGATACCCGCTTCGCTCAGCGGGCTCTGCTGGACGCGATACACGCGCTTCTGCGGATGCAGCACCGCCACCGGCCGATCGCCCTGCGAGACGCGGATCTCCGCTTCCATCGCGCGGTAGTTGGGTCCCTCGATCGGCCGGGTGCCGACGAACTCGAAGGCGTAGTCACGAAGCTCGACGCGTTGCCCGGGTGCGAGGGCGACGTCCTTCTCGATGCGGTAGGTCTGCGTCACTGCGATGCCGAGCGTGAGAATGCCGACGCCCAGATGCGCCACGCACATGCCGAGCACCGATGCAGGAATGCGCTGCCGACGGCGCAGCCGCACCGCGGGCTCGTACAGGGCCGACAGGATCACGAACGCGGCCGCCGCGACCCCCACGACCGTGAGCCAGTGAAACGCACCCCAGGCCAGCGCGGGCAGCACGAGCGCGACACCGAGCGCGACCGCTCCAATCAGCGTGAGCGTACGGCGCAGCGGCGCGAGCCGCGCTCGCTTCCATCCGGAGTGCATGCCGACCCCCAGCAGCAGGAGCAGCGGCAGCATCGGCACCAGGAACACCGCGTTGAAGTAGGGTGGCCCGACGGACATCCGGCCGAGACCAAGCGCGTCCATGAACAGCGGGTACAGGGTCCCGATCAGGATCAGGCCTGTTGCCACCATCAGCAGCACGTTGTTGAACAGCAGGAAGGATTCGCGCGACACCGCCGCGAATCCGCCACGCGACCGCAACTCGGGCCCGCGCCACGCATACAGGAGCAGCGACCCGCCGATGCAGACGCCGAGAAAGGCGAGAATGAACAGACCGCGGGCAGGATCGTTCGCGAACGCATGGACCGAGATCAGCACGCCGGAGCGCACCAGGAACGTGCCAAGCAGAGAGAGCGAGAACGCCACGATCGACAGCAGTAGCGTCCAGCTGCGGAACAGGTCGCGCTTCTCGGTCACGGCAAGCGAATGGATCAGCGCCGTGCCGACCAGCCACGGCATGAAGGAGGCGTTCTCGACGGGATCCCAGAACCACCAGCCGCCCCAGCCGAGCTCGTAGTACGCCCACCAGCTGCCGAGCGCGATGCCGACGGTGAGGAATAGCCAGGCGAGCGTGGTCCACGGCCGCGTCCAGCGCGCCCAGCGCGCGTCGAGCCGGCCCTCCAACATCGCGGCGACCGCGAAGGCGAACGCGACCGAGAAACCGACGTAGCCGACATAGAGCATCGGCGGATGAACGGCGAGCGCAAAATCCTGCAGCAGTGGATTGAGGTCCCGCCCGTCCTCGGCGGCCGGCGTGAGGCGCTCGAACGGGTTCGATGTCAGCAGTATGAACAGCAGGAAGCCCGTGCTTACGACGCCGAGCACGCCGAGCACACGCGCAGCGAAGTGATCCGGCAGCTGGCGGCTGAAGGCGGCCACACCGAGCGACCAGGTCGCGAGCGCGAGCACCCAGAGCACGAGCGAGCCTTCATGCGCGCCCCACACCGCCGCGATGCGGTAGAAGGTGGGCAGCGCGGAGTTGGAATTCGCCGCGACGTAGAGCACCGAGAAATCGTTGCGGTAGAACGCCCAGGCGAGCACCGCGAAGGCGAGCGCGACGAACACCCACTGGCCGGCGACCGCCGGACGGGCGGCGGCCATGTGCCGCGGAGAGCCGAGCGCTGCGCCAACCAGTCCAAAGCCCGCCTGCGCGATCGCGAGCAGCAGCGCGACGACCAGTGCGAAATGTCCCAGCTCGACGATCACTGCAGCAACCCTCTGTCAGTCGCCCCGGCCCGCCGGCGCCGCCTCGACGTGCGGCCGCAGGCTCTCCTTGACCTCGGGCGGCATGTAGTTCTCGTCGTGCTTGGCGAGCACTTCCTCGGCGACGAACAAGCCGTCCGGTCCGAGCCGGCCGCGTGCGATGATGCCCTGCCCCTCGCCGAACAGGTCGGGCAGCACGCCCGTGTAGCTCACGATGACGCGCTCGGCGAAGTCGGTGAGCGTGAACCGCACCTCGAGGCTGCCGGCCGTGCGCTGCACCGAGCCGCGCTCGACCATGCCGCCGACTCGAAACACGCGATCGGCGGGCGCCTCACCGGTAAGGACCTGGCTCGGGCTGTAGAAATAGAGCAGGTTTCTCTGGAATGCCTGCAACGCGAACGCCGTCGCGGCGCCGACGCCGCAGAGGATCAGCGCCACCGACCACATGCGCCGTTGCCGCGGCGTCATTGCCCGATCCTGTTCGAGCGCTGTCGCGCGGCCGCGAGCTGCTCTCGCCGCAGGCGCAGCGCCGCCCAGCCGTTCCACGCGAGCACCAGCGCCGTGAGCGCGTACGCCGGCCATACGTAGTGCGCATAGCCACCCATCGCCAGGAACTCCCCGATTTCCATCCTCAGCTGATCTCCTGCAACCAGCCCGCGCTGCGCTCGCGCCGCAGGATCTCCCCCTGCAGGCGCCGGCACAACAGCCAGCCAAAATACAGCTGGTAGCCACCCAGCATTATGAACAGCGGCACGAGCATTGGCAGCGCTATCGACGGCTTCGCGAGTCGCGTTACGCTCGCCGGCTGGTGCAGCGTCGTCCACCACTCGACCGAGTAGTGAATGATGGGGACGTTGATCACGCCGACGACCGCCAGGACGGCGCTCGCCCGGTCCGCGCGCTCGCGGTCGTCGAACGACGCGCGCAGCGCCATGTATCCCAGGTAGAGGAACAGCAGGATCAGCTCGGAGGTGAGACGCGCATCCCACACCCACCACGTGCCCCACATCGGCTTGCCCCAGATCGAGCCGGTCGCGAGCGCCAGGAACGTGAACGATGCCCCGAGCGGCGCGCACGCGGCCGCCACCGCATGCGCGAGCTTGATGCGCCAGATGAGGCCGATGGCCGCCGCCACTGCCATCACCACGTAGATGAAAAGCGACATCCAGGCCGCCGGCGCATGCACGTACAGGATCCGGAAACCGTCGCCCTGCTGGTAGTCGGCCGGGGCGCGCACCAGCCCCCAGTACGCGCCCAGCAGGATCAGGAGCACGCCGAGGCCGCCCAGCCAGGGCGCGAGGCGCTCCAGGATGCGGTAGGCGTGCGGCGGCGAGCCCAGCTTGTGTATCCAGGTCCACATCGATCGTGGTCGGCTCCGGTGCGGTCCCTCAACCCTCGACGCTGATTCTCATCGCCGCCGACATGGCGAGCGGCCCCAGGCTCCAGGCAAGAAAGAACATCGCCGCCAGCAACTGCAGCGGTCCCGTGGCGCTCACTCCCGCGAGCGACTGCTCCACGGCGCGCGCGCCAAAGATCAGCAGCGGCATCGCCAGCGGCAGCACCAGCAGCGACAGCAGCACGCTGCCGCGGCGTGCGCCCACGGTGAGCGCCGCACCCACGCCGCCCAACACGCTCAAGCTGGCCGTGCCGAGCGCGAGCGACGCCACCAGCACCGGCCATGCCGCCGCAGGCAGACCAAGCGCGGCCGCCACAGCGGGCGAGACGACCACGAGCGGCAGCCCCGTCAGGAGCCAGTGCGCGACCATCTTGGCGAAGAGCAGCCATGCCAGCGGCTGCCCGGTCAGAAGCCATTGTTCCATCGTGCCGTCCTCGACGTCCGAGCGGAACACGGACTCCAGCGCCAGCAGCGAGGATAGCAGCGCGGCCACCCAGACGACACCGCCGCCCACGGTGCGCAGCACGCCGAGCTCCGGTGTCGTGGCGAGCGGAAACAGGGTCGTTACAACGAAGTAGAAGACCAGCGGCTGCGCCGCCTCGTCCCAACGTCGCCAGGCCAGCGTGAGCTCGCGACGCACCACCAGCCGGAGCGCCGCAGCCAATCCGGCCAGCGGCGTCACGCAAGCTCCAGCTGGCGGATGCCCGCGTCGCCCGCGAACAGACGCTGGTGCGCGGCGACCACGGCCAGGCCGCCATGGCCCGTCTGCTCGCGGATCATCGACTCGACGAGGCCGACCCCCGCGGCATCGAGGTTGGTCGCCGGCTCGTCGAGCAGCCACAACACGGCGGGCCAAAGCCAGAGGCGCGCCAGCGCGAGGCGGCGGCGCTGACCGGCCGACAACACGCGGGCCGGCAGGTCAGCGCATGCGGCCAGGCCGACCCGCTCGAGCGCGCTTGCGATCTCCGCCGTGCTGACCGGACGGCGCACACCCACGGTGAATCCGAGGTTCTCGCGCGCGGTCAGGTCCGCCTTGAGCGCGTTTGCATGGCCGACGTAGGCGAGCTCCGCGGCATACTCGGCGCTCGGCTGGCCGACGGTGCGGCCGCGCCAGAGCGCGTCGCCCGATTCGGGCCGCAGCAGACCGCACAGCACGCGCAGCAACGTCGTCTTGCCGATACCGTTCGGCCCGCTGATGCGCAGGCATTCTCCGGCCCCGACGCTGAAGGACAGATCACGAAGGACCTGGCGGTCGCCCCGCCAGACGTTGATTGCGCGCGCCTCGAGTACCGCGGCAGTCGTCATCGCGCGGTGCCGTCCTGCGGGGCGAGCAGCACGAGCTCGGTGCCCTCGGCGACGCGCTCCCCGGCTTTGACGCGGACCTCGGTTACGAGGGCGTCCCACGGCGCGGCGAGCGCGTGCTCCATCTTCATGGCCTCGAGCAGCACCAGCACGGTGCCGCGTGTGACGCGCGCGCCCGCCGTTGCGCGCACCTCGAGCACGTGCCCCGGCATCGGCGCGCGCAGGTGCCCCTCATGCTCCGCCGACGAACGTGGATCGCGTCCAGTGTGCTCCTCGAACAGATGCGTGCGGCAGTGCCGGCGCAGGCGCAACCTGCCGCCAGCGTGCTCGAGGATCGCCGCAGCCGGGCTGCCGTCGATCGACGCCTCGATCCGGGCGCCCGACCGGTCCACCACGCGGATGCGATGCGGGGCGTCATCGAGCTCGACGCGAAAGCCGTCGTGCTCGCGTGCCACGGCGAGCCAGCGCGAGCTGACACCGTCCGACAGCGATACGCGGATCGCCGGCGGCCGGTTGAGCCGGAATCCGTCGCGCGTGTCCCACGGCGAAGGCTGGGCGTCTCCTGCCCTGCCCGCTTCCCCGGTCAGGACGATGGCCGTGGCGAGCAGCCAGGCAGCGCGCAGCTCCGCGGGCGGAATCTCGCCGGAGGGCTGCAGCTCGCGCTCGAGCAGGCGCGTATCGATCCGGCCCTCGAGTACCCGCGGATGATCGGCAATCTCCCACAGAAAGCGCGCGTTGCTGCGCACCCCTTCGATGTCGGTCGCCTCGAGCGCAGCGCGCAGCCGCGCGAAGGCGGAACCGCGATCCTCGGCCCAGACGATCACCTTGGCGAGCATCGGGTCGTAATGGACGCTCACCTCGTCGCCGACTTCGAAGCCGGTGTCGACGCGTACGCCTGGCGACGGCGGCGGCAGCTCGAACCGCGTCAGGCGCCCGGTCGAGGGCAAAAAGCCGCGCGCCGGATCCTCGGCGTACAGCCGCGCCTCGATTGCATGCCCGCGCCGTGCGATGCGCTCCTGACCGAGCGGCAGCAGCTCACCGGCCGCGACACGCAACTGCCATTCGACCAGGTCCAGACCGGTGATCATCTCCGTGACCGGATGCTCGACCTGCAGGCGCGTGTTCATCTCGAGAAAGTAGAACGCGCCGTCGTCGTACAGGAATTCGACCGTCCCGGCGCCTTGATAGTCGACCGCGCGCGCCGCCGCCACCGCGGCCGCGCCCATGGCTGCGCGGGTTTGCTCGTCGAGGCCAGGGGCAGGGGCCTCCTCGATCACCTTCTGATGACGGCGCTGCAGCGAGCAGTCTCGCTCGAACAGATGCACGACATTGCCGTGCGCGTCGGCGAACACCTGGATCTCGACGTGACGGCCGGTCGCGACGAAGCGCTCGAGCAACACACGGTCGTCGCCGAAGGCCTTGGCAGCCTCACGCCGCGCCCCGGCCAGCGCTTCGGCGAGCTCGCCCGCGGCACGCACGATGCGCATCCCCTTACCGCCGCCGCCGGCGGTGGGCTTGATCAGCAGCGGGAAGCCGAGCCGCGCCGCCGCGCGCTCCAGCTCTTCGGACGACTGCCCGGGCCCGTCGTAACCGGGCAGGACCGGGACACCGGCGGCCGCCATCAGCTGGCGCGCTTCGCTCTTGGATCCCATCCGCAGGATCGACGATTCCGGCGGCCCGACGAACGCGATCCCCGCCGCGCGGCAGGCGCGAGCGAACGCGGCGTTCTCGGACAGAAACCCGTAGCCGGGATGGATGCACTGCGCGCCGCTCGAGCGCGCGGCGGCGATCACTGCGGCGATGTTCAGATAGCTCTCGCGCGCCGGCGCCGGCCCGATCGGCAGCGCTTCGTCGGCGAGCCGCACGTGCAGCGCGTCGCGGTCGGCTTCCGAGTAGACGGCGATCGTGCGCAGACCGAGACGTCGCGCGGTACGGATCACGCGGCAGGCGATCTCACCGCGGTTGGCGATCAGCACGCTGTCGAACATGCCGCCGCTCACATCCGGAAGATGCCGTAGCGGGACTCGCCTGGGTCCGTGCGCACCGTCGCCGCGGCGAGCGCGAGCGCGACCAGCGCACGGGTGTCCGTCGGATCGATGACACCATCGTCCCAGAGCCGGGCGCTCGCGTAGCGCGGATTGCCCTGATGCTCGTACTGGCCGCGGATCTCGTCGCGATACGCCTGCTCGTCGGTCGCGGGCCACTCCTCGCCGCGGCGCTGCAGGCCCTCACGTCGCACGATCGCGAGCACGGTCGCGGCCTGCTCGCCCCCCATGACCGAGACCCGGGCGTTGGGCCAGGTCCAGAGGAAGCGCGGCCCGTAGGAGCGACCGCACATCGCGTAGTTGCCGGCGCCGAACGAGCCGCCGCTGATCACCGTGAGCTTGGGCACGGTCGCACAGGCCACGGCCGTAACCATCTTCGCCCCGTCGCGCGCGATGCCGCTCGCTTCGTACTTGCGGCCGACCATGAACCCCGTGATGTTCTGCAGGAACAGCAGCGGGATGCGCCGGCGGTTGCACAGCTCGATGAAATGCGCGCCTTTGAGCGCGGACTCCGAGAACAGGACGCCGTTGCTTGCGATCACGCCGACCGGATAGCCGCCGATCGCGGCAAAACCGCAGACCAGCGTCGTACCGTAGAGCGCCTTGAACTCGTCGAGCTCGGAGCCGTCCACGAGCCGCGCGATGATCTGGCGCACGTCGTACGGGTGGCGGGTGTCGCGTGGCACGATGCCGTACAGCTCCTCGGCATCGTAGAGCGGGGCGCGCGCCGGCGCCGGGGGTGGTCGGGCACCTGCGTGATTGAGGTTGGCAACCAGCCGGCGGGCCATCCACAGCGCATGCGGGTCGTTGTCCGCGAGGTAATCGACGACACCCGATTGCCGCGCGTGCACGTCGCCTCCGCCGAGCGATTCCGCGTCGACGCGCTCGCCGGTGGCGGCCTGCACGAGCGGCGGCCCGCCGAGAAAGATCGTGCCCTGCTCGCGCACGATGATCGACTCGTCGCACATCGCCGGCACGTAGGCACCGCCTGCCGTGCAGGAGCCCATCACCACCGCGATCTGCGGGATCCCCAGACCCGACATCTGCGCCTGGTTGTAGAAGATGCGGCCGAAGTGCTCGCGGTCGGGGAACACCTCGTCCTGCCGCGGCAGGAACGCGCCGCCCGAATCGACCAGGTAAACGCATGGCAGCCGGTGGTCGAGCGCGATCTCCTGCGCGCGCAGGTGCTTCTTGACGGTAATGGGATAGTAGGTCCCGCCCTTTACCGTCGCATCGTTCGCGACCACGACGCATTCGATGCCCGCGATGCGGCCGATGCCCGCTACCACGCCGCCGCCCGGTAGCCAGTCGTCATACAGCTCGTGGCCAGCGAGCTGGCCGATCTCGAGGAACGGCGAGCCCGGATCGAGCAGCCGATCGACCCGGTCGCGCACGAACATCTTGCCGCGTGACTCGTGCTGGGCACGCGCCGCGGGTGAGCCTCCCTGCTCGACGCGCGCGAGCAACTCGCGAATCTCCGTGGCGAGCCGGCGGTTGACCTCGGCGTTCGCGGCGAACTCCGCAGAGCCACGATCGACGGTCGATTCGATGACGCTCATGTCGTGCGCGGGCCAGGGTCAGGGCGGCTCGCGGTGCACTGCGGCGAGGATGCGCTCGGCCTGGCGGCGGTGCGGCATGTCGAGCATTCGCCCGTCGAGCTGAACCGCACCGCGGCCGGGCGCGGCGCGGAACGCTTCCAGCACCCGCTCCGCCCAGCGCAGCTCCTCGGGAGAAGGCGTGAACGCGCGGTGGATCGGCGCGATCTGTGCGGGGTGAATGGCGAGCTGGCCGACGAAACCTAGGCGGCGCGCCTCACGCGAGCGCCGTTCGATGGCCACGGGGTCGCCGAGCTCGATGTCGACGGTGTCGTACGCGGGGACTCCCGCCGCCGCGGCAGCCAGCAGACACAGCGAGCGCGCGAGCAGGAATGGCGGCTCATACGTGCCGTCCGCCGTGCGGTTCGCCTCGGCGCCGATATCCGCCGCCAGATCCTCGGCACCCCAGGTGAGGCCGGCGACGCGCGCCGGCAGCCGTCCCCAGCTGCCGAGCCCGAGCACGGCGCAGGCGCGCTCGGTGACGAGCGGCAACAGCGCGATCGCGCCGGCCCGCAGACCGTGTGCCGCCTCGAGCGCTTCGAGCCAGTGATCGACTCGCCAGAGATCACCGGCGGCCTCGGCCTTGGGCAGCACGATGCCGTCCGGTCGGGCCGCAACCACTGCGGCGATATCGACGAGGGCTTCCGCGCTCCCGGCCGGATTGATGCGCACCCACTGCGGCACGGGCCGCGCCGTCTGAGCGAGCTGACGCGCGACTTCGCTGCGCGCCGCGCCGCGACGATCCGCGGAGACAGCGTCCTCGAGATCGAAGATCACCGCATCCGCGCCGCTCGCCACCGCCTTCGCGAACCGCTCCGGGCGATCGCCCGGAACGAACAACAGGGAGCGCATCAGGCGACCGCCTTGCGTTTCATCAGGGCGCTGCGCTTGCAGATGCCGACTTCCTCGTTGCGCTGGTTGAAGCAGCGATGGATGAACACCACGATCCCGGCGTCCGGTCGCGAGCGGCTCTCGCGCATCTCATGGACGATCGTCTCGGCGTGCAGAGTATCGCCCGGAAACACCGGCCTCGGAAACCGCACCTCGTCCCAGCCCAGATTGGCGATGGTCGTGCCGAGCGTTGTGTCGCCGACGGAGATACCGACCATCAGCGCGAGCGTGAATGCGCTGTTGACGATGCGAGTACCGAACTCGGTGCCCTTCATGTACTCCTCGTCCAGATGCAGGGCCGCCGGGTTGTGCGTGAGCGCGCTGAAGATCAGGTTGTCCGCCTCGGTGACGGTGCGCCGCAGCGCGTGTTCGATGCGCATCCCGACCGAGAACTCCTCGTAGAACAGGCCCCCCATCGGCATGCATCCACTCCTGTTTCAGGCGGTGGCTGCGAACAGCTCGCGACCAATCAGCATGCGCCGAATTTCGCTGGTGCCGGCACCGATCTCGTAGAGCTTCGCGTCGCGCAGCAACCGTCCCGCCGGAAAATCGTTGATGTAGCCATTGCCACCCAGCGCCTGGATCGTCTGCAAGGCGAGCTGCGTGGCCTGCTCCGAGGCGAGCAAGATCGCCGCGGCGGCATCCATGCGCGTCGTGCGACCACGATCGCAGGCCTGGGCCACTGAATAGACGTAGGCGCGGCAGGCTTGGGTCTGGGTGTACATGTCCGCAAGCTTACCCTGCATCAGCTGAAAGCCCCCGATCGGTTCGCCAAACTGACGGCGCTCGTGCACGTACGGCAGCACCAGGTCGAGCCCGGCGCGCATCAGACCGAGCGGTCCGCCCGACAGCACGACACGTTCGTAGTCCAGACCGCTCATCAGCACGCGCGCGCCGCCGCCCACCTCGCCGAGCACGTTTTCGGCCGGCACTTCGCAATCATCGAAGACGAGCTCAGAGGTGTCGGAGCCGCGCATGCCCAGCTTGTCGAGCTTCTGCGCCGTCGCGAAACCCTTGTATTCGCGCTCGATGATGAACGCCGTCACGCCGCGGCTGCCCGTCGCGGAGTCCGCCTTGGCGTAGACCACGAGCACATCGGCCTCCGGGCCGTTGGTGATCCACATCTTGCGCCCGTTGAGCAGATAGCGATCGCCGCGCAACTCGGCGCGCGTGCGCATGCCCATGACGTCCGAGCCGGCACCCGGCTCGCTCATCGCCAGCGCCCCGACGTGCTCGCCGGAAACGAGCCGCGGCAGATACCGGCGCTTCTGCGCGTCGCTCCCCCAGCGGCGGATCTGATTGACGCAAAGATTGGAGTGCGCACCGTAGGAGAGTCCCACCGACCCGGAGGCGCGGGAGATCTCTTCCACCGCCACCACGTGCGCGAGGTAGCCGAGACCGGCGCCGCCGAACTCGGGCTCGACCGTGATGCCGAGCAGCCCGAGCTGTCCGAGCCCGGGCCACAGATCGCGGGGAAAGCGGTTCTCGCGGTCGATCGCTTCGGCGCGCGGCGCTATCTCGCGAACGGCGAACTCGTGCACCGTTTCGCGCAGCAGGCCGATGTCCTCGCCCAGGCCGAAATCGAAGTCCTGCACCGTGACCTCCTGCCACTTGCGCATCGACGACCGCGAAGGCATATTGTCCGACAATCCGATGATCCGTCAACCCAGAACGCGGAAAACGCGACCCCGATCCAGCAGCCCTCGGACGGCGCGCCCGAAGACCGAGTCGGAGCCCGTACTGTTCGACCGGCTGGCACCCCAGCCCGCGTATCGCCGCGTGTCGGCCGCGATCGAGGGCAAGATCCTGCAGCGGACGCTGAGACCCGGCGACAGGCTGCCCACGGAGAGCGAGCTCGCGCGCCAGTTCGGCGTCAACCGCTCGACCGTGCGCGAGGCGCTCCGCCGGCTCGAATCCGCCGGCCTCGTCGACCGGGCCAACGGCGGCAAGCGGCTGCTGGTGATCCGCCCCGGCTCCGCCGAGACCGCCACGCGCGTCAGCCGCGCGCTCGCGCTCGAGGAGGTGACCTTCATCGAGCTGTGGGAGGCGATGCTGGCGATCGCACCGCGCACCGCCGCGTTGGCCGCCGAACGCGCCGGCAGCGACGGCGCCGCGCAGCTCGCCGACGTCGTGGCGCGGGTCGAAAGCGCGCGCGGCTCCGATGCGATGGTTGCCGCGGTCGTGGAATTCTTCGGCGCGCTCACCGGGCTGGCCGGGAATCGGGTGCTGGTGATGTCGACGCAGCCGCTGACCGCTCTGCTGGCGCCGTCGTTGCGTCGGATGGTCGACCGCGTGCCGCAGGCGCAGTCGCGCATCGTGGTTGCCGAGCGTTGCATCGCCGAAGCCGTGCGCCGCGGCAAGCCTGGCGAAGCCGAGACCTGGATGAACCGCCACATCCAGGACTTCCGGCGCGGCTACGAGCTGGCTGGCATGGCGCTCGGGACGCGGGTCGCCCTGCCCGCCTGAAAATTGGCTCCGAGCCATTTTCCGACCGCGCGACCCCGCCGCGGAGGCTGCGTCGTATACAGGCTCGACGTCCCACACGAGGTTTCTCGCGCCATGGACCGATCCCACCTGCGTTTCCGAGCCGCCGGTCGCTGCGGCGCTGCCGCCCTGAGCGTCATGCTCGCGACCGGGTCGCACGCCGCTCAGGCCCGGTGCGTCGCGCGAGTCGACGTGCACGACCGCGCCTCGAACAGCACGCTACCCGTCTACCAGGAACGGGGCTCGCAGTGGATCGCAGGCGAGCCGGGTCATGAATACGAGCTGCGTCTGCGAAACTGTGCCGACGTGCGCGTGCTGGCCGTGATCAGCGTCGACGGCGTCAACGTGATCAGCGGCCAGAGCGCGGCGCCATCGCAATCCGGCTACGTGCTCGAGCCCGGCGAGCACCTTACGGTCGAGGGATGGCGCAAGAGCCTGGAGCGTACCGCGGCATTCGTGTTCACAGACCCCGCGGACGCCTACGCGGCGCGCATGGGACGGCCGGACGATCTCGGCGTAATCGGCGTGGCGCTGTTTCGTGAGCGGAGGCCGTCGGTGGCAGCGCGCGAGGCGATAGCCACGACAGGGGCCGATGCCGCACCCTCCGCGGCCGGGTCTGCCGCCGCACGGGCGGAAGCCGCCGGGGCGCAGCGCGCGGCCTCGCTCGGCACGGGCCACGGCCGCAGCGAGCGCTCCCCGGCGCAGTGGACGCACTTCGAGCGCGCAAGCCCGCATCCCGACGAGACGATCCGCATCCGTTACGAGACGCGCGCGACGCTGGTCGCGCTAGGCGTGTTGCCCGCCGAGCGGATCCCCGATCGGGATCCGGACCCGTTTCCCGGGCGCCTCGGCTTTGTTCCGGACCCGTGACGTCGACGGC
The DNA here is from genome assembly GCA_052039045.1 of Steroidobacteraceae bacterium. Lineage (GTDB taxonomy): Bacteria > Pseudomonadota > Gammaproteobacteria > Steroidobacterales > Steroidobacteraceae > DATJKD01. Next base: position 49,635 of record JBQGDL010000014.1, read on the forward strand.
ATGTCTGGAATTGTCGCTGTCTCCGCCGCATTCCATACTTCGTCCGGCATGCAGGCGCGCGAACGCCGCGACACCGAGACGGACGAGGCGCTGATGGCCGCCTGGCAGGCGGGCGATGCGGCGGCCTTCGACCGCGTGTACGAGCGCCATCGCGGCGGCGTGTTTCGTTACCTGCTGCGGCATTGCCGCGACCGCGCGACCGCCGAGGAGCTGCATCAGGATGTCTGGCTGAAGCTCATTGCCGCGCGATCGAGCTTTGATCCGACGGCGCGCTTCACGACCTGGCTCTACGCCGTGGCCCGCAATCGCATGATCGATCACTGGCGAAGAGCTCCGGCGCAACGACACGTGTCGATCGATGACGAGCGGCATGACGACGCGCTCGCCGCGTCGCTGGAGGACCCTTCGCCGCGCGGTGATCCGCTGCGGTCCGCCGCCGCCCTGCAGGAGACCGGCGTGCTCGTGGCCGCCCTCGAGACGCTGCCGCCCGCCCAGCGCGATGCGTTTCTGCTGCACGTCGAAGCCGGGCTGGCGGTCGCCGAGATCGCGGCGCTCACCCGAGTGCCGGCTGAGACGGTCAAGAGCCGGCTGCGCTATGCGTACCGGCGACTGCGCGAAGCGCTCGGTGATCCGACATGAGCGGGGATCCGACTCGACCCGACGACAGCGCCGCGGATCGCGACGTGACGCAACGCTGGCGAGAGCAGTCGGTCGAGCAGCCGTCGTCCGCGACCGACGCGCGGATCCGCGCCGCGGCGCGCGAGGCCGTGCGTGCCGGCAGGGCCTCCGCGACCGATGATGCTCGTCGCGGCGGGCGCTGGTCGCGGATCGTGCCGCTGGCCGCCGCCGCGTCGGTCGCGTTGCTTGCGGTCGGCCTCGTGCGTTTGATTCCCCGCGACGCGTACCAGGCGATTCCGGTCACCCCGGAGGCCGCAGTGGAGCGGGACGCTACGCCAGAGACCATGCCCCCCTCGGCCCCGGCCGCTGCCGCCGCTCCGCCGCCTGCTCCGTTCGAGACGGAGCTCGCGGACGCGCCGCGAGCCACTGCGACCGATTCGTCGGTGGTCCCGGACTCAGGTGCTGACTTGCGTGCCGTAAGCAAGCCGGCCGCGGTGCCGGGCGAAGCGCCGGCTGCGGAGGAACGACCGGCGCAAGCAAGGCGTGAACCGTCCGGCGCGGCGCGGGAGGCGCCCCAGTACGCCGCGCCACCCCCCGCGGCGGCGCCCCAAGCGGCCGCGGAGAGCGCGTTGCCTCCTTCGACGACAGCGATTACCGCGACCGGCGCCGGGAGTGGCGTCGATGCCGGGCCCGCCGCGCGGCTCCCGGCGCAGCTCGCCCGGAACATGCTCGAGGATGCGGCGCGGCGCGCGGATGTCGAGCGGGCATCGATCCGCATCGTGGCCGTCGACCCGGTGATGTGGTTCGATACATCGCTCGGCTGCGAAGCCGGTGCGTTTGCAACGCCCGAGATGCGTGTACCGGGTTACCTCGTGACGGTTGACGCCGACGGTACGGTGCTGCACTACCACACGGACGACGGCGAACGCATCCGGATCTGCGACGACGAGTGATCGTGCTGGTGCCCGGGGCCGGAGTCGAACCGGCATGGGGTCGCCCCCGAGGGATTTTCTTACCCACTACGGCTTTCGCCGCTACGCCCTCTTCCGGCGTATTTGGAGTCTGGACTTTACCTTTGCCATATCGTAAGTGTGATCATCACTCCCAACTTAGGCAGGGGCCGTCAAGTCTCTACACTTTCATCGGATCAGCGCGTGCGCAGATCGAAGTACACCCACGAACAACTGCAGAAGGCGATAACCGCGTCAACCTCGCTGCGGCAGGTGCTCATCCGTCTGCGCGTTGCTCCTCAAGGCGGGAACTACGTCGTCCTGAGACGTGCGATCGAAAGGTACAGAATAGACACATCGCACTTCGTTGGACGATCGTGGAGTCGTGGCCGCGTGCTCGCACTACGTAAGCCACTGGATTCCTACCTTCACTCTTCTTCGTCCATACACTCGTACAAACTGAAGCGCCGCTTGATCCGCGCTGGAGTACTCGAGGCTCTTTGCGCGGACTGCGGATTGCAGACATGGTTAGGCAATCCAATTCCACTCGAACTTGATCACATCAACGGCGACAATCGCGACAACCGCCTCGAAAATCTTCGGTTGCTTTGTCCGAATTGCCACGCGTTGACCCCCACTTACCGGAGCAGGCGTCGACCGAAGCTTAGCTCGGTATTGCAGCCACCCTGACGTGCTGCTGTTCCACCGACTTTGACCCCATTCACCGAGCCGTTTCCGAGCTCGGTGCTCAACTGGCTCTAAGTCCCTTGCGTCTACCAATTTCGCCACCCGGGCATCGGGTGCAGGGGCGATTCTACACGCGTCAGTCAGGTCCTACGCCGGTGTGCGCCTGCACCGACTCACTAATACGGCTTCACCTATGTCGCTGCGAAATGCGGCGCACCTAGGCTCCAAGCATGGCTACGAACACCGTGATCGGCCTGTTCCGGGACCGACGTGAGGCGGAGTGCGCGTTCGACGCCGCGCTC
>JBQGDL010000015.1:0-14357 GCA_052039045.1 Steroidobacteraceae bacterium
CCGCGCCCAGCCGGTCTCGGCGGCGGCGTGCTCGCCGGACTGATCGGGGAGCCACACGCCGTCGATGATGATGTTGTGGGCCACGTCGCGACCGGCATAGGCGGTGGCGTCGTGGGGAACTCGGGCAACGGCGCCACCGAAATGGAACATCGCCGCGTACGACCGCGGCGAGCGGGCGGCGTAGGCGTGCTCGGCGATGACGGCGATGGCGTCGTCGGAGAGCCCGGCGAGGTCCGTGGCCTTCCAGTAGTAGTGCCACCCGTGGCGGACCGTGTCGTCGAGGGCGCCCTGGAAGGCGGCGTACGGCGAGGGTGCGAGCAGATCCACGACCGGCGTCCCGAACCGGCGCAGCGCCCGCACCGCACGCTCGCCATCTTCGACGGCGCCGGCGAAGCAGCACGCGACGGCGATTGCCGGCCGCCAGTGCAGCGCCTCGGGGATGACCGGCAGCGGGGGGACGGTGCCGAGCCTGACGACGCTGCCGAGCTCGTCGGGCGCTTCCGCGGCGAAGTCGCGGTAGAAGCGCAGCACGCCGATGGTGTCGTCGGCCGCCCAGAAGACGGGTCCGGCCATCACGGTCGGACCGACGGCGTGCAGCGCGAACTGGAACGAGGCGACGACGCCGAAGTTGCCGCCGCCGCCTCGCAACGCCCAAAAGAGATCCGGATGTTCGTCGGCGGACGCCCGGACGATGTTGCCGTCGGCGGTGACCACCTCGGCGGCCAGCAGGTTGTCGACGGTGAGCCCGTCTTTGCGCATCAGGAAGCCGATGCCACCGCCGAGGGTGAGCCCGGCGACGCCGGTGTGGCCCACGATGCCGCCGGTGGTGACGAGACCATAGGCCTGCGTCTCGTGGTCGACGTCGCCCCACAGCGCACCCCCCTGCACACGGGCCGTGCGGCCGGCGGGGTCGACCCACACGGTGCGCATCGCCGAGAGGTCGATGACGATCCCGTCGTCGCACACCGCGGTTCCGGCCACGTTGTGGCCTCCGCCCCGCACGGCGATCTCGAGATCCCGGTCGCGCCCGAAGCGCACCGCCGCGGCCACGTCGGCCGTCCCGCTGCAGCGGGCGATCAGCCGCGGACGCCGGTTGACGGCGCCGTTCCACACCGCTCGGGCGGCGTCATAGTCGGAGTGATCAGCGGTGATCAGCTGGCCCCGGAACCCGTCGATGTCCATCGCGGTGGCCTCCTCGATCAGCGGGCCGCTTTGCTCGCTGTAGGTGATCGGTCGTCCTCTCTCGAGGGGCCCATCGCACCACCGTCGACCGCGGCTGTGAAGTCAATAATCTGGACTTCACGCCCGAGGGCAGACGCGCGACACTGGCAGCGTGCGGACCTACGGCCAGTACTGTCCGATCGCTCGCGGCGCCGAGATCTTCGCCGAGCGCTGGACGCCGCTGATCATCCGCAACCTGTACCTGGGCTGCGGAAGCTTCGGTGAGATCCTGGAGGGCGCGCCCGGCCTCTCCCGCACCCTGCTCTCACACCGCCTCAAGCAGCTCGAGCGACTCGCCATCGTCGCGTCGACACCGAAGCCCGGCGCGCGCGGCTGCCACTACGAGCTCACGAGCGCGGGGCGCGACCTCTTCAAGGTCTGCGGGTCGCTCGGCGAGTGGGGTGCCCGCTGGCTCGAGATCGCCCCCGAGCACCTCGATCCGTTCGTGGCTCTATGGTCGATGTGCAATGCGCTGCGACGAGACCGGCTCCCGGATCGACGCGTCGTCATTCGCTTCGACTTCATGCGCCACCCGCGTCGCGAGCGGTATTGGCTGCTGATCGAGCAGGGAGACACCGAGATCTGCAAGACCTACCCCGGCTTCGACGAAGATCTCTACATCACGGCGGAAGCCGAAGCCTTCGTCAAATGGCACGCCGGGCAGCTCACCTGGGCCGACGCCACCCGCGCCGGCCGCATCAAACTTCACGGTCTCTCGTCGCTCGTACGAGCCTTCCCCACCTGGAACGCGCGCAGCGCCTTCGCCCACATCAGGCCGGTCTCCCGGATTGCGACGAGCTCGGCCGCCTGACTCCGTCATACGACACACTCAATTGCGGCGCCCCGGACTCATTGATCTTTGACTATTAGCACATTATCTAATAGTCTATTTCCAAATCCTATCTCTGCTTCCGGCATGTCCATCGACAAGGTCTTCGAAGCGCTGGCCTCCCGGCCCCGTCGCCAGGTGCTCGCGTACCTCGCGGAGAACGAGCTCACGACCTCCGAGCTCGCGGCACGCTTCGAGATGACGGCGCCGTCGATGTCGCGGCACCTCTCGCTGCTCGAGACGGCGGGGCTCGTGACGAGCCACCGGCAGGGTCAGCACGTGTACTACCGGTTGAATGCGGACAGCTTGGTCAACACGCTGACCAGCTACGCCTTCGAGATCTGCCCCGTCGGCGGGCCCCTGCGGCGCGAGGCGCGTGCGCTCGCGAAGCAGCGGCGAAGTAAGGCGTAAGCCTCCCACCCGATGAACGCGGTTGCCAGCCTGGCCGGTCACCGCGTCATCGCTGCCGACGCAGACGCGGTGTGTCGCGGGCGGGTTCGCTACGCACCCGCCAAGTCCGCCTGGTTCCTCGGCATGGTGGCGGGCGCGGTGATCGGCGGCACGCTTACCTTCTCCTGGCCGGCGTTCGCTCTGTTTGTCGGCACCACCGCGGTCGTCCTGCTCTTCGGCCACTCGCTCGGCAATCATCGTAAGCTCGTGCACGGCAGCTTCCAGTGCCCGAGGTGGCTGGAGTGCGCCCTCGTCTACTGCGGCGTTCAGGTAGGCCTTGCGGGACCGATCGGCCTGCTGCGCCAGCACGAGCTGCGCGATTACGCGCAGCGACTGCCGACCTGTCACGACTACTTGCGCCACGGCCGCGGGCCGCTGCGCGACGCGTGGTGGCAGCTCAATTGCGTGCTCGAGCTCGAACATCCGCCGCAGATCCGCATCGAGCCGCGGATCGCGGAGGACTGGTTCCTGAAGTCCCTCGAGCGCACGTGGATGGCGCAGCAGCTGCCCTGGGCGCTCCTCTTCTACGCCCTCGGCGGCTGGGGCTTCGTGTTCTGGGGCGTGTGCGCACGTGTCACAGCCGGTGTGTTCGGTCATTGGATGATCGGCTACCTCGCGCACAACCACGGCGCGCTCGTGCGCGAGGTGCGCGGGGCTGCGGTGCAGGGCCGCAACGTGCGGCTGACCTCGCTCCTCACCATGGGCGAGTGCTGGCACAACAACCATCATGCGTTCCCCGGCTCCGCGCGGCTCGGCCTGGCGCCGGGCGAATGGGACCCCGGCTGGTGGGTGTTGCAGGCGCTCTCGCGCGCTGGGCTCGTCTGGGGACTGCGGCTGCCCGCGGACCTGCCGCCGCGACCGGAGGTCGTGCTCCATGGCTGAGATAAGGTGGCGCAAGCACTGGGTGTGGCCGGCGCTCGCCGGTGCGCTGGTGGGCATCGCCCTTCGCTTGGTCTATTCCGGCGGGCCCAACCAACCGTACTCACCGATGATGGGAGTCTTCATCGGCTTCGCGCCGGCTGCCGTAGCCGCCATCGCGGTCTACCTTGCCGAGTGCAGCGCGCGTCGCACGTGGTGGCAATATGCGCAGATCGGGGCGATGGCCAATGTCTTCTGCGTGCTGGGCGCGCTCGCGATCCTGGTCGAGGGGCTGATCTGCGCCGTCGTGATCGTCCCGCTCTTCGCGGGCTACGGCGCCGTCGCGGGACTTCTGATGGGAGCGGTGTGTCGCCTGACCAACTGGCCCAAGCACGCGATGTACAGCGTCGTGGCGCTCCCCATGCTGCTCGGCGGCGTCGAGCACGGTCTGCCGCTTCCGAACGACATCAGCGTGGTTATCCGGACACGACTCATCGACGCCACGCCGGAGGCGATCTGGGCGCAGCTGATGACCCCCGGACCCATCCGCGCCGAGGAGATCGAGGACGCGTGGATGTATCGCATCGGCGTGCCGGTGCCGGAATCGGCGGTGAGCGAAGTCGGACCCGAGCGGATCATCAGGCACATCCGCATGGGCAAAGGCATCCGCTTCGATCAGGTCGCAGTCGAGTGGGAGCTGAACAGGAGCGTGCGCTGGCGGTATCGCTTCGCCCCGGACTCGTTCCCTTCGGGCGCACTCGACGACCACGTCCGGATCGGCGGTGACTATTTCGACATCCTCGACACGACCTACGCGCTGGAGCCTACGCCGGACGGCACGCTGCTCCACGCGTCGATGACTTACCGCGTGAGCACGCGTTTCAATTGGTACGCGGAGCCGATCGCAGCACTGCTCGTCGGAAATTTCGAGGAGGCGGCACTGCGGTTCTACGCTACGCGCGCCGAGCGGCCGCCCCCGCGAGGCTGATCAACACGCGTAACGTTGTAATACCTCGGAATACGAGGTATAGTACATTGCGATGTCTCAACGCTCGAGCGACAGCCAGGCGGTCGAACGCTGGGAAGTGCAGGCCCGCAAGGGTGTTCTGGAGCTCGTCGTGCTCGCCGCACTTTGGTCCGGTCGCCTCTATGGACTCGAGCTGATCCGCCGGCTCGAGAGGGATGCGCAACTCGCCGTCCCCGAAGGAACGCTCTACCCGCTGCTCAACCGGCTGCGCGCCGAGGGACAGGTGGCCTCCGAGTGGGTCGAGGCCGAGGCAGGCCACCCGCGCAAGTACTACCGTTTGACGCCGGACGGGCGGCGACGCGTCGTGCAGATGGCGCGATTCTGGCGCGGCTTCACCACCGGCATCGACCAGGTGCTCGAGCCCCTGCTACCGGAGCGCAGGAAATGAGCGCGGCGCCCGCCGCCGAGCGCGAGATCGACAGCTACCTCAGACGGCTGCGAGCGTCGCTGCGCGGCCTGCCAGCCGGGCAGATCGAAGACATCGTGCGCGAGATCCGCAGCCATCTCCTCGAGAGCGCCGGGGGCGACCATGCGGGGCTGACCGAGGCCCTCGTGCGGCTCGGTGATCCGGCCGTGCTGGGCGGCGCGTATCGGATGGACGACCTGGCGCTGCGCGCGCAGAGCTCGGGCTCGCCGCTCCTGTTGCTGCGGCTCGTCATGCACTGGGCCACGCGCAGTCTCGAGGGCCTGGTCGCGCTGGTGGTGGCCTTCCTCGGCTACGGCACTGCGCTGATCGCGCTCGGCTGCGCGCTCGTGAAGCCCTTCATGCCCCACCGCGTCGGCCTCTGGATGCGGAGAGTGCCGCCGGACGACTGGTGGTTTCAGCTCGGGCGCGTCCCCGTTGCGCCCACCGACGCGCGCGAGGTGCTCGGCTGGTACATCGTGCCGCTGGGTCTTCTCGTCGGCGCGATCGCGCTCGTCGCGACGTCGCGTTATCTGCTCGCAAAGGCGCGCAAGCTGCGCAGTGCACGCAGCCCCTCCGTGGTCGGGCTGCGAGACCGATTGTGATCGCCGACGTTGCACGTGACGCCCGGCAGGTGCGCGCCGGGCCGGCAGAGGATAGTGCGCGCATCTCCTGGCTCGACGCCCTGCGCGGCTTCGCGCTGCTGGGCATCCTGTGGGCCAACGTCCGGCAGATGTTCCTGCCGTTCGACGCGGGCAGCTTCGCCGTGGCGCTCGGCGGCAGCGAGCGTCTTGCCTGGCTCGACTGGCAGGTCTTTCATGCGCTCATCGATCTCAAGTTCCTGACGCTCTTCTCGTTGCTTTTCGGCGTGAGCTTCGCGCTGCAGTGCCAGCGGCTCGATGCGCGCGGGCAGGGCTTCACCGGCATCTATCTGCGCCGCGTGCTGATTCTCGCGCTGTTCGGCGTCGCGCACGGCCTGCTGCTGTACTCGGCGGAGGTGCTCCTTGTCTATGCGATCGCCGGGCTGCTGCTGCTCACGATGCGCAGCTGGCCGGCCGGGCGATTGCTTCCGGCCGGATTGATCCTGCTCGGCGTCACGCTCGTCTGGGGTTACCAGATCGGCAGCCTCGGCAGCGCCTCGCTCGTCATCACGCTCGTGAGCACCGTGATGCTCGCGGCGGTCACTCTGCTGCTCTGGCCGCGCAGCCGGGCTCTTGCCCTTGCAGCGTGGACCGCGGTGCTGCTCGCGGCCGCGGTCACGCTGACGCTGCACTTCTCCGGCAGCAATCCCGAGGACGCGCTCGCGAAGGAGTACCGGGCGGCTCAGGAACAGCTCGCGGCGATCGCGGGCGACCCGGTCGCGATCGCGCCCGACGAGTGGCAGGCGCGGCAGGCTGGCGACTTCAGCGTGCTGCTGCGCCTGCATGCGGCGCAGTACACGCAGCTCCTGCTCTATCTCGCGGTCTTCCTGCTCTGGCGGACGCTCGCGCTCTTCATGATCGGCGCCGGCATCTTTCGCAGCGGTTTCATCGCGGACGGCTCAGCGGCCGAGTGGTGGCGCGTCGCGCGGATCGGCCTCGGCGTCGGTCTGCCGCTCTCGCTGCTCGCCACCTGGTTGACGCAGCGCGAGCTCCTGGGCGCCGTGGACTGGCGATGGCCGGAGTTCCTGCACACGCTGAGTGCGTTGCCGCTCGCCGCGGGTCTCGCGGGACTGGTGTTCCTGTGGCGCGCGCGACCGGGGCAGCGCTGGCTGTGGTCGCGCGTGGAGGCGGCCGGCCGCACGGCGCTCACGAACTACATCGGCCAGTCGTTCGTGATCGCTTGGCTGGCCGAGCCCTGGGGCTTCGGGCTCTACGGCAAGCTGAACGGTGTCGAGATGACGGCCATCGCGGTCGTCGTGTACGCGTTGCTCGCCGAGGGCAGTTACCTGTGGCTCAGGTACTTCCGCCTGGGGCCGCTCGAGTGGCTCTGGCGCTGTGGCACCTACTGGCAGTGGTTGCCGAACCGCCGCGTGGCGGCGTGATACTCATCGGCGCACCGTCGGAGTGATGTCAGGCTTCCGCGGGTGCGACGGGGCGTTGGGAGACTGAGCCCGCCGCGCGAGGCGCCGGGCGCACTTCGCCATATACTCTGCAATCCGCCGCACGTGTGCCGTTGCGGCGGCTCCTGTACCTCAGCCAAGAGCAATTCCCGATGAACATCACGCGCATGCGCTGTCGCATCCCGATCGTCGCGATGCTCGCGCTGGCGGCTTCGCACTCGCTGGCGGCCGACGCCGGTGCCGCGCAGCCCGTAGCAGACGGCGGCAAACGTCTGTCCGTTCCGATCGACTACTACAAGCTGCCGAATGGTCTCAAGGTCGTGCTGTCGCGCGATACGACCACGCCGACGGCCTGCGTCGCGGTCTACTACAACATCGGCTTTCGCAACGAGCCGAGGGACCGGACCGGGTTCGCGCACCTGTTCGAGCACATGATGTTCCAGGGATCGCAGAATCTGGGAAAGATGGAATTCATCCGCCTGGTCGAGTCGAACGGCGGCCTGCTGAACGGCTCCACGCGCTTCGACTTCACGAACTACTTCCAGGTGGTGCCGTCGAACGTGCTCGAGACGATTCTCTGGGCCGAGGCCGACCGGATGCGCGGTCTGCAGATCACCGAAGACAACCTGAAAAACCAGCAGGAAGTGGTCAAGAACGAGGTCAAGGTCAACGTTCTCAACCAGCCGTACGGCGGGTTTCCATGGATCGACCTGCCGATGGCCGCGAACACGAACTGGTACAACGCGCACAACTTCTACGGCGATTTCGAACACCTCGACGCGGCGACGCTCGCCGACGTCGGTGCCTTCTTCAAGATGTTCTACGCGCCCAACAACGCCGTGGTCGTCGTCTCGGGAGATTTCGAGCCGGCAAGCGCGAAAGCGTGGATCGAGAAATATTTCGCAGCGATCCCTAAGTCGAAGCTGCCGCCCCCGCCCGACCTGACCGAGCCGCGGCAGGAGAAGGAAAAGCGCGCGGGACGCACCGACCCGCTCGCGAACCGGCCCGCCCTCGGCCTCGGCTATCATGTCCCCGAGCGCAACACGCCCGAATGGTATGCGTTCGGTCTGCTCGACCAGCTGCTGGCCCAGGGTCCGGACTCGCTGTTGTACGACGAGCTCGTGCGCAAACGCGCGCTGACCGGCGGCATCGATGCCGGGATCAACTGGGGCCTCGGCAACATGTTCGACTACAACGGCCCGATGCTCTGGACCGCGCAGATCTTCCACGACTCGACGACCTCCTCCGAGCAGGTGCTGGCGGCCTTTGACTCTGTGGTCGGGCGGATACAGCAGCAGGGAGTCGACCAGGCAACGCTCGATCGGGCACTCATCAAGACACGTTCGGCGCTCTATGCCGACATCGAGCAGTTCGCGGGCTTCGGGCGCGCGAACCTGCTGGCGTCCTTTGCGCTGTTCGACGACGATCCGGGTCGGATCAACCGGCTCGAGGGCGAGTTCGCGAAAGTGACGCCGGCGCTGCTGCAGAAGACCGCCCGGGACTACCTGCGGCCGACCAATCGCACGGTGTACGTAATTACGCCCGGCGCGCCCGCCGCCGCGGCTGGAGCCGACCGATGACGAGGCTGCCACCGATGCGACGACGCTCGATCCGACTGCTCCCCGCGTGTCTCGCGCTCACGCTGTGGCTGCCTGCCGTCGCGGCCGCCCAGCCGGGCGCCGCGCCACAGCGGCAGGCTCCGCCGAAGCCGGGCCCCGCCAGGGATCTCGTCCTGCAGAAGCCCACGCGCTTCACGCTTCCGAATGGACTTCCCGTCGCAATGGTGCGGTTCGGGACGGTGCCCAAGGTCCGCCTGCAGCTCGTCGTCGAAGCGGGCAACGTGCACGAGGGGGCGAACGAGGTGTGGCTCGCCGACACGGCCGGCCGCATGATGCAGGAAGGCACGGCGGCGCTGAGCGCGGACGAGCTCGCGCGCGAACTGGCGGCGATGGGCGGAGAGCTGTCGATTGCCGTCGGCGCAGATCGCAGCAACATCGCGACCGAGGTGCTCGCGGAACGCGGTCCGGAAGCGCTGCGGCTGCTGGCCGATGTGGCGCAGCGCCCGCGGCTGCCCGAGACGGACCTGGCTCGCATCAAGGCGGATCTCGCACGCGAGCTCGCGATCCAGAAGACCACGCCGCAGTCCATCGCGCAGGAGCGATTCGCGGCCTTGACATTCGGCGATCATCCGTACGGGCGTCTGTTCCCGACCGAAGCGATGCTGACGGGCTATACGCTCGATGACGTGCGGCGGTTCCACAAGGAGCATTTCGGGCCGCGGCGGGCGCGGCTCTACGTCGCCGGCGTGTTCGATGCGGTCGCAATGGAGAAAGCGGTACGCGATGCCTTCGGGGCGTGGACGGGTGCGGGCCAGAAGCCGCCTGCACTGCCGCCGCCTCGCCCGCGTGCCTTCGAACTGATCGATCGCGCGGGTGCACCGCAGTCGACCGTGCTGCTGGGACTGCGCGTGCCCGACCCGTCGAGCCCGGACTGGGTAGCGCTCGAGGTCACCGACTCGCTGCTGGGCGGCTCGTTCGCCTCGCGCATCACGAGCAACATCCGGGAACAGAAGGGTTACACCTATTCCCCGTCGAGCTCCGTCAGCGTGTCTCCGAAGGTGGCGCAGTGGGTCGAGCAGGCCGACATCACCACGGAAGCCACCGGCGCGGCACTGAAAGAGATCTTCGCGGAGATCGATCGCCTGCGGAACGAACCGCCGCCGGTGGATGAGCTGCGCGGCTTCCAGAACAACCAGGCCGGCGTGTTCCTCGTTCAGAACTCCTCGCGCCGCGGGGTGATCTCCCGTCTCTCGTTCGTCGACCAGCACGGGCTCGGTGACGATTACCTCGCGACGTACGTGAAACGTGTCATGGCGGTCACGCCGCAGGACGTCCAGCGGATCGCAAAGGAATATCTCGTGCCCGGCCGCATGACGCTCGTCGTCGTCGGAGACACGAAGGCGGTCAAGGATCAGCTGGCGCCCTGGAGCTCGGGGGCGTCACCGTAGTCGGAGTGCGCCGCGCGTACGTCCGCTGAGTACCTTGTATCAACAAGGTACTTGGCTTTAGAATCCGATTCCGTGGAACACAAGCTGGCGCCCATCCGCAAGGGCCTCCTCGAATTCCTGGTGCTGAAGATCGTCGGCGCCCGCCGTGTGTACGTGCCGGACATCCTGCGCCGGCTCGCGGATACGGAGTTCGCCACGCAGGAAGGTACGCTCTATCCCCTGCTCAGCAAGCTGCGCCGCGAGGAGCTCGTGACGTACGAGTGGAAGGAATCGGACGCCGGTCCGCCGCGGAAGTACTACCGCCTGACGGCGGCCGGCAAGGCACAGCTCGCTGCGCTCGACGAGTACTGGAACCTGATCAACGGCACGATCGCCGCCATGGGACACTGAGCCATGAAACGCATCTCGGTCACCGTTCGCCTCAATCGCAGCACGCTCCAGTTCGACGAGGCAGCCTACGTGCGCCTCACGCAGTACCTCGCCGAATCGGCGAGCCTGCTCGAGGGCGATCCCGACCCGCAGGAAATCCTGAGCGACCTGGAGCAGGCCGTCGCCGATCAGTGCACGCGTCGCCTGGCCGCCGACCAGACCATCGTGACGCTCACCGAGCTCGAACCCGCCCTCGCGGAGATCGGCGCCGTGCAGGTGCCGGGTGGCGCGACTGCGCCGGGGCCGGAGCGTGACGCGGGACGGGATGCGGCGCGCCCGCTGCGCCAGATCAGCGAAGGCGCCGTGATCAGCGGCGTGTGCCAGGGACTCGCACGCTACTTTGCGCTGGACGTGACCTTGCTGCGCGTCATCGCCGTGCTGTTGCTACTCGGCACCGGCGGCGGCATGTTCTTCGTGTACCTCGCGCTGATGCTGCTGATGCCGTATGCCCCGCTGGAGCCGGGCGCGGCGCCGCTTCGCTGGTTGCCGGCCAGGTGCCGCAGGTTCGTCGAATTCCTGCGCGCGAAACTGGGTGTCGAGCGGACCGGCAACATGCCGGCCTGAGATCGACAACGGCGCTCCAGGGGCCGGAAGTCCTCTATTGCTGCTTCGCCGCCACGCAGCGAAATGTCGTGACCTGCTTCCCTGTGCCGGCAGGCAGGTCCGGATCCTTGTTCACCGTCGATATGATTTCCGAACCCTGTTGCCCGGCGCGCTGGCACACCCGGGTCGTCAGGTCCTGGGCGACCGCGGCACCACCTTCGTGCTCGATGGTGGAGGTATCGTCACCGTTGACACGGATCGTCGTGCACGCAGCGAGGGCGATACAGAGGGCGAACAGCATTCCTGAACGCGTCATTCCGGGATCCTCGGGCGTTGACGCGCGTCTGCCAGACCGACGCGTCGCGTTCGCTCGTCGCTGGCTGCCATTCTGGAATGTTTACATCTGTTTTGGAACATTCAATTCCCAGTTGATGTCGAGATTGTGGTGAACTCTGGTTGAGGGTGTCGGTCGAAGCTCGGGCACCTTGTTGCCGGTCACGGCTCTTGACGGAGGACGAATGAAGCAACAACTACTGGGCGCGCTGGCGCTCGCGAGCCTGCTCCCGCTCGGCGTACATGCCGACGACTTCAGCTACACCTACGCGCAGGTCGACTACCTCGATGCGGAATTCGACGAAAGCAATGTCGAAGGTGACGGCTGGGGTCTCTCCGGCGCACTCGCGGTCACCGATCTCGTACACCTCTACGCCGCGTATCAGGATCTCGGCTTCGACCGCGGAATCGACGCGACCCTGATCGAAGTCGGTGCCGGCCTCAACTACGCAATCGCGCCAGACCTCGATCTCGTCGGACGCCTGGGCTACATCGACGTCGACCTCGACGACAGGGGCGATGACAGCGGCCTGACGCTGCGCGGAACTCTGCGCGGCCGTGTCGCGTCCAGCTTCGAGCTCGAGGGCGGCGTGCGCTACGTGGATCTCGATGAGTCGGGCGACGATACCTCGCTCGTGGCCGAGGCGCGCTGGTTCTTCCTGCCGCAGGTCGCGCTTGGCCTCGGTGTCGACACTGGCGACGACCTCACCGTGTGGAACGTCGGCTTTCGCGGCAACTTCTGATACCGGGCGACTCGTAGACCTGCCGCAACGGGGTAGCGCCAGGTTCGATCACTACCCCGGCGACGGCGCAACCCAGTTCGGCGCGCCTGGTGCTGGACGCTTGATGGTCCGCAACGAACAGGTACCGGATTGGTAATGTCCCTCAGAACGTATCCGGTCCGCCGGCCGCGCGCACGCACCACGTGCGGAAACTGAGCGTCAGCCCCGCGTCGGTGTAGGTCGAGTTGCCGCTGAAGTACACCGTATAGGCGCCGCCGTCTCCATCCGTGGTGGCCGTCCAAAACGCGCCGGAGATGTCCTCGAACGGATGCCCCACCGGGAGTCTGGCCTGGCCGACAGGCGGACTCGGATTCACGAGAGTGTTCAGCTCGTAGAGAAACGGGAGCCGCCATCCCCTGCGATTGCCGACGGTCTTGCTGATGGAACAGTTTCGATTCGCATCGCGCCACGTTCGCAGCGTCGTGTGTGGCGCGCGCTCCCAGACCAGCTGAGTCTCCTTATCGAGCACGGCCTCGCCGTTGAACGCGGCGAGCACCTGGAAGCGCTCGCTCGCGACGTCGAACTTCCGGTCCCAGCTGCGCAGGTCGACTGCGTGCACAGGTGCGGCGACCATGGCGCCGAACAGCGCAGCGATCGGCGCAAGCGTGCAGCCGGCCGTAGTCACGGACCGGGCGGTCCGAAGGTGTCGATGTCTGATCACGGTGGGTCTCCCTTTCAACCACCATGCGCAGACGGTGAGCCGATCGGCTCACGGGCATGGTATCGGCCAGCCTGGGCCCAATGTCTCCCCACCGCCCCTCCAGGTACGTCCGCTCCGCGTCCGTCGGCACCCGGCCGGGTGGCGGCGCCGCGTACGCACCGGGTGCGGAGCGTCGGCGTCAGGCCTGCGTCCGAGTAGCTCCATCCCCTGCGATCACCGACGGTCTTGTACAAGGAACAGCCTCGATTCGCGTCGCGCCAGGTTCGCAGAGGCGCGTAGCGCTCGCTGGCGAAGTCGTACTTCGCGTTCCAGCTGCGCGGATCGACGGTCTGCACGGCTGCGCCGACGGTGACAACGAACAGCAGCGCCGCGATGGCGGCAAGCCTGTGGCTGACTGCATGCCTGGACCCGGCGGTCCGACGGGCGAAACGAGAGTGTGGGTTCATGGCGGGTCTCCTTTGATCCACCATGCGCAGAGCGCGAGCCTTTCGGCTCACGCCGTCCTCACTGTTGCTGACGGCTCGGGCGGCATCCGCGTCGCACGCGCGCCAGGCAAGCGAGGAGCGGTTCGAGCGCCCTCGGCGTGGCTTGACTTCCGCAGGACGGGGGCGCACGGTCCGGCGAGGACCGGACGTATCAAAAGAAACCGGTCATAACGACTACGGGGGTGACCACCCATGGTCAATAGTCGTGGCCGTCGGCACGGCCGTGCGTGCGTCGCAGCTTGCCTCCTGTTAGCGGGCCTGGTGATCGCCGCGCCGGGAGATCTGGATCCCGATTTCGGCGACGGGGGCCTCTTGTCGCTGAGGTTCAGCGAGTTCGGACACAGCGCCCAGGCAGTTGCGCAGCAGGCCGATGGCAAGCTTCTGATCGTGGGGTTCGGCGCCGTAGAGCTCGCAAACAGCGATGACTTCATCGTTGCCAGACTCGATACCGACGGCACGCTGGACGCGGGCTTCGGTGATTCCGGCGCCGTCATTGCGGACTACACCGGGTTCTTCGATGTTGCCTATGCGGTTGCTCAGCAGTCGGATGGAAAAATAGTGCTGGCTGGCGCAGTCGGGGTCAGCGGCACGGCAAGCGACCTCGGACTAACCCGCTTGAACACGGACGGCACGCTCGACGCCACCTTCGGCAACGGCGGTTGGGCCGCCATCGATCTCGGCGGTGACGACGAAGCCGCCCTCGGTTTGATCCTCCAGCCCGGCGGTGGACTCGTTGCTGCGGGGTACACCGACAGGGGTGGGAGCTATCAAGCCGTGTTCGTGCGAGTCACCGGCGCCGGAGCGCTCGACCCTACCTTCGGCACGGCTGGCGCCACGGTGCTCGATTTCGGGGCGGGCAGCCAGTCCTTCGCCCACGAGCTCGCACAGCAGTCGAGCGGAAAGATCGTATCCGTGGGTGCGGTCGTTTCGTTCACGGGTGAACCGGGTGTCGCCCTCGCCAGACTGTCGGCGGATGGCATTCCCGATCCGTCGTTCGATTCCGATGGGCTCCTCACCCTGCCGATCGAAGGAGCTTTCGAGTACGCGTTTTCCCTCGCAATCCAGTCTGACGATTCCATCGTGACCGCGGGATATGAGTTTGCGAAAGGGGCCGGTCACTTCAACCCGGTCGTCCGACGCCTGGGTCCGGAGGGAACTCCCGACGCCGGATTCGGTTCGGGCGGCAAATCCATCGTCGACGTTGGCAGCGAATCGAGTTTCAACGCGCTCGTTGCACAGGAGGACGGATCGGTCGTCGCGACCGGCTACCGGCTCACCGCCGAGTTCT
>JBQGDL010000016.1:0-1662 GCA_052039045.1 Steroidobacteraceae bacterium
CCGGGCTACGCGCAGAACACGTTCTTCGTGCTCAAGGATTCGCCCATCACCTCGACCCAGGACCTCAAGGGCAAGAAGGTCGGCATCAACGCCTTCGGCTCCGCCGTCGATCTCGCGCTGCGCGTCAAGCTCAAGAAGGACGGCATCGACCCGCGCAAGGACCTGACCATCGTCGAGGTGGCGTTCCCCAACCAGGCCGCCGCCATCCGCGAGAAGCGCATCGACTGCGGCATCCTCATCCTGCCGTTCATGAACGCCGAGATCCGCAAGGGCGACCTGCGCGCGCTGTTCACCGGCGGCGACGCGTTCGGCCCCTATTCGGTGATCTTCCAGGTGGTCACCAACGACTTCCTGAAGAAGAACCCCGACGCCGTGAAGTCGTTTCTCGCCGACTACGTGCGCGGGCTGCACTGGTTCTACGATCCCGCCAACCGCAAGAAGGCGGTTGAGATCACCGCGGAGTTCACCAAGTCGCCGGCCGACGTGCTCGACTCCTACTTCATGACCGAGCGCGACTACTACCGCGACCGCAACGCCTGCGTCGGGGTGAAGACCATCCAGACCCCGATCGACGCCATGTACAGCGAGGGACTGATCGACAAGCCGGTGAAGGTTTCCGAGCACCTCAACACGTCGCTTCTGCCGTATCCTTGCGCGGCATGATCAGCATATGCGTGAAGCAACTCAATAAGCGCTACCGGGCCAGGGACGGCGATGTTGCGGCCCTGGCCGACGTGGATATCGAGGTTGCCGAAGGCGAGTTCGTCACCATCGTCGGCCCCTCCGGCTGCGGCAAGAGCACGCTGCTCTACATCCTCGGCGGCTTCATCGGCGCGGACGGCGGCACGATCGAGGTCGGCGGCAAGGCGGTGACCGGCCCCGGGGTCGACCGCGGCGTGGTGTTCCAGGAATACGCGCTGTTCCCCTGGCTGACCGTGGCGCAGAACATCCGCTACGGCCTCGAGATGAACCGGACGCCGCGCCAGCGCTGCGACGAGATCGTCGCGCGCCTCGTGCGCACGATCGGACTCCAGGGGTTCGAGCACCGCTTTCCGCGCGAGCTCTCGGGCGGCATGAAGCAGCGGGTCGCAATCGCCCGCACGCTCGCCTACGACCCGAGAATCCTGCTGCTCGACGAGCCGTTCGGCGCGCTCGACGCCCTCACGCGCGAAGGCATGCAGGACGAGCTGCTGCGGCTGTGGCAGGCAACCCGCAAGACCGTGGTGATGGTCACCCACGACGTCAACGAGGCCGTCTACCTCTCCGAGCGCGTGCTGGTGATGTCGCAGCGGCCGGGGCGGATCGTGCAGGAATTCAAGGTGGCGATCGACCGCACCGGCGAGCGCGAGGCCACCGTCCTGAACGACGACTTCAATCACCTGCGCAACGAGGTCTGGCTCGCGGTGCGCCGCCAGGCCGGCGCCGGGAGCGCGTGATGGCGGTCTCGGCGGCAGCGCGCGCGTGGTCGCCGAGCGGGGCATACTCGAAGGCGCGGCGCGCCGCTTGGCATTATCTTCCAATCGCGATCTTCGTCCTCGTCTGGCAGCTCGCGGTCGATCTCGACTTGGTCGACCGGGCGTTCCTGCCGTCGTTCAGCGCGACGCTGCAGGCGCTGTGGGAGATGACGGCGAACGGCGAGATCGCCGTCAACCTCCTGGTTTC
>JBQGDL010000017.1:0-7669 GCA_052039045.1 Steroidobacteraceae bacterium
ACTTGCTCGAGGTGAACGACAGCGATCCCATCGTGCGGCCGTGAAAGCCGCCGAGAAAAGCGATGAACCGCGGTCGGTGCGTGACGTAGCGGGCGAGCTTGATCGCCGCCTCGACGGCCTCGGTGCCCGACTGGCAGAGGAAGGTCATGACCGGCTCGCGCATCGGCGCAAGCGCGGCGAGACGCTCGGCGAGCGCCGTCATGCGCTCGTGCCAGAAGTCGCTCGAGATGTGCAGGAACTCGGACGCGGCCTGCTGTACGGCACGCACGACTTCCGGGTGCGCGTGGCCCGTCGAGCACACGGCGATGCCGGCTGCGAAATCGAGGAAACGGTTGCCGTCGACGTCCCACACCTCAGTGCCGCGGCCGTGCGACATGACGAACGGGTAGTCGCGCGGGTAGGACGGCGAGCTCACGGGTAGATCGCGCGCGATCATCGCGCGGGCCTTCGGACCAGGAAGCTCGGTCTTCAGGTGAACGTTAGCCGCGGTGGCTTTCTGAGTGGCCGACATCGCTGATACTCCTGTTCGGCATGTGGATCGGCCGCGCGTGGGCTGCGGCCGTACGGGCGTGCAGCGCGCGCAGCGCCGCAAGCTCCGCAAGACTGGGGCGTGGGATGGTAACGGGTGACTCGTGGATGGCGAGCGGCCAGCCGACGGCGGCGCGCGCCTCATCGGCCGGGATGTCCGGATAGAGGGCCGACAGCGCGAGCTCGTCGGTCTCGGGCAGCGGTGTGAGGATCCCGACGTCGGTGATCACCGCGCGCGGGCCGGCACCGGTCGCGCCGCTGCGCGAGCGCGCTCCGTGGCCGTCGAGGAACCCGGCACTGGTGCGGAAGTCGAGCCGCGGCACGAAGCTGCGGCGCGTGGCTTTCATGACGACGAAGGTCTGGCGCGCGTGGGCCGCGATGTCCGGCGCGCCGCCGGCGCCCGGCAGCCGCGTCGCGGGCCGGTCGTACGGACCGATGACCGTGCTGTTCAGGTTGCCATAGCGATCGATCTGCGCGGCGCCCAGGAAGCCGACGTCGACCCGGCCGGCCTGCAGGTAGTAGCTGAACACCTCAGGCAAAGGCACGACGCATACGGCGGTCTCGGCGAGCTCGCCGTCGCCGATCGAGAGCGGGAGCACGTCGGGCCGGGTGCCGATCGTGCCCGACTCGTAGATCAGCACGACACCGGGTGCATGCGTCAGGCGCGCGAGATTGCAGGCGGCGCTCGGCAGACCGATGCCGACGAAGCATACGCAGCCGTCCCACAGCATCCGGGCGGCCGCAACCGTCATCATCTCGTCGCGGCTGTACTCGCTCACGCCGCCTCCCTGAGACTCGCGAGAAATCCGGCGTGATCCGTGGTTCCGATCACGTGACGCCGGATCCAGGCGAGAAAGCGCTCGCGGTCGCGCGCGATCTCGTCCCAGCGCTGGTAGAACGAATTGTCGCGCGCATAGTACCCGTGCGCATAGGAGGGGTACGCCCCGCCGGGGCAATGCACGACCGCGGTCACCAGCCAGTGCGGCAGAACGATTCGATTCATGGCCGGCGGCAGCGCCTCGACGATCTCCTCCACCGTGACGACGAGCGAGCGCGCGGCGAGCGCCGCCTCGCGCTGCGCGCCCAGGATGCCTTCGATCGCGACGTTGCCCTGCGCATCGGCCCGCTGCGCGTGCAGGATGGTGACGTCGGGGTTGAGCGCCGGCACGGTTGCGATGTCGGCATCGGTGTAGGGGCAGCGCACGCGACCGATGCGGGGATTGTGCGCGACGAGGTCGGTGCCGATGTAGCCGCGCAGCATCCCGAAGGGCAGTCGCGCCGCGCCGGCGCAATACGCCGCGGCCATCCCCGCATGCGTGTGCTCGTCGAGCACGAGTGGCGCGGGCCAGCCGTGCTCCACCGCATCGCGCAGGCGGTGCAGCGAGCCGACGCCGGGGTTGCCGCCCCAGGAGAACGTCAGTGCTCGGGCGCAGCCCGTCCCGATCAGCTGGTCGTAGATCAGGTCCGGCGTCATCCGCACGAGGTGCAGATCGCGCCGACGCTGGCGGATCAGCTCGTGGCCTGCGGCGAACGGGATGAGATGCGTAAAGCCCTCGAGCGCCACCTGTGCGCCGTCCGGCACGAAGCGCGCGATCGCCTCCGACAGCGGCAGGAATTCCATGCCGGCTACTCGACCACGGTGCGTGACTGCTCGCGCAGATAGAGCGGCAGGTAATAGAACGAAGCGATCGCCTTGCCGGTCGATCCCGACCCCTTCCAGCCGCCGAACGGCTGGTAGCCGGGCCAGGCGCCGGTCGTCGCGCCCTGCGCGCGGTTGGCGTAGGTCACGCCGGCCTCGATGCTGTCGTGGAACCAGGCGATGTCCTCGTCCGAGCCGTAGATGCCCGCGGTCAGGCCGAGCTCGGTATCGTTCGCGAGTCGCATCGCCTCGTCGCGATCGTCATAGCGGTGGAGCATCAGGACCGGCAGGAACATCTCGGTAGACCACAGCGGGTGGCTCGTCGGCGCCTCGGCGAGCACGGGCTGCACGTAGTAGCCGGCCGCGCGCCCGTTCTCGCGCAGCTGGCGCCCGCCGCGACGCAGCGTCGCACCCTGGGTCGCGAGCTCTTCGACGTAGCGGGCGTAGTTGCGGTAGGCGTTCGCGTTCACCACCGGTCCGAGCCAGTTCGCGCGCAAGCGCGGATCGCCGATCCGGATCGCGTCGATCTGGCGCTCGATGCGCTCGAGCAGCGCATCGGCAACGCGACGGTCGACGTACAGCCGCGACAGCGCCGAGCATTTCTGCCCGCCCATTCCGTAGGCGGAACGAACGATTCCGGTCGCCGCGCGCTCGAGATCGGCCCGCTCGGTGACGATGCAGGGATTCTTGCCGCCCATCTCGGCGATACACGGCTTCGGCACCGGGCCCGCGGCCAGCTGCTGGATGATGCTGCGACCCACGGCCGCGGAACCCGTGAAGGTCACACCGGCCGTGCGCCGATCGCGCACCATCGCCTCCCCGACGGCAGCGCCGCCGCCCGCGAGGTAATTGAAGACGCCGGGCGGCAGACCGGCGTCGCGGATGCAGTCGGCGAGCAGTCGCCCCGACCACGGTGTGTCGCTCGAGCACTTGAGCACGACTGTGTTACCGGTGATCAGCGCGGCCGCAGTGGGCCCCCCGGCGAGCGCGAGCGGGAAATTGAACGGCGCGATGATCGACCAGACGCCGTACGGACGCAGCACGCTGCGGTTGCGGGATACGACGCCGTCGAGCGGATCGTTCGGCAGCGCGACGTCGAACCCGCCGTGCGATTCGAAGTCGTCGGCGTAGTAGCGGAAGAAATCCACCGTTTCCTGCGCTTCGCCGAGCGCCTCCATCCGGTTCTTGCCGACCTCGAGGACCAGCACCGCGGCGATCTCGAAGACGCGGCTCTCCATCACTTCGGCGACGCGGCGCAGCGCCGCGGCGCGCTCGGCCACCGACTGTGCGCGCCAGCGCGGATACGCCGTCGCGGCGGCGGCGAATGCCGCTTCGATTTCCGCCGGAGCGGCCAACGGAAAGCGGCCGAGCGTCAGGTCCGGGGAGATCGGGCTGCGCCGCTGTTCGATGCGCGGCGCCTCGCGGTCGCGCCCGTCGATGTAGAGCGAGTGCAGCTGCCCGAGGCGCGACTCGACGTTCGCGAGCGCGGCCTCGAAGCGCTCGTGCATCGCTTCCGGCGGATTGAACATGGTGCCGTAGGTCAGACGAAAGCTCATTGAGACGACTCCGTTCCGTGGACTTCAGAAGAACCGGCCGAGCAGACGATCGAGCACGGCCAGGGCGTCCGCCAGCTCGCGCTCGGTGATGACGAGCGGCGGTGCGAGAATCAGCAGATTGCCGCGGGCCGCGAGCGAAACGCCTTCCTCCAACGCAGCGGCAAGCAGCCGCGACAGCGCCGGCGGCTGCTCGGGCCACGGCGCAAGCGGCGCGCGCGTCGCACGATCCGCAACCAGCTCGACGACCGCAAAGAGCCCGTGCCCGCCGCGCACGTCGCCGATCACCGGATGGCGCGACTGCAGCGCGCGCAGCGCGTCGAGGAGCTCCGCCCCCAGGCGACGCGAGCGGTCGATGAGTCCTTCGTCCTCGTAGGCGGCGAGCGCGGCGAGGCCCGCGGCGCAGGACAGCGGATGTCCGCAATACGTGAGACCGGTCTGCAGCGTCTGATGCTCGAGCCGGGTCGCGATCTCGCGCGTCAGCACGACCGCGCCCAGCGGGACTGCCGCGCCCGTCAGACCCTTGGCGAGCGTCATGGCGTCGGGCCGGCCCTCGGTGCCGTAGCGCTGCCAGGCGAACCATTCTCCGCAACGACCGAATGCGCTCATCACCTCGTCGGCGATCAGCCAGACGCCGCGCGCCGCGGTGGCGCGGCGCAGTGCGGGCCAGTAGCTGTCAGGCGCGACGATGCCGTTGGTGCCCGCGTTCGGCTCCATCAGCACCGCCACCACCGCGTCGCGACCCTCGTGATCGATGCACTCGGCGACCGCGGCGGCCGCGCGTTCACCACACGCATCGGGTGTCGCACTGCCGAACGGACAGCGATAGGCGTAGGGCGGCGGGACGTGGCGCACGCCGAGCGCAGTGGCATCGACCTGCGTCCGGGTGCGACTGTCGCCCGAGAGCGCCATCGCGAGGTAGCTCGAGCCGTGGTAGGAACGGTCGCGGGTGACGACCAGCCCGCGCGGATTGCCGCGCGCCTGACGCACGATCTTGGTGGCATGCTCGTTGGCGTCGGCGCCGCCCTGCGTGAAGAAAACGCGCCCCCCCTCGAAGCCGGCCAGCTCGAGCAGACGTGCGGCAAGCGCGGCGCGCGGCGCGGCACCCCAGGCGCTCGTTACGAAGCACAGCCGTTGCGCCTGCTCGCGGATCGCGGCCACGAGACGCGGATGCTGGTGACCGAGGTTGCAGCACTCGGCGAGGCTCGAAAAATCAACGATCTCGCGGCCGTCCTCGAGCAGCAGGCGCGCGCCACGCCCGCCTACGACGGTGGGGCTCGACCAGTCGGCCTGCACGCACCAGCTGTGCAGCACCACGTCGCGTTCGGTGAGCGGCAAGAGAAAAAGCCTCCGAGCCTGGAGTTGTGCGCGATGCGCACATCAGGGGCGTATTGCGCACAATGCTAGAGAAGACTTAAGCTCGCCGTCAACTAGTCGCCGTCCGGATCCGATGTCCGCCACCCCTCTGCGCACGCCGCCGCCGGCCGCCGCCGCGCGGCGTCACACGAGACGCGCTGCCGCGCGCGATGTGCCGTTCGAGCGCAGCCGCGACTACGTGCAATCGCTCGCGCGCGGGCTCACCGTGCTGCGGCACGTCGCCGGCGACGCCCCGACGGCGACTCTGGCGGAGATCGCAGCGCGCGCGGGTCTGTCGCGCGCCGCGGCGCGTCGCCTCGTGCTCACTCTCGATCACCTCGGCTACGTGGAGGCTTCCGGTCGCGGCTACCGCCTGACGCCGCGTGTACTGGAGCTGGGCTATGGATTCCTGGGCGCGCGCGATCTCACCGATCTGGCACATCCCTGGATGGAGCAGCTCGCGCACCAGGCAAACGAGAGCTGCTCGATGGCGGTGCTCGACGGCCGCGACATCGTGTATGTCGCGCGCGTCTCGGTCCGAAAGGTGATGACGGTGTCGCTCGCGGTGGGCGCGCGGCTTCCGGCCTACTGCACCTCCATGGGCCGCGTGCTGCTTGCGGGGCTCACCTCCGAGCGGTTCGAGGCGTGGCTCGAAGGGCTGGAGACGCAACGCTACACGAGCCGCACGGTGGTCGATCCGGCGCGTCTGCGGCGCATCGTCGAGGGCGTGCGCCGCGACGGCTACGTCTGGGTCGAGCAGGAGCTGGAAACCGGTCTCTGCTCGATCGCCGTGCCGCTGCGCGATCGCGCGGGTCAGGTGGTTGCAGCGCTCAACCTCGGCATGCCGTTTCATGCGGACGCGCGCCGGCGTGCGACCCAGGAGCTGCTGCCCGTGCTGCGCCAGACCGCGCAGGCGATCGAGCGGCGCATGCCGGCCGACTGGCTCGCCCCGGTGAGCGGCTGAGTCGAGCTATAAGAGCGCCGCCATCCGCTCCGCGTACCAGCGATCGAAGGTGTGAACGCAGTCCTCGGTGGCCTGATACGGACCCGGGCGGTATCCGTGCGACTGCGCGCCGAGCTGCACGCGCTCGCACAAGCCCCAGTCCTGCCGGTTGGTGACGTCCCAGAACTCCACCATGTCGGTCGGATCGAAATCCGGCCGCGCCAGCGCTTCCTGGGTGAACAGGAACTCGCAGACGATCCTGGTCCGGCCGGGCGCGAGCGGCCATGCGGTGTGCGTCAGCACGTAGTCGGGATGCGGGCTCAGCAGCAGGTTCGGATAGATCACGTAGTAGTAGACGAGGCGGTGATCCTCGGGCCTCAAGCCCCCGATGATCGGCACCGTCCGCTTGCCCGACATCGACATGGTCTCGAAGCCCTCGCGCAGGGTCATCGGTCCGCCGTTGAAGCAGGCGCCGACCTCCTCCTTGCGATCATGACCCGCGATGTGATCGCTGATCCGGAACAGCTGCGGATGCACCCCGGGGCAGTGATAGCACTCGCTGTAGTTTTCGCAGATCAGTTTCCAGTTGGCCGCAATCTCGTATTCGATCCGCTTGCCCAGCCGCAGCTCGTCCATCCTGAAGCGCCGCAGGTCCGGGAGCTCCGCCAGATAACTCTCGAGCGGCTCGGCCGCCTCGTCGAGGTTTATGAAGACGAAGCCAGCCCAGGTGCCGAGTCGCACCGGCACGAGGCCGAAGGACTCGCGAGCGAACCCTTCCTCCATGCGCGGCAGCTGCGCAAGCGTGCCGTCGAGACGGTAGGTCCACGCGTGGTACGGGCACACGACGCGGCTCAGACCCTTGCCGCAGGCGGCGTCGAGCAGGCGCGCGCCGCGGTGGCGGCACACGTTGTGGAAGGCGCGCACCACGCCGTCGGCGCCGCGCACGACGATGATGGAGTCCCCCGCGATCTGCTGCGTGAACCAGTCACCGGCCGCCGGGATGTCCGATTCGCGCCCGATACACAGCCACAGCTTCGCGAACAGGCCCTCCTGCTCGAGCCGCAGCACGTCGGGCGAGGTGTAGAGCGACGCCGGCAGCGTGCGGGCCTCCGGCAGCGGCCGCAGGGTCGGCGCCAGATCGGCGTGCGTGAGACCGGACTCGAGCGCCGCCCTGGAGGGCGCCGCCCGGCGTGTGGCGGGCTTTTCGAGCACTGAGGGCATTGCGATCTCCCGGTCGAGCGAGCCGGCAAACCATATATTCTACGGAAGCGCCGGCTCCACCGCCTGGGACGGCAGCTTGAAGGCGAGACCGCCCTTGACGACCACTGCTACATCGGCGAGCGCGCGCACGTCCTCGAGCGGATCGCCGCGTACGGCGATCACGTCGCCGTAACAACCCGGCGCGACACAGCCGACCTGCCCCGCGCGGCCCATGTGGCGCGCCGCGAGGGAGGTCGCCGACTGGATCACCTCCATCGGCAACATGCCGCGCTGCACCATGATCGGGAACTGACGGGCGTTCTCGCCGTGCGGGTACACGGCGGCATCGGTGCCGAAAACGATATCGACGCCCGCCTCGTGGGCGCGGGTGAAGCCCTGCCGCTGCGCTTCGGTCGTCTCGAGGTTCTTGCGCAGGAACTCCTCCGGCCA
>JBQGDL010000018.1:0-46685 GCA_052039045.1 Steroidobacteraceae bacterium
GAGTGCGATCTGCACCTCACGGTGATCGAGCACAGCCGCTACACATCCATATTGCGGCTGACCTATCTGTTCGAGGATGCGACCGGACCCCTGGCCGATCCGGATCTGACGCTGCGCGTGTACCACGACGCGCGGCTCGCGGAAGCGAGCGCCTGCGGCCGATGGGCGATGCATCCGGGACTGCGCCGGATCCGCTCGACACTCTCGGCGGCGCTTGGGGAGCGATGGCTGCGCAACATGCTGCTCAACAAGTGGCTCGACTATTGCACGGATCGCGGGCACGATTTCCTCCGTCACGCGGGCTGCCGGGTCGCTTGATGCATGGGTCTGGCTGACGACTGGCGCCGCCTCGTCGCAGCGCTCACCGGCCGGCCGGACACGGTCGAGGAGGCGCGCGTCGCGGCGCTGTTCCAGAACCGTTCGGCACTCAAGAAGGAACTCAGCGAGCTCGACGAGGAGCGGCACCGGCTTCTCGACCGGCTCAAGCTTCAGGAAGGCTCCACGATGCGCGTCGAGGAGCAGCTGGCGAGCCTCGAGCAGTATCTCGGGCGCCCCCACGAGGGCCGCAAGTGTCTCGTCTACTTCCAGCTGCGTGCGATCTGGCGCGCCGCCTCGCGGCGACTCGAACAGTTCGGAGCCGAGCTCGCGCGGCAGCAGAAGGACCGCGAGCGCAAGCAGCAGCTCGCCGACTTCGAGCGCGGCAAACGCGCACGTCTCGACGAGGTGGACCGCGAAATCTACGAATCACGCATCCTGGCCGATCAGCTCGAAGCCGAACAGGCCGCGGATCGCGCGCGGCTGACCGTGCTGCACGGATTCTGGAATTACTTCCGCGGACGCCGGCTCCTGCGCGAGCTCGCCGCGCGCGACGCGCGCATCGAGGCGGCGCGCCGGGCGCTCGGCGAGCTCGACGACCGGCGCCGCTCCGTCGACGCCGAGGCGGCTCCGGTCTTCGCGGGAACGAGCGTCGAGGGGCGGCGTGCCGTCAATCTCGCCGTGATCGCCTACACCGAGGCTCTGTGCGAGCGACTTGCGGGGTCGAACCTGGCGCTGCTCGCGCGCCAGGCGACGCTGACCCCGGTGTACGACGCGGATTTCGGCAGCGACGCGCAGTGCGACGCATTGCTGCAGGCAACGAGCCGTGCGCTGGCGGAGATCGAGCGCATGCAGGACGATCTGGCCGACATCAAGCGACGCTCGGATCGTCTCCGCGCCGGCGCGGCGTGGCGCGGCGACGCCGATACGATCCCGCTACAGGAAAGCGTCGGGCGACGCGACCCCGACGCACACCGCTCGGTCAACGTCCTGCTGGACGAGTACTTCGAAATCTACCGGGTCCTGCTCGACTGAGTCGGGGTGCGCGACGGATCCCGCAGCACCAGCGTGTTGCCCGCAAGCGAGATCGCGATACCGGCGAAGGTGAGCGGACGCCAGTCGAAGCCCTCGAAACTTGCCGACACGATCAGAGCGGCGACGGGGACCATGACGCCGACGTAGCCCGAGCGCGCCGCGCCGATGCGCCCGAGCAGGATCAGAAACGCGGTGAAGGCGAGGATCGATCCGAACACGACCAGGTAGAGCAGCGACACGACGTATCCCGGGCTCGCCTCGAACGTGAACTCCTTGCCGGCGGCGACCGTCCAGACGCCCGAGAGCAGCGCGCCGTACAGCATGCCCCACGCCATCGATTGCCACACGGGAATGCGCGCGTCGTGGTTGTGGTGCGCCGCGAGGCTGCCGAGCGTCGAGAATACCACGGCGAGCGCCGTGAACGTCACACCCAGCACCGCCCGGTCGCCGCTCTGCAGGTTGCCGAGCTCGGGGGCGAACACGAGACTGACGCCCGCGATCCCGAGCAGCGAGCCCAGTGCCATGCGCGCCGTGATCGGCGTGCCGAAGCAGAGCCGCTGGCCGAACATGCCGAGCAGGGGACTCGCGGAGTAACCCACGGCGACCAGCCCGGAGACGATGTGCTGCTCGGCGTAGTAGACGAGGACGTAGCTCGCGCCGAACATGGTGACGCCCTGCGCGGCGATCCAGGCGTGCTCGCGCGGCGCGAACCGCAGCGGCAGCCGCCGAACCCGGCAGTAAGCGAACAGCAGCGCCGATGCGAGCAGGAAACGGTAAGTCACGCTCGCTTCGGGTTCCACGCGCCCGAGTTGAAAAGTGATCGCGAACCAGGTCGAACCCCAGATCGCGACGCAGGCCGCGAAGAGCTGCAGGTTGCTCAAGCCGTCAGGACGTTGCGGCCGGATCGCCGGCTGCACCCTCGAAGGGCGCTGGGACCGCACCGGCAGGCGCAGGTCCGGCCGCGGGCTGCGCGAATACGCGCCGCCGCCAGGTGTTGAGCTCGTCGAACCACACGTAGAACATCGGCACGATCAGCAGCGAAATGACGGCCGAGAACGCCAGCCCGCCCATGATCGCGCGCGCCATCGGAAAGTAGGCCGGGCCGCCGTCGCCGCCGCCGCCGACCGTCGCATCGCCGATCGCGAGCGGCAGCATCGCGAGCAGCGTCGTCAGCGTCGTCATCATGATCGGCCGCAACCGGTCGCGCCCCGCCTGCAGGATGGCCTGGTCGCGCGGCATGCCCCTCGCGCGCAGGTCGATGATGTGCGCCACCAGCACGATGCCGATGTTGACCACGACGCCGACCAGGATCATGAAGCCGATCATCGCCATCATCGTGATGGTAGTGCCGGTGAGCGTCAGGAACCAGATCGCGCCCACGATCGCGAACAGGATCGAGGTGATGATCGAGAGGGGGTAGAGCGTCGATTCGAACAGCGAAGCCATGACGAGGAAGATCAGCACCACGGCGAGAATGAGGTTCTGCGACATGGTCTGCATCGCCTTGTCGTTCTCCTCGAGCCCGCGGCCGAACTTCCACGAATAGCCGGGTGGCAGCGGGAAGTCCTTCATCACCGGCTCGACCGCCTCGCGCGCATCGTCGGCGGTGGTGCCCTCGGCGAGGTTGGCGGTGACGACCACCGTCGTCAGGCGGTTGAGCCGCTGTATCTCCCGGTCGCTCGGTCGCACCACGAAGTCCGCCACGGCGCCGAGCTCCATGCGCGTGCCGTCCGGCAGTGCGAGCGGCACCCGGGCGAGGTCCTCGACCGACTGGCGATCGGATTCGCGGAACGCGAGCCGCATCTTGATCTCGCGGTCCGAAGTGCGAAGCTCGGGCAGGCGGTCGCCGCGCATCGCGCCGGCGACCGTGAGCGCCACGTCCTCGGTGGTGAGGCCGAGCTGCGACACCTTGTCGCGGTCGACGATCACCTGCACCTCCTCGTCGCCGCTGCGCGCCTCGGAGCGCACGGCCTCCAGCCCCGGCACGGACGACAGACGCCGCGCCACGTCGAACGAGATCGCCGCCAGGCGCTCGGTCGAGTCCCCGGAGAGCTGCAGGCTGAAGGTGCTGCTACCGGCCGCGGAGTCGTCCCACTGGAAGCTCGGCTTGCCGATGATGATCTCGGGCATCTCCTTCGTGATGATCTCCATCACTTCCTTGGCCGGGATCCGCGCGCGCTCCTTGGGCGCCAGGTACAGGCGGGTGTGCGCCTGGTCCGTGAGCCAGACGGTGTAGTAGGTCTCGAGATCGAGCCGCTCCTTGTTCGCCTCGAGATAGGCCTCCATGCGCCGCACCGCCTCCTCGACGCGCTGCATCGGGTGCGAGCCCTGCAGGTGATACGCGAGGAACAGCGTCCGGCTCGCTTCCTGCGGGAAGGGGTCGACCTTGGCGATCTTGAGGGCGAACAGCGGCACGGGCGAGACGAGGATCAGGATCGTCACGAGCGCCATGATCCTGCGATGGCCGAGCGCCCAGAGGATCGCACGCTCGTAGCGGTGCTGCAGGCGCCCGAACCACGAGCGCTCGGTGACCGCAGGCGGCGGCGTCATGCGCGCGGCGAGCATCGGGATCAGCGTCTGCGCGACGACCAGCGAGGCGACCATCGCGACCACGATCGGAATGGCGACGTGCACCAGGAAGATCGACATCTGGTTCTTCTCGCCGAACACCATCGGCAGGAAGACGATGATGGTCGAGAGCGTACCGGCGAGCACCGCGACGCCGACTTCGCGCACCCCCGACAGCGTCGCCGCGACCGGCTGTCCGGGTTCGAGCTGGCGGTGGCGGAAGATGCTCTCCGTGACCACCACCGAGTTGTCGACCAGCATACCGATGGCGACCAGCATGCCCATCATCGTCAACACGTTGAGCGTGAGCCCGAGGAAGTACATCGCGCCCAAAGTCACCAGCAGCGACGCGGGCACGGCCAGGCTGACGATCAGCGTCGTAGGCACGTGCCGCAGGAAGGTGAGCAGCATGAAGAACGACAGCACGGCCCCGATCAGCCCCGCCTTGCGCAGCTCCCGGAGCGAGGAGCGGATGCTGTCGGCCTGGTTCGCGACCACGAGGATCTCGATGCCCTGCAGCTGTGGGAGCGCGCGCGCGGCGTCGACGGCCTCGATCACGCGGTCGGCGACGTCGACGACGTTGGCCTGCGTCGACTTGTAGACGTCGATGCCGACCGCGGGCCGCCCGTCCATACGCCGGCCGATGGCGAGCTCGGGAGCGACGAGCTCGACGGTGGCGACGTCGCCGACCCGCACACCCCCGCCGATCACCAGATTGCGCACGTCGTCGAGCGAGTGCAGCTCGCCGAGCGGCCGGACGATGAAGCGCGAGCCGTTCTCGGTAATCTCGCCCGCGCTCACCGAGAAGTTCGACTTCTCGAGGAGCCTGCGCAGCTCGAGCACGTCGATGCCGTAGGCGGCGACCCGCACCGGGTCGACCAGCACGCGCACTTCGCGCGGTTCCACGCCCTCGAGCTCGACGCGCGCAACGCCTTCGAGCCGCTCGATCGGGCGCTTGAGGAATTTCTCCAGCGTGTCGTACTGGTCGGTGAGGTCGCTGTCGGAGGAGAGACGGATGACCGTCACCGGCTCGTCCGACGCGCTGAAGGCGAACATCAGGATGCGGTCGGCGGCGGCGGGCAGCTCGGAGCGGATCGAGTCGAGCTTGGTGCGCACCTCGAAAGCCGCCTTCTCCGCGTCGCGGTCCCAGTTGAAGAGCACGATGAACTGTGCCTCGTCGGGCCGGGCCGTAGCGCGTATCTCCTCGATACCCGACAGCGTCGCGAGCGCCTCCTCGACCGGCCGCACGACGAGCTGCTCCATTTCCTCGGGCGTCGAGCCGGGGTATGGGATGGTCACCTGCATCCCCGGGAAGGTGATATCGGGGAAGTTCTCCAGTCGCAACAGCTTCGCCGAGATCAGCCCTACCGCTATCACCGCCAGGAAGACCATCACCGTAGTGACGGGACGGTTGAGCGCGAGATCGGTGTGGCGCATGGAGACTTCAGCCGGTCGCGGGCTCGGGCGCGCCTCCGGCGGCGGGCGCCGGTGCGGCATACACCTTGCGGTCGAGCACCGAGTAGACGACCGGGATCACGAGCAGCGTGAGGAAGGTCGTGAGCAGCACGCCGCCGATCACCGTGATCGCCATCGGCGCGCGGACCTCGGCGCCCTCGCCGATTCCGAGCGCCATCGGCAGCAGCCCGAGGATCGTGGTGAGCTTGGTGATCAGGATCGGCCGCAGGCGGAGCTTGCCCGCCTCGATGATCGCCTGGCGCTTCGGCAAGCCGCGCTCGCGCGCCTGGTTCACCGCATCGATCAGTACGATCGACTGGTTGACGACGATGCCCGCCAGCATGATGAGCCCGATGTAGGCGACGACGTTGACCGTCGTCCCGGTGATCCACAGCGCCCACACCGCGCCGATGATCGCGAGCGGAATGGTGAGCAGGATCACGAACGGGTGGACGAGCGACTCGAACTGTGACGCCATCACCAGGTAAACGAGGAAAATGGCAAGCAGCAGCACGAACTGCAGCGAGCGAAAGCTGTCGCTCATGTCCTCGCTCTGCCCGGACAGGAACACCGACGTGCCCACCGGCACCTGAACTTCGGCCACGATCCGCTCGAGCGCATCCACCGCCGCACCGAGGTCGCCCTGCGCGAGATTCGCGGATACAACCGCGACGCGCTCCTGGCCAATGCGCCGCACCTCGGCCGGTCCGACCGCGAGCCGCACGTCGGCGACCGCGGACAACGTCACGGGGAAATCGCTGCCCGGGTTGACGATGAGGTTACGGACTTCCTCGATCGAGGCGGCACGCGTATCTACGCTGCGCACCAGCACGTCGATCTTCTTGTCGACCAGCCGGTAGCGCGTGGCGACCTCGCCGCGCACGCTGTTGACGACGCGGTCGGCGATGTCGCGCACCACCAGGCCAAGCTGCGTGGCGCGCTCCTGGTCAAAGACGATCTGGATCTCGGGGTTGCCGGCCTCGACCGTCGACTTGACGTCGGCAAACCGCGGGTCGGTCAGCATCCGCAGCCTCACCTGCTCGGCCGCATCGCGCAGCCGGTCGAGCTCGTAGCCGGAAACCACCACCTCGAGCGGCGTGTCGAGCGCGAACAGGCTGGGGCGGCTGAACTGGTACTGCACACCGGGCAGACTCTCGAGGCTCGCGCGCAGCCCGGCCATGGCGGCCTCTTCCGCCGCGCGACCCGACCCGCGCACGAGCGTGAGGGAGAGGCGGCCGGTGTTCTCGCCCGCGTCCACCGGGTTGGCATCCAGGCGATTACCGGTTCCGGCAACCGAATACGCCAGCGCGACGTTGCCAAGGCCGGTGCTCGCGAGCTGCGCGGCGACCACCGCACGGTCGGTGGCCTCGAGCGGCGTGCCGGGAGGCAGCCTCAGGTCGACGTTGAATTCGCCCTGCGACATCTGCGGGATGAGCTCGGTGCCGAGACGCGGTGCGATGAGCAGCAATGTCACCGCGAACAGTGCCACCGCCCCGCCGATCACCTGTATGGGCCGGTCGAGCGCCCAGGCGATCGCGGGCGGGTAGCGGCGGTCCGCCCAGCGGTTCACGGCCTGCGTGCCCCGAACGATCGGCGAGAGCGCGAGCGCGCAGGCGCGTGAAATCCAGTGCGCGACCCGGCGCAGGGCGCCCGCCGCGGCAGACAGGGCGCCGTCGAACCGTCGTCGTACGCGACCGGGGGCGGCGTGCGCATCTGCCCCCGCCTCGTGCCGATGCCCGCCGGCGGCCAGCATCGGCACCAGCGTGAGCGCCACGAGCAGCGAGAAGGCGAGCGCGAAGCTCACCGTCAGCGACTGATCCTTGAAGAGCTGCCCGGCCACGCCGCTGATGAACACCATCGGGAAGAACACCGCCACCGAGGTGAGGGTGGCCGCCGTGACCGCCATCGCCACCTCGGCGGTGCCGCGGCGGGCCGCCTCCCGCCGCTCCATGCCGTGCTCCTGCTTACGGACGATGCTCTCGAGCACCACGACCGCGTTGTCGACCAGCATGCCGACGGCGAGTGCGATGCCGCCGAGCGACATGATGTTCAGCGTCAGGTCGAAGGCGTACATCATCACGAACGTGCCGAGCACCGAGACGGGGATCGCGATGCCCGTGATCAGCGTGGCGCGGGCATCGCGCAGGAACGCGTAGAGCACCAGGATTGCGAGCAGCCCGCCGAGCAGGGCGGCACTCTTCACCTCGCTGATCGCGGCATCGATGAAATGCGACTGGTCGTAGACCGGCTTGATGACCGTGCCCGCAGGTAGCGACTTGCCGATCTCCTCGACCCGCTCGCGGATGCCGGAGGCCAACTGCACCGTGTTCGCGTCGCCTTCCTTGTAGACCGCCAGCTCGATGGCTTCCTTGCCGTCGACGCGCGTGATCGCCTCGCGGTCGCGGTAGCCATGGCTGACGGTCGCCACGTCGCGCAGGTAGACCGGCTGCCCGTTGCGGGTGGCCACGATCGAGTTCGCCATCTGCTCGATCGTCTCGAACTCGTTCAGCGTGCGCACCAGGAAACGCTGCATGCCCTGCTCGAGGCGGCCGCCGGACAGGTTGACGTTCTCGGCGCGGATCCGTCGCGTGACGACGTCGATGGAGAGCCCGAGCTGCGCCAGCTTCTGCTGGTCGACGAACACCTGCACCTCGTCCTCGTAGCCGCCGCTTACCTTGACGGCCGCCGAGCCCTCGACGGCCTCGAGGTCCGGCTTCAACCGGTCTTCCGCGAAGCGCCGCAGGGTCTTGAGCCGCTCGACCGGCTCGGAGCGCGCCGTCTCGTCGAGGAAGGCGAGCCGCATCACGGGCTCGCTCGACGGATCGAAGCGCAGCAGCAGCGGCCGCTTCGCCTCGAGCGGCAGCTGCAGCAGGTCCAGCTTCTCGCGGACATCGATGCCCGCGAGATCCATGTCGGTACCCCAGACGAACTCGAGGATCACGTCCGACTGGCCCGAGCGGGAGACGGAGCGCACCTGACGGACGTTGCGGATGATGCCGACCGCTTCCTCCACCGGCCGCGTGATCAGATTCTCCACCTCGAGCGGCGCGGCGCCGGTGAGCTCGGTGCGCACGGTCAGAGTGGGGTAGGAAAGGTCGGGGAGCAGGTTGAGCTTGAGCCGCGACAGCGACACGAGGCCGAAGAGCGCGATCGCGACGGTGCACATCACGATCGTCACGCGCCGGCGGATCGCGAAGTCGATCAACTGCATCGAGGTCCCCGGAAACGCTGCGGCCAGCGGGCCGCGTCTCAGCGCGCCTGGACGGCGACGGTGGGCCCGTCCGCGGTGTCGGCGGTGTCGACCACCTTGACCGATGTCCCTGTCTTGAGACCACCCTGGCCGACGACGACGATCCGTTCGTCGCCCTTGAGACCCTCCTTGATCTCGACCCAGCCGCCGTTGACCAGGCCGGGAACGACCGTGCGCTGCTCGGCCTTGTCGCCCGCGACGACGAATACCGACTGCCCGCCGTCGGAATCGAGGATCGAGTTACGCGGCACCTGCAGCGCGTTTTCGCGCCGCTCGTAGACGATGTTGACTCGCGCGAACATGCCGGGCTTGAGGCGCCGCGAGGTGTCGGGGACCTCGAGCTTGGCGCGGAACGTGCCGGTCTGCGGGTCGACCGTGGGGGAGATGAGCGCGATGCGGCCGTCGAAGCGCGTTCCGCCGAGCGCATCGACAACCACCTCGGCCCCCTGCCCGGGCGCGAGCTTGCGGAACTCCTTCTCGGGGATATGCACGTAGGCGACCAGCGGATCGAGGTCGGTGACCCGGAACGTCGGATCGTTCGGGTTGATCGTGTTGCCGACCTTGATGTGGCGTGCCGAGATCACGCCTGCGATCGGCGCGCGGATCTCGGTGTAGGAGAGCTCGAGGCGCGCTCGCTCGTACGCGGCGCGCAGCGCGTCCAGATCGAACTTGGCGTTTTCGACCGTGCCCTTGGCGACCAGCCCCTTCTGGTTCAGCTCCTGGAAGCGCGTGTAGTCGCGCTCGAGCTTGCGCAGGTTCGCCTCCGACTGGGCCACCTCGAGCCGTAGCCGGTCGCCGTCGAGCCGAGCGAGGATCTGCCCGGACGCGACGTTGTCGCCTTCCTCGACGTAGATCTGACGCACCTCGCCGCCGACCTTGGCGACGACCACCGCCTCGTCGTGCGCTTCGATCGGCGCCGTCCCGGAGTAGACGGCGACCATGGCGGCGCGTCGTACCGGCTGGACCTCCACGGGCACGGTCGTCGCCGTCGCGTCTTCCTTGTCCTTCGCCTTGCCGTTGCTGCAACCCGCCGCGAGCGCCAGCACACCGGTCAGGGTCAGCAGGCCGGCTCGCACCGTGCGAAGCGCAGCGCCACCGCCGTTTGACATGTTCACGATCGGGCCCCCGTTCGGGTCGCAAATGTGGCCGCGATCCTAGGCGTCTATAGTGTTGTAGTCAAGTACAACACCAGACAAATGCGCCGGCCCGTGCCCGCGCGACCCCCGGGCCGGGGTCAGGAGCCCTGACGGACCCGGCTCAGATAGCGTGGCTCGAGCCGGCTGAGATCGCCCGCAATCTTCGCGGCCTCGTCGAGGATCGCGTCCGGCGGATCGCCGGTCAGCTCCTCGATCGCCTTCAGCGGCGTCTCGCCGCGCGCGCTGCGGCGGGCGTTCTCTCGCGCGAGCTGCTCCTGGCGCTGGGCTTCGCGCTCGGCCTGGCGCGCCTTCAGGTTGAGGGAGACGGACTTTTCCCGTCTCATTTCGTCGATCGCCGCGTATTCGGCCATCGTGTAACGGAAGTCCGCGTCGCCCGTGATGCGCTCGTCGTGGCTGCGCCGCAGTTCCGCGAGGATCGGCGTGAAGGTGCCCTGCGAGCGAAACTCCGCCGAGCGGATCCGGTTCCAGGGCAGCGCGCCCTCGCGCGAGCTCTCGCCGACTTCCTCCGGGCTGATCGCCGAGGGCAGGCGGATGTCGGGCTGCACGCCGCGGTTCTGCGTGCTGTCCCCGGTCACGCGGTAATACATGCCGATCGTGACGGTGAGCTGACCGAAGCCCGGATCCTGGCCAAGTGCATAGCGGTCGAGAGGGTAGAGGTTCTGCACGGAGCCCTTGCCGTAGGTCTCCTGGCCGAGCACGAGCCCGCGCCCGTAGTCCTGCATGGCGGCGGCGAAGATCTCCGAGGCCGAGGCGCTGAAGCGATCTACCAGGATGGTCAGCGGCCCGTCGTAGACGACTCCGCTGCCCTCGGACTCGAGCACCTCGACGCGGCCACCGGTTTCGCGCAGCTGCACGACGGGACCCTGCGCCACGAACAGGTTGACGAGGCCGATCGCCTCGCTCAGGTGTCCGCCGCCGTTCTCGCGCAGATCGAGAACCAGCGAGTCGATCCCACCGGTTGCCTTGAACTCCTCGATGAGCTTGCGCACGTCGCGCGTCGTGCTGCGATACTCCTCGTCCCCCGCGGCGCGGGCGTTGTAGTCCTGGTAGAACGACGGCACGGTGATGACGCCCACGCGCAGCGTCTCCTCGCCGCGCTTGATCGTCTTGAGCTCCTTCTTGGCGGCCTGCGCCTCGAGCGTGATCTTGGCCCGCGGCAGCGTCACGATCTTGTCGGCGGATCCGGGCGCCGCCGAGCCGGGCTGGATTTGCAGGCGCACGTACGAGCCGACCGGCCCGCGGATCAGCTGCACCACATCGTCGAGCCGCCAGCCCACCACGTCGACCAGCTCGCCCTTCTGGCCCTGGCCGACGGCGATGATGCGGTCCTTGGCCGTGACCTCGCCGGTCTGCTGCGCGGAGCCGCCCGGCAGGATCTCGACGACCGTGACGAAGTCGTCGACCAGTTGCAGTGAGGCGCCGATGCCCTCGTAGGAGAGGCTCATCTGGATGCGGTATTCCTCGGAGTTGCGCGGCGAGAAATAACTCGAGTGGGGATCGAACACGTGCGCGAACGCGTTCATGAAGTTCTCGAACACGTCGTCGGCCGTGATCTGCTCACTGCGCTTGAGCACTCGCTCGTAGCGCTTGCGCAGGACGTCGCGCGCCTCGGGCCACGTCTTGTCCGCAAGCATCAGCGACAGGACGTCGTTCTTGACGCGCTTGCGCCACAGCTCGTCGAGCTCGGCGCGGCTCGTTGCCCAGGGGGCGTCCTCGCGGTCGAACTCGAAGCTCTCGTCGATCGTGAAATCGGGCTCCGTGTCGAGGAGCGTGAGCGCGTACTGGATGCGCTCGCGATTGCGCTCCTGGAAGCGGTTGTAGACGGCGAAGGCGGGCTCGACCCGTCCGGTGCTGACCGCATCGTCGAGCTGGTAACGGTAACGCTCGAACTCGGCGACATCGCTCGCGAGGAAGTAGCTGCGCGCGCCGTCGAGCGACTCGAGGTAGCGGTCGAGCACCAGCGAGGACACCGGATCGTTCACGGGAGCCTGGCGGTAGTGGGAGCGCTCGAACATGCTGCCGACCAGGCGGGCGACTTTGCCGTGCCGCTCGGTGGGCTTGAGCTCGAGCGTCGCGGCGCCCACGGTCGAGGAGGGCGCGGGAGCGGTGCCGAGCAGCAGCATGCTCACGCCAAGCGCGATGGCGGTAACCAGAACGGCGCCCGAGCGCCGCCAACGCTGGACTCCACTTTCCGTAGTAACTCGGCCTGACTGGTACACTGCCATCCCCTTCGATCGGGTTCCCTCGAGACCTAGGCTAGAGACACGCCCGGCGCCAATCAAGGGCCGGTCGCCGTTGAACGTAATCCATGCAGCCGCTCGCAATCCTGACCGGCGTCGTGCTGGGCTCGGCCGCCGCCACGACCTTCGCGCTCGCGGCAACTCTGGTGGTGTTTCTGGTCCTCGCCGGCGAATACCCGCAGTTCAGGGCGGAGCTGCCCCTGCTGGCCGTTTACGCGCTGATCTTCGCGGCTTTGACCGCGCTGGCCGGGGTCAGTTTCGTCGCCGAGCTCAGGCGACCGCCCTGGCGGCTCTGGGCGCAGCTCTCGATGTGGCTGGCGCTGGCCGGTGTCGGCGTCCTCTACTGGTCCACCCGGTCCTGAAGAAGCCGAATCGCTCCCTCACGTGTCCGAGGAGTCGAACGTGCCCCCCCGCCTGATCTTCCCGCTCGCTCTCGTTACCGGTCTGATCGCCGGCTGCCTGTCGCGTCCCGTCACGCCGAGCTTCGACGCCGGGCGCTACGGCGAGCGCGTCCGGATCCTCGCCTCCGACGACTTCGAGGGACGCCAGCCCGCCACGGAGGGCGAGGCGAAGACCGTCGCCTATCTGGAGCAGGAGTTCCGTGCGGCGGGGCTCGAGCCGGCCGTCGACGGAAGCTTCCGCCAGCCCGTGCCGTTCGTCGAGCTCGCGACGCGCCCGGATGCCGCGCTCAGGATCAGCGGTCCCGGTGGCGAAACCGCGCTGCGCTACGCCGACGAGGCCGTGTACTGGACCAAGCGCGTGGTGCCTGCGGCCGCACTCGCCGACAGCGAGCTGGTGTTCGTCGGATACGGCATCGTCGAGCCGGCCATGAACTGGAACGACTACGCCGATGTCGACATGCGCGGCAAGACGGCGGTAATCCTGGTGAACGATCCGGGTTTCGTCACCGGCGACCCGGAGCTCTTCAAGGGCCGCGCGATGACCTATCACGGGCGCTGGACCTACAAGTACGAGGAGGCCGCCCGGCAGGGTGCAGCCGGCGCGATCATCGTCCACGAGGAAGCTCCGGCCGCCTATCCCTGGGAGGTGCTCCGCAATGGCGCTGCTCGTCCGCAGCTCACCATCGATACGCCGGGGA
The DNA here is from genome assembly GCA_052039045.1 of Steroidobacteraceae bacterium. Classification (GTDB taxonomy): domain Bacteria; phylum Pseudomonadota; class Gammaproteobacteria; order Steroidobacterales; family Steroidobacteraceae; genus DATJKD01. Next base: position 13,120 of record JBQGDL010000018.1, read on the forward strand.
GCGAGGTTTCGCGCGTCGAGATCGAGGGCTGGATGACGCGTGAGGCGGCGCTCAAGGTGTTCAGCGCAGCCGGTCTCGATTACGACACGGTCAAGGCGGCTGCGGCGCGCCGCGGTTTCAAACCGATGCCGCTGCCGCTCGAGGCAAGCGTCCGCGTCACGAACGACATCCGCCGCACCACCTCCAACAACGTGGTGGGCGTGCTGCGCGGCACGAAGCGCCCCGACGAGTACATCGTCTACACCGCGCACTGGGATCATCTTGGCAGGGCCCCGGCGGGCGAGGGCGATACCGTCTTCAACGGGGCCGTCGACAACGCCACCGGCACCGCGGGGCTGATAGAGCTCGCGCGCGCCTTCGGCGCGGTGCGACCTCAGCCTGCACGCTCCATCGCTTTCATCGGCTTCACGGGCGAGGAGTACGGCCTGCTCGGCAGCGCGTACTTCGCGGATCATCCGGTGATGCCGCTCGCGCAGATCGTCGGCGGCGTCAACATGGACGGCATGATGGTCGACGGGGCGACGCGTGACGTGACCGTGGTCGGCTTCGGAGCCTCCGAGCTGGAGGACTACCTCGCCGCCGCGGCGGCTGCGCAGGGCCGCGTGCTGCGGCCCGAGCCCACTCCGGAGAAAGGCTCGTACTACCGGTCGGACCACTTCATGCTGGCCCGCAAGGGCGTGCCGATGCTGTATGCCAAGGCCGGCATCGATTCCGAGCAGCACGGTCCGGAGTGGGGTCTGCAGCGCAACGCCGACTACATCGCGAGCCGCTACCACAAGCCTTCGGATGAGTTCGATCCGAACTGGGATCTGTCGGGGGCCGTGCAGGACCTGGAGCTCTATTTCGACGTCGGGCTCATGCTCGCGATGGAACACGGATTCCCGAACTGGCGTCCGGGCAACGAATTCCGCGCTATCCGCGACCGCAGCCGGGCGGGCGGCGCGGCCGCGCCGTGACGCCTCACAGCGTCGGTTCGCGCCGCACGGGCCGGCCGCTCTCGGCGCGCGCCGCCGGCGGCGCGCGCAGCGCGCACACGATACGCCAGGAGAGCACGAGCGCGATCGGGGCCAGAGCGAGGGCAAGCGCCTGCCACTCGATGCGCGCGAGGCTGCGCAGAAAATCGCCGACGAACTGCGCGGCGCCACCGCCGCTGTAGGGGCCGAGCATCAACCGTCCGGTCGCGTAGACGAGCAGAGGCATGGCGAGGAGGCCTGCGGCGAGCGCCACCAGCATCCAGATCAGTTCGCGCTTGACTCGTGTGCTCATCGGTCGTCCCAGGCGTTTCACGCTCGCGTCGCACGCATCGTGACCGCCGTGGGACGGCGCTGCAAGCGCCGTGGCCGGCGCCGGCGTGCCGCGCGCACGGGTAAACCAACGCTTGCTTGAGTATCATCGCGGGTCTCGAACGCGGTCGATGCGGGCATCGCAGCGGGTGGGATGCATGGACACGGTACGCACGGCGGTGGTCGGCGTCGGCTACCTCGGTCGGTTTCACGCGCAGAAGTACGCCGCGCTGCCGCACTGCACGCTGGTTGCCGTGGTCGATGCCGATGCGGGGGCGCGCCAGCGCGTCGCGGCGGAGTGCGGCTGCCGTGCGGTGGCCGATTTCAACGAAATCCTCGACGCCGTCGATGCGGTCAGTATCGCCACACCCACGCCGCTGCACTTCTCCATAGCGCAGACCTGCCTCACGCGCGGTGTGCACGTGCTGGTCGAGAAGCCGATCACCGAAACGCCGGATCAGGCGCGCGAGCTGGTGCGGCTGGCCAGGGAACGGGGCAGGGTGCTCGCGGTCGGGCACCTCGAGCGGTTCAATGCGGCGATCCTCGCGCTCGAGGGGACGCTGCGCACGCCACGCTTCATCGAGTCGCACCGCCTCGCGCAGTTCAAGCCGCGGGGCACCGACGTCAATGTCGTGCTCGATCTCATGATCCACGATATCGATCTGATCCAGAGTCTGGTCGGCGCGCCGATCGAATCGATCGACGCGGTCGGCACCTCGGTGTTCTCGGCGGGGCTCGATATCGCCAACGCGCGCATCCGCTACGCCAACGGCTGCGTGGCGAATACCACCGCGAGCCGCGTGAGCATGAAGGTCGAGCGCAAGCTGAGGCTGTTCCAGGACGACGCCTACATATCGATCGATCTGCAGCAGAAGGTGCTCACCATCGTGCGCAAACCCGAGGGTGCCGCCGCTGCGCCGGGCCAGGTCACGATCGAGGAGCGCAGCTACGAGCAGGGCGATGCGCTCAAGCTCGAGATCGAGGCCTTTCTCGCCTCGATCCGCGAGGGCCGACCGCCCGCGGTCAGCGGCGAGGACGGGCTGCGCGCGCTCGAGGCGGCGATCCGCATCACCGAGCTCGTGCACGCCGACCAGGCCGCACGATGAGGCGCGTCCACTATGCGGGCGGGAACCTGGCCCGCGCGCTTACGATCGAGGATCTGCGGCGCATCGCGCATCGGCGCCTGCCGCGCTCGAGCTGTGAGTACCTGGAGGGCGGGGCGGAGGACGAGGTCTCGTTGCGCCGCAATCGCGACGTCTTCGAGCGCATCGCGTGGCTGCCGCGCTCGCTGGTCGGCGCCGGCGTGCCGGAGCTCGCGATCAGCCTGTTCGGCCGGCGTGCCAACCTGCCGGTGGTGATCGCCCCCACCGGGTTCAACGGGCTGCTGTGGCCGCAGGGGGACCTCGCGCTGGCGCGCGCCGCAGCGAGTGCCGGAGTCCCGTTCACGCTCAGCACGGTGTCGAACTGCGCGATCGAAAAGCTCGCACGCGAAGCGCCCGGGGACAACTGGTTCCAGCTCTATCCGGTCAAGGACCCGCGCTCGCTCGGGCGCCTGGTCGACCGGGCGCGCGAGGCCGGCTTCGGCACCCTGGTCGTGACCATCGACGTTCCGGTGCTGGGCGCGCGCGAATGGGATCAGCGCAACTACCGCGCCCCGCTCAGGCTGGGCGTTCCCGCGCTGCTCGATATGCTCGCGCACCCGGCCTGGATGTGGCGCGTGCTGCGCGCGGGGGGCGTGCCGCGCTTCGAGAATCTGGTGGAGTTCCTGCCGGGCGGCGACGGTAATCGCTCGGCGCTGCTCGGTGCGCGGTATCTCAGCACGCAGCTCAATCCGCTGTTCTCGTGGCAGGACGTGGCGCGCCTTCGGGAGCGCTGGCGCGGCCGGCTCGTGCTCAAGGGACTGCTGGGCCTCGACGACGCGCGCCGTGCCGTCGAGCTCGGGGCGGACGGTATCGTGCTCTCCAACCACGGTGGACGGCAGCTCGATTCGGCGGTGTCGGGCGTCGAGCTGTTGCCGGCGGTGGCCGCGGAACTGCGCGGTCGCGCGACGCTGATGGTCGACGGCGGCTTCCGTCGCGGCTCGGACGTGCTCAAGGCCCTGGCGCTCGGGGCGCACGCGGTGATGATCGGACGGGCGACGCTGTACGGTCTGGCCGCGGGCGGCGAGGCGGGCGTCGCGCACGCCCTCAACCTGCTGCGTGCGGAGATGGAGCGCACGATGACGCTGCTCGGCTGCCGCACGATCGCCGAGGTCGACCGCCAGCTCGTCAGATCCTGAACGGCGCCCGGCCGCTCCGATGCGCTCAGCGACGTCGCATCCGGCGTTTCGTCGCAGCACGCGGCGCCGCGGCGGGTTCCTCGCCCGGTCGCCACGGCCGCCCGAGCCGCTCCTCGATGTAGCCACGAATCAGCCGGCGGATCACCTGCGACGGCGTCAGATCCTCCTGCGCGCACAGCCGCTCGAAAACCGCCTTCTTGCGCGGATCGACCAAGATCGTCAGACGGGCAGTGCGTTCCTCGAGCTTCACGACGGACCGCGATGCTGATGCGGCTTGCATCTTATGATAATCGCAGCATAATTGGACACACATAGAATCGCAACAGCATCCGCTCCACGGCTCATTTCGCCGCTCTCGCCCGCGTGCCGGCCGACCTCAATGCACCGCTCCCAGCCTGTCTCGCGCTTCTCGGCGCGTGGGCGCTGATCGGCGCCCTGGGTCTGCTGCGCCCGTCGAGCGTGCGCTTCGTCGGCCGCACGCTGTTCCCGCTCGGTGCTCTCGTCGGGGTCGGGCTGGCGGCCGCGGGGGCCGCGGGGCTCGCGTGGCCGGCCGAGCAGCTCGTGCTCGGCATCGGCCTGCCGGACCTGCCGTTTCATCTGCGCCGCGACGCGCTCGCCAGTGTCTTCCTGGTGCTGCTGGGGGCCACGGCAGCGGGCATCTCGCTGTTCGCGGGGGGCTATTTCCGTCGCGGCGAGGGCACGCCGCCCGGCGTGCTCTGCTTCCAGTACCACTTGTTCCTGGCCGCCATGGGGCTCGTGCTGCTCGCCGACGACGCCTACGCCTTCATGGTGGCGTGGGAGAGCATGGCGCTCGCTTCCTACTTCCTCGTCGTCAGCCAGCACCGCATCCCCGAGATCCGCCGCGCCGGGTTCCTGTATTTCCTGGTGGCGCACGTCGGCGCGATCTCGCTGCTGCTGTGCTTCGGCGTGCTGCAGGGCGGGAGCTGGCTCTTCACGTTCGATGCGATGCGGGCGGCGAGTCTCGGTTCCGGCGCCTCCGCACTCGCCTTCACCCTCGCGCTGATCGGCTTCGGCGCGAAGGCGGGACTCGTTCCGCTGCACGTCTGGTTGCCCGAGGCGCATCCGGCGGCTCCGTCGCCGGTTTCGGCGCTGATGAGCGGCGTAATGCTGAAGACCGCGGTGTACGGCACGCTGCGCGTGACTTTCGACCTGCTCGGCGAGCCGCACTGGTCCTGGGGGCTGGCGCCGCTCGCGGTCGGTCTCGGCAGCGCCTTCTACGGCGTGGTCTTCGCGGCCGTGCAGACCGACATGAAGCGCCTGCTCGCGTATTCCTCGGTCGAGAACCTGGGACTCGCATTCGCGGGCGTCGGGCTCGCGATCGTGTTTCACGGCGTCGGTATGCGCGCGCTCGCGGTGCTGGCGGCGATCGCCACGGTCTATCACTGCCTCAACCACGCGTTCATGAAGAGCCTGCTGTTCCTCGGCACGGGCGCGGTGCTGCATTCCACCGGCGAGCGCAACCTCGGCCGGCTCGGCGGGCTGCTGCGCCGCATGCCATGGACTGCATGGATCGTGCTGATCGGGGCGCTCGCCATCGCCGGGCTGCCGCCGCTCAACGGCTTCGTCTCCGAGTGGCTGCTGCTGCAGGCGTTCCTGTTCTCGAGCGACGTGCCGGTGAACTTCGTCGACATGCTGCTGCCGCTCTGTGCGGCGGTCGTCGCACTCTGCGCGGCGCTCGCCGGATACGTCATGGTCAAGTTCTACGGCGTGGTGTTCCTCGGCCAGCCGCGCGAGGCGGCGCTTGCCCGTGCGCACGACTGCAACTGGCTGGAGCGGATCGGCATGCTGTGGCTCGCGGCCGGTTGCATCGTGCTCGGTCTCTTCCCGACGCAGGTCGTGGCGGTGCTGGGCGAGGTCGTGGGCGGGCTGCTGGGTCACGTCCCCGCGCGACCGGCCGCGCCCTGGTGGCTGCTCGTGCCGCTGCCCGACCGTGAAGCCTCGTACGGTCCGCTCGCGTTCCTGCTGGTGGCGGCGGCGGTGATCGTCGTGACGACCGTCGTCGTTCGAGCGGTCTACCATCAGCGGGTGCGACGCAGCGCCGCCTGGGACTGCGGCTTCGTGCGGCTCGATGCGCGCATGCAGGACACGGCGGAAGGCTTCGGCCAGCCGATACGCAACATCTTCCAGCCCTTCTTCCGCATTCAGCGCGAGCTGCCGGACCCCTTCGACGCGGCGCCGCGTTACCGCGTGACGGCCGGCGACCGGATCTGGGGCTACGCCTACGTGCCGCTCGGCGCGCTGGTGCGCCGCGTCGCCGACCTCGCCGCGTACGTGCAGCGCGGCCGGATCGCCGCATACCTGCTCTACAGCTTCCTCACTCTCCTGACGCTGCTCGCGCTGGTGCTATGGAGCGGACCGCGATCCTGACGCAGCTGCTGGAGATGGCCGCCGCGGTCGCCGTCGCGCCGCTGTTTCTCGGCTGGGTGACGCAGTGCCGCGCCTGGCTGCAGAACCGCAGCGCGCCGTCGGTCTGGCTTCCCTATCGCGCGATCCGCAAGCTGTTCCACAAGGACGCCGTGCTCGCGCAGGACGCTTCGCCGCTGTTTCGGCTCGCGCCCTACGTCGTGTTCGGCACGATGGTGGTCGCCGCGGCGATCATTCCCTCGATGAGCACGCTGCCGCTGACCCGCGCCGCGGACGCGATCGCTCTCGTCGGGCTGTTCGCGACCGCGCGGGTGTTCATGGCGCTCGCGGCGATGGACGTCGGCACGGCGTTCGGTACGCTCGGCGCGCGCCGCGAGATGATGGTCGGCTTTCTCGCCGAGCCGGCCCTGCTGATGGTGATCTTCGTCGCCTCGCTCATCTCGCAGACGACGGCGCTGCCGGTGATCTCGGAGGTGCTCGCCACTCAGGCTCTGGGCCTCTATCCGAGCCTCGCCTTCACCGCGGTGGCGTTCACGCTGGTGCTGCTCGCCGAGAACGCCCGCATTCCGGTCGACAACCCTGCCACGCACCTCGAGCTCACCATGATCCACGAGGCGATGCTGCTCGAGTACTCCGCGCGGCACCTGGCGCTGATGGAATGGGCCGCGGCACTCAAGCTCTTCAACTACGCCTGCATCGGCTTCGCGCTGTTCCTGCCCTGGGGTGTCGCCACCGGCAGCGCGGGTCCGCAGGCGCTGCTGTTGTCGATCCCGCTGCTGCTCGCCAAGCTCGCGGTCGCCGGGCTCGGCATCGCGCTGATCGAGACGCTGTCGGCGAAGCTGCGCGTGTTCCGCGTCCCGGAGTTCCTGGCCGCGGCGTTCCTGTTCGCGGTGCTCGGGATGCTCGTGCATCAGCTGCTCGGGGCCTGAACATGGGCACGGTCGCATGGGATCTGCAGTTGCTGAACCTGTTCGCGGCACTGTTGCTGCTGCTGTCGTTCGCGATGCTGTCGCAGCGGCGCATCGTCTCGCTGGTGAACCTGCTCGCGCTCCAGGGGCTGATGCTCGCGGCAGCGACCCTGCTACTCGCATGGCGCACGGATCAGGGGCACCTCTATATGTCCGCGACGCTGACCTTCGCCCTGAAGGTGTTGCTGCTGCCCTGGCTGCTGCATCGGATGATCCGCCGCCTCGAGGTGTACTGGGAAACCGAGCCCGTGATCAATCCCGCTGCGACCATGCTGGTCGGCGTCCTGATCGTCATCTTCTCCTTCGGTCTCGCGCAGCCGATCGCCGAGCTCGCGAGCACCACCACCCGCAGCGCGCTGGGCATCGCGGTGAGCGTGATCCTGCTCGCGTTCCTGATGATGATCACGCGCCGCAAGGCGCTGTCGCAGGTAGTCGGGTTTCTGTCGATGGAGAACGGGCTGTTCTTCGGTGCGATGAGCGCGACCTACGGCATGCCGATGGTGGTCGAGCTCGGCGTGGCGCTCGATATCCTGGTCGCGATGCTGGTGCTCGGCGTGTTCTTCTTCCAGATCCGCGAGCAGTTCGACAGCCTGGATCTGCATCACCTCGAATCACTGCGTGAGCGCGACTGAGATGGAGCTTGCGCTGCTGCTCGTGATTCCCCTGAGCGGCGCGCTGCTGCTCGCCGCGTACGGCGCGCGGCCGCGCGCCCCTGAGCTCAACGTGGCGTTCAGCGCCGGTGCGCTGCTCGCGGCCGTGGCGCTCGCCGCGCGCGTCATCGCCGAGGGCAATCTGCTGCTGGGTCGCGAGCAGTTCTTCGTCGACCCGTTCAACGTCTTTCTGATCACGCTGACCGCGTTCGTGGGCCTGACGACCTCGCTCTTCTCGCGCTCCTACATGCGGGTCGAGCTGGATCACGGGCGCATCGGCGCCGGACGGTTGCGGCTGTACCACAGCATGTACCAGCTCTTCATGACGACGATGCTGGTCGCGCTCACTACCAACAACATGGGACTGCTGTGGGTCGCGATGGAGGCGGCGACGCTCTCGACCGTGCTGCTGGTCACGCTGTACCGCACGCCCGCGAGCCTCGAGGCGGGCTGGAAGTACTTCATCCTGTGCGGCGTCGGAATCGCGCTCGCGCTGTTCGGCACGATCCTGCTGTATTTCGCGGCGGAGAAGCTGCTCGGCGCCGAGGGCGTCACCGCGCTGCTCTGGACGCATCTCGACGGCGTCAAGGCGCGGCTCGAGCCCACGGTCCTCGAGCTCGCGTTCGTGTTCCTGCTGGTCGGCTACGGCACCAAGGTGGGTCTGGTGCCGTTGCACAACTGGCTGCCGGACGCGCACGCGGAGGGTCCGACGCCGATCTCGGCGGTGCTGTCGGGGTTGCTGCTCAACGTCGCGATCTACGCGGTGGTGCGCTGCAAGGTGCTGGTGGAGGGCTCGCTGCAGTCGTCGATCCCGTCGCAGATGCTGATGGGATTCGGGGTAGCCTCGGTGGTGCTCGCATCGTTCCTGCTCTGGCGGCAGCGCGACATCAAGCGGCTGTTCGCCTATTCGTCGATCGAGCACATGGGCATCATCACCTTCGCGTTCGGCATGGGCGGCCCGGTCGCGAACTTCGCGGCACTGCTGCACATGACCGTCCACTCGCTCACCAAGTCTGCAATCTTCTTCACCGTGGGCCATGCGGCGCAGAAGGCCCGCTCGCAGATCATGGACGACATCCGCGGTCTGATCACCAGCAGCCCGACCATCGGCTGGGGGCTGCTGGCCGGCACGCTCGCGATCCTCGGCGTGCCGCCGTTCGGCGTATTCGCCAGCGAGTTCCTGATCCTGACGACTGCAATGCGCGAGCAGCCCTGGGCGACGCCGATCCTGCTCGTTGCGCTTGGTGTCGCGTTCGCCGCGATCTTCGGCCGCGTGCAGCCGATGGTGTTCGGCGAGACGGGCCTCAAGCGGCTGCCGCATCCGCCTGCGCTTCTGCCGGTTTTCACGCATTTGGGCCTGGTGCTGCTGCTCGGGTTGTACGTGCCGCCGTACCTTGCGGACTGGTACCGCCTTGCGGCGCGGCTGGTCGGTGGTCCCTGACATGTCGGAGGCGTACTGGTGGGATCGCGCCTCGGCCATCGGCGGCGTGCTGCCTGTGCGGCGCCTCGGCGTGACGGCCGACGAGTGGCTCGTCTGCGCCTCGGATCTGGCAGCTACGCGCTGGCGCCTGCTCGCGCTGTGGGCGGCCCCGGCCGGGACGGTCGCGGCCCAGGCCCTGGTGCGGGCCGCGATCGCCGGGAGCCGCGGTGTGCTCGTCCTCGAGCTGCCGGTAACCGACGGCGGCGGTCGAGCGGCGGCGGCCGAGCCCGCCTACCCCGGACTCGAGGCGATTTTCCCCAGCGCGGCGCGGATGCAGCGCGCCGCCTGCGACACGTGCGGCGTGCGCGCCAGCGATCCCGACCGTCGTCCGTGGCTGCGGCACGTAGCGTGGCCCGGCGGGTTCTTTCCGCTTGCGCCGGGGCGTAGCGAGGACGCGCAGCCTGCGCCCGCTACGACCGTCGACGATTACCCCTTTATTCGCGTGCAGGGCGAGGGCGTGCACGAGATCCCCGTGGGCCCCGTGCACGCCGGGATCATCGAGCCCGGCCATTTCCGCTTCTCGGTGGTGGGCGAGAAGGTGCTGCGGCTCGAGCAGCGGCTGGGCTATACGCACAAGGGTATCGAGCGACGCTTCACGCAGCTCGGGCTCTTCGCCGGGCAACGGCTCTCGGCCCGCGTCTCGGGTGACTCCACGGTCGCCTACTCGTGGGCCTACTGCCAGGCCGTGGAGGGCCTGACGGAGTGCAGCGTGCCGCCGCGCGCGGCGTGGCTGCGCGCGCTGCTGCTCGAGATCGAGCGCGTCGCAAACCACCTCGGCGATCTCGGCGCGCTCGGCGGCGATGCCGGATTCACGTTCGGGCTCGCGCAGTTCTCGCAGCTCAAGGAGCAATGGCTGCGTGCAGTGGACGCGCTCTTCGGACGGCGCTACCTGATGGACACGATCGTCCCGGGTGGCACGGCGGTCGATGCCGCTCCACAGGCGGCGCGGACGCTCGCGCAACAGGCGCATGCGCTCGCGGGCGAGGTCCGCGCGCTGCGCCAGATCTACGACGAACACGACGGTGTGCGCGACCGCTTCGCCGCCGCGGGCTGCGCGAGACCCGAGCTCGCCGCGCGGCTCGGGCTCACCGGGCTCGCGGGCCGCGCGAGCGGCCAGGCGTTCGACGCGCGCGTCGACTGGCCATGTGCGCCCTATGATGAGCTCGCGCCGGCGATCGTGACGCGCAGCGAAGGCGACGTCGCGGCGCGCGTCGCGCTGCGTTTCGACGAGCTCGAGGAATCCTGCCGGTTGATCGCACGCGTCGCCCGCGAACTGCCGGACGGCGAGTGCCGCGCCGCGCCCGCCGCGCCGGGTGAGGCACGGTTCGGCCTCGGCATCGTCGAGGGCTGGCGCGGCCCGGTGCTGGTCGCGATCGACGCGGGTCCCGGCGAGCGCGTGCTGCGTTGCCATCCGCACGACCCGTCCTGGCAGAACTGGCCCGTGCTCGAGCACGCGATCATCGGCAACATCGTCCCGGACTTCCCGTTGATCAACAAGTCGTTCAACCTGTCCTACAGCGGGCACGATCTCTAGTCATGCTGCGCACGCTGCGTCGGATTTGGTCGGTCGGGATCGCCACGGAGCCGCTGGCCGTCGGCGACGAGCCGCTGGGCATCCGCGACGCGCTACAGTCGCAGATCCGCGCGGTGCTCGGTCGGGCGCTCTGCATCCGTCACGTCGACGCGGGCTCGTGCAACGGCTGCGAGCTCGAGATCCACGCGGTCGGCAATCCCGTCTACAACATCGAGGGAGAAGGCATCCGCTTCGTCGCGAGCCCGCGCCACGCGGACCTGCTGCTCGTGACGGGGCCGGTGTCACGGCACATGGAAACGGCGCTGCGGCGCACCTGGGAGGCGATGCCGGACCCGAAGCTGGTGGTCGCGATCGGCGACTGCGGCTGCAGCGGCGGCATCTTCGGCGAGAGCTACGCGACGCTGGGCCGCGTCTCGAACGTGCTGCCGGTCGACGTGGCGGTGCCGGGTTGCCCTCCGACCCCGACCCGCATCATGCAGGGGATCCTCACGGCGATCGGCCGGTGATCGACGAAGCTCAGCGGCTCATGAGCCACAGCAATCCCTGTAACAGGTCCAGGGGCGTTGGCGGGCAGCCGCGGATCGCCAGGTCGACTGGAATCACCGTCGAGACCGCACCGACGCAGGCGTAGCTGTCCGCGAACACACTACAACCGGCCGCACAGTCGCCGACCGCGACGACCCACTTCGGCGCAGGGGTTGCTGCGTAGGTGCGCGTGAGCGCCTCGCACATGTTGTGCGTCACCGGGCCCGTCACGAGGAGCACGTCGGCGTGGCGCGGCGAAGCGACGAAGCGAATGCCGAATCGCTCGACATCGTAAAACGCGTTGCTGAGCGCGTGGATCTCGAGCTCGCACCCGTTGCATGAACCGGCATCCACTTCGCGAATTGCGAGGCTGCGTCCCAGAGTGCGCGCGATCACCCCTCGAACCTCGGCGCCCGTGGCTTCCAGCGCCTCGACCCGGGTGTGAGTCACGGCTTCCGTGACCGGAGAATTGACGAGGTTCTTGAACAGGCGTCGGCGCATGGCTGACTACAGATCGTGGCCCGAATAGGAGCAGTTGAACGACTTGTTGCACAAGGGGAAGTCGGCGACGATGTTTCCCTCGATCGCGGCTTCGAGCAGCGGCCACAGAAACCACGACGGATCGCGCAGATGGCATCGCTCGATGCGGTGCCCGGGCCCGATCCGCACGTAGACGAGTATGTCGCCACGAAACCCCTCGACAACTGCGGTGCTTTCGCCAGCCGCGTCCGATGCGGTGGTGATCGGCAGGAGCGTTGGCCCGGCTGGAAGCGAGGCGAGTGCAGCCTCGAGCCAGGTGATGCTCTGCTGAACCTCGAGTATGCGGATCCAGACCCGCGCATCGACATCGCCTTCGCGGCGCACCGGCACTCCGATCGTCAATACGTCGTAAGGCGCATAGGGCAGCGAGGTCCGCGCGTCGAACTCGCGTCCTGATGCCCGACCGACAAAGCCGGGTGCAGCGAACTCCGCGGCGAGCGCAGGAGTGACCGCCCCGGTGCCGACCGTGCGGTCCTGGAGGGAAGCCGTGTTGTCGTAGAGCTCGATCAACTCCGGGAATTGCCGGCGCAGGCGCTGAGTCAGCGAGAGGATCGCAGCTTGGCCGGCGCTCGCCAGATCCGCCGCAACTCCCCCGGGGACGATGCGGTCCATCATCAAGCGATGGCCGAAAGCGGCTGCGCAGACGCGCAGGGTCTCTTCGCGCAGGATGCCGCACTCCGCGTGCATCATGGAGAACGCGGCATCATTGCAGATCGCTCCGATATCACCGAGGTGATTCGCAATGCGCTCGAGCTCGGCCATCACGGCGCGGAGCCACACCGCGCGTGGCGGCGGGCGGCAGGCGAGTGCCGTCTCGATCGCGCGCGCGAAGGCAAGGGAATACGCAACCGTGCTGTCGCCGGAAATGCGGGCCGCAACTCGCGCGCCGTCGTCGAGTGTCCTGCCGCAGAGGAGCTTCTCGACGCCCTTGTGCGTGTACCCGAGGCGTTCTTCGAGCCGGACGACCGTTTCGCCGCTCGCCGTGAACCGGAAATGGCCGGGCTCGATGACTCCCGCATGCACCGGCCCCACGGGGATCTGGTGCAGGCTGGGCCCGTCGGCGGCGAGAAACGGGTAGGGGTGCGGCATCCGGTCCTGTCGCGACCGTGCGGCAAGTGGCGTGCGTACCGGCCAGCGTCCATGATCGAGCCATGGGCGTTGATCGGGGAGCGCGACGAACGTGAAACCGAACAGATCGGTTATGGTGCGTTCCAGACGCGAGGCGGGCGGATGAAAGACCCCGAGCGAAGGGACCGTGCCGGCAGGCGCCCCAATCGACGCGACGTGCACCTGTCGTGTGCTCGCCTCGTACAGCGCACAGTGAACTGCCGCTTCGTCGCCCCACTGCCCGAGCAGATCGAGCTTGCCTTCGCGAAGTGCCTCGCCGATGCCGCGCCAGGTCCCGGGACCCACAACGAAGCGCGGCCACCCGCGATGGGAGCTGACGGCAGGAAGGTCTGCAAACAGGGCTTTGAGCATCAACCCGCCTAGCCGAGCAGACTCGCGACGTTGCGGAACCAGGAAACGACTGCCTTCGGGAGATAGAGCCCGGCTGTTGCGACCAGGCCCAGATGCAGGGCCATCGGTGCAAGGCGATAGGCGGGCAGGCCATGGCGCTTTTCGCTGTCTCCGAAGGCAAGGCCATGAAGTCGCAGCATCAGCGCGCTGAACGCGATTGCGACGCCGATAACCAGCGGAATGGCGAGCCATGGCGAGCGCGCGAATGTCGATGTGATGAGCAGGAACTCCGCTGTGAAGACGCCGAATGGCGGCATGCCCGCGATCGCGGCGACGGCGGCAACCAGCAGCCAGCCCAGGATCGGCTGACTGTGCGTGAGGCCACGAATGTCGGCGATGCGCTGCGTTCCCTCGAGCTGCGACACGTATCCCACCCCGAAGAAGATGGCGGACTTGGTGAGGCTGTGCATCACCATGTGAAGCAAGCCGGCGAAATTCGCCAGCGGTCCGCCGAGTCCGAAGGCGAGCGTGATGATACCCATGTGTTCGATCGATGAGTACGCGAACATGCGTTTGATATCGCGCCGACGAAAGATCATGAACCCTGCAAAGAGCAGGGACAGCAGTCCCATGGCCACCATCAGCGGACCGGGGGAGATCACCGCCGGATTGCCGGCCATGATCAGCTTGAATCGCAGTAGCGCAAACAGCGCGACATTCAGCAACAAACCCGAGAGCACGGCCGAGATCGGCGTCGGACCTTCTGCGTGTGCGTCGGGCAGCCATGCATGCACCGGCGCCAATCCCACCTTGGTCCCGTAGCCGAGCAGCAGAAACACGAATGACAGGTTGAGGAGCGCGGGGTCGAAGCCTGCCGAACCCGCGACGAGGCGGTCCCACGCCATGGCGACGACGCCCTGACCCAGGCGCTCCTGAGCGGCGAGATAGACGAGGATGGTGCCGAAGAGCGCGAGCGCAATTCCGACGGATCCCAGAATGAAGTACTTCCACGCCGCCTCCAGCGCGGCGCTGGTCCGATAGATGCCCACCATCACCACTGTGGTGAGCGTCGCGACTTCGATCGCGACCCACATGAGTCCGATGTTGTTCGACACGAGCGCAACATTCATCGCCAGCATCAACAGCTGATACATGGCGTGATAGAAGCGCAGATCCCGGGGCCTGAGGTGCCGCGCCTGCAACTCGTGTGCGATGTAACCCGCGCTGAATACGCTGGTCGTGAAACCGACGATCGCACCGACGATGAGAAAGACCGTATTGACGTCGTCAACCAGCAGATAGAGCGTGGGCTCCGGCCGGTGCGAGTAGAGCAACCCGGCGCAGGCGAGCGTCACCGCGCACAATGCGATATTGATCGGCGCCGACAGACGGTAGTTTGGAATCGCAGTCAGGATCAGCGCGCCGAGCCCCGGGGCGAGGAGCAGCCCCATGAGTGCGAGCCCGCCGAGCGGCGCACTCATGCAGATTCGCCTCGCGACATGTCGAGCGCCTGCAGGTCGACCGTATCGAATCGCTCCCGGATCCGGAACAGGAAGATCCCGATGACGATGAAGGCGATCAGGACGGAGAACGCGACGCTGATCTCGACGACAAGCGGCATGCCGCGCGCACCCGTGGCGGCGAGCACGAGACCATTCTCGAGCGACATGAATCCGATCACCTGACTGACGGCGTTGCGACGCGTCACCATCATCAGCAGGCCGAGCAGCACGATGGAGAGCGCAAAGGCGAGGTCCTCGCGCACGAAGGCCCCGGCGGCTTCGGTCACCGGCAGCATGACCACGATGGACAGGGCCACGAGCAACATTCCGAACAGCATCGTGGGCCCGATGCTCACGACGGTCTCGATGGAGCGATGGATCCCCAGGCGCACGACGATTCGATGCAGCGCAACGGGAATGATCACTCCCTTGAACACCAAAGCAATCGCGGCGGTGATGAACAGGTGCGGGGCGTGTTGCAGATGTGCCTGCCAGCCGACCGAGAATGCGAGCACGCACGCGTGGAGCGCGAAGACGTTGAGCAAGCCGAACATCCGGTCCTGGTACAGCAGCAGGAAGCTCACCAGCAGCATGGAGCCCGCCAGCAGGTGCGCGATGTCGGCATCGAGCGGGCTCACGACGACACCCTCGACACGAACAGCAGAATCGCGCCGAGGAGACCCAGCATCAGCGCTACACCGAGAAATTCCGGCACGCGAAATACCCGCATCTTCGCGATGGCGGTCTCGAAGAGCGCCAGAAGGAAGGCGCCGACCGCAAGTTTGACGACGTAGGCACCGAGCCCGAGGCCATAGGCGAGCGCACCGCCACCGGAGCCGGCGGTTCCCCAGGGGGTGAATACGCAGACGATGAGCGAGAGGTAAAGCAGCAGCTTCAGCGCCGCCGCCGCCTCGATCACTGCCAGGTGGCGGCCAGAGTACTCCAGGATCATTGCTTCATGGACCATCGTGAGCTCGAGATGCGTTGCGGGGTTGTCGACCGGAATGCGCGCGTTCTCGGCGAGCGACACGATAACGAGCGCGACGAGCGCGAGGGCGAGGGAAATGTTGACACCGACGTAAGGCCCGAGCATGTACGCGGAGATCGAGGAGAGTTGCGTCGAGCCGGCGAACAACGACAGCGTAAAGACCACCATGAGCATCGCCGGCTCCGCAAGGGATGCAAACATCATTTCGCGGCTCGCGCCGATGCCGCCGAAACTAGTACCGATGTCGAGTCCGGCCAGCGCGAGAAAGAAGCGCGCTGTACCGAGCAGTGCAACGATGACGATCAGATCCGCGGCTGCACTGAACGTCAGGCCCGCGGCGAACGTCGGAACCAGCGCTGCGGCGACCCACGTCGTTGCGAATATGACGTAAGGCGCGACACGGAACAGCCAGGACGCATTCTCGGCGACGACCGCTTCCTTACGCATCAGCTTGACAAGGTCTCGATAGGGCTGCAGGACCGATGGTCCGCGGCGACGCAGCAGGCGCGCCCGGACCTTGCGCGTGACGCCCGTCAGGAGTGGTGCAATCAACAGCACCAGGCAGAGTTGCACGAGCTGTGTGAGCCACGCGGGAATCATCGCCACGTTCCGATGACGAGCAGCAGCAGGATCAGCGCCGCGAACACCAGCGTCAGGTACTTGCGAATCGTGAGAAACTGCAGCTGTGTGAGCCGATCGGCGAGCGTATCGACCACACGGATCACGGGCAGGTAGAACGCCTCCCACACGGTGTCGTGCACGACGACCTGCAGCTTGGCGGGAACGGTGTCGCCGGGTCTGGGCACTACGACGTGCTCGCGCGCGCGAAATACGACGCTGCCGAATACCCGCCGGATCGGCTGCGCGAAGCTGCCCGACGTGTACTGCGTGGCCGGGCTCGGGTCCGGGAATCCGCAGTCCCACGCCGGGGAGCGTCGCAGGGCATGTGAAGCGACGCGACGCGCGACCAATGCCGTCACCGCCGCGGCGACCCCGATCATCACGAACACGAGCAGGCCGTTGTAGGCGCCTCGATGCGGGTCGATCGGGGCAATGCGCAGCCAGGGCTGCGTCCCCTGCGGCGCGAGCCGAGTGCTCAGGATCATGTCGGTCACGCCGCCCAGGCTGTCGATGACCCAGCCGGGGAACACACCCGCCAGCAGGCAGAGCGCGGCCAGCAGCAACATGGCACCGAGCGACCAGGGGTCCGTTTCCTCTGCCGCCATCGCGGCCTGCGAGCGGGGCCGGCCGAGGAACGTCGACCCGAAGGCCTTGACGAAGCACGCCGCCGCAAGTGCCGCTGAACAGGCAAGTGTGGCGCCGACGGCTGGAACCAGCAGCCGCGGGATCCACTGCGGCAGCTGCGGACTCAGCAGAATCGCCTGAAACGTGAGCCACTCGGAGACGAATCCGTTGAACGGTGGCAGCGCGGAAATCGCCACGCATCCGGCCAGGAACGCGACCGCGGTCAGAGGCATGCGGTGAATCAGCCCGCCCAGGTGCTCCATGTCCCGCTCCCCCGTCGCATGGAG
This sequence comes from Steroidobacteraceae bacterium, assembly GCA_052039045.1. Lineage (GTDB taxonomy): Bacteria > Pseudomonadota > Gammaproteobacteria > Steroidobacterales > Steroidobacteraceae > DATJKD01. The sequence continues at coordinate 30,243 of JBQGDL010000018.1, forward strand.
CACCGCGCCGGATCCGACGAAGAGCAGACTCTTGAACAGGGAATGATTGAACACGTGAAAGATCGCTGCGACGAGTGCCAACGCCGCCGCCGACCCCATGCCGCTGGCCTCGAAGGCGAGCGCGAGACCAAGACCGATGAAGATGATTCCGATGTTCTCGACCGTGTGATACGCAAGCAGTCGCTTCAGATCGTGTTCCATCAATGCGTACAGCACGCCGAGTAACGCCGTGACGCCCGCAACCACGAGAACGGGCACACTCCACCACCATGCCGGCGGTCCGGCCAGGTCGAAAACGATGCGCACGAACCCGTACACCGCCACCTTGGTCATGACGCCGCTCATCAAGGCGGAGACATGGCTGGGTGCGGCCGGGTGCGCAAGCGGCAGCCAGGCGTGCAGTGGCACGAGACCCGCCTTGGAGCCGGCGCCGATCAGCGCGAGCACGACTACGATCGATGCCGGGCCGAATGCGGCAGCTTGCCGCATCTGCTGAAAGGTATAACCGCCTTGAGGGCCGGCGAGGACGCCGAACGCGAGCAACAGCGTCAGTGCTCCACCAGCGGCCATGATGAGGTACACCAGACCCGCGCGCCGGTTACTCTCGCTGCGATGCTCGCTGACCACGAGCGCCCAGGAGACCAGCGACATGACTTCCCACCCGACCAGGAACGAGAACGCGTCCTGCGCGAGGAGGACCAGGTTCATGCCGCCGATGAACGCCGGATAGAACGGGACAACCCGCTGCGGCTCGCGTGCGTGCACGCCGTAACCGACCGCATAGGCGCTCACGATCGCACTCGTCAGATTGACGATCACGGCAAACGCTGCACTCAGCGGATCGAGCCCGAGGAGCGTGTGGCCGAGGGGCAGCCCGATGGACAGCCGAACGAAGGCGGGGCCCGAGCCTGGCTGCAGCAGGGTGAGGAGCGCCAGACCCGCAGCCGCAGCACAGACCAGCGTGCATGCGCCATAGATCAGCCGTGTCCCGAGCGGACGACGCGACACGAGTGCGCCGAGCACGCCGAGCGCCAGCAGTGACGCTGCACCGGCGGTGGCCAGACCGCTCAGCAGAAATGGATCGGCGAACGGTCCTTGCGCCCCCATACAGCAAATCTATCTTACGCGACGCTGCGACTCATCTGTGAGACAGGAAACGGGCGCCGCGATTCGGTCTCCGGATACACCGCTCAGTCCGATTACGCCTCGCCGAGCGAGTCGAGCTCGGTGGGGATCGCAAGCCAACGTTCCTCGGCCCTGGCGAGCTGCGCAGCGAGCTCCGCGGAGCGGCGCGTGGCCGCCTGGATCTCCTCGCCGCATCCGGCGGCGTATGTCGCCGGATCGGCAAGCCGGGCGTCGACGGCCTGCTTGTCGCGCTGCCAGTCGGCGATCTCGGCCTCTAGGCGCACCGCCTCCCTGAGCAGCGGACGACGCCGTGCAAGCAGCGCGCGCCGCGCCGCTGCCGCGGCATCCCGCCGCGCGTGCCGCTCCGCGCGCGCCGGGGCCTGGGTGGCGGCATCGCCGCCGTTCGGCTGGCGCCACCGGTCGAGCCAGGCGAGATAATCGTCGACGTCGCCGTCGAAGGGGCTGACGCGTCCGTCCGCGACCAGCAGCAGACTGTCGCACAGCGTGCGCAGCAGCGCGCGGTCGTGCGACACCAGCACCAGACTGCCATCGAAGCCGGCCAGGGCCCGCGTCAGCGCGTGACGCATCTCGAGGTCGAGATGGTTGGTCGGCTCGTCCAGCAGCAGCAGGTTCGGACGGCGTCGGACGAGCAGCGCGAGCGCCAGCCGCGACTTCTCTCCACCCGAAAAGGGACCGACCGGTGTGTCGGCCATCTCGCCGCGGAAGTCGAAGCCGCCGAGAAAGTCGCGCAGCTCCTGCTCGCGCGCCTGCGGCGCGACGGCAGCAAGGTGCGCGAGCGGCGAGCGCCCGGGATCGAGCTGCTCGAGCTGATGCTGGGCGAAGTAGCCGATCTTCAGGCCGTGACCCGTTGTGCGCGTGCCGCCGAGCGGCGCGAGCTCGCCGGCCAGCACACGGATCAGGGTCGACTTGCCCGCGCCATTGGGTCCGAGGAGGCCGATGCGGGCGCCCGGGCGCAGGCTGAGATCGACGTCGCCGAGCACGACGCGCGATCCGTGTCCCGCACCGACCTCGCAGAGGGCGAGCAGCGGATCGGGGGCTCGCTCGGGCGCGCTGAACTCGAAGTCGAACGGCATGTCGACATGCGCAGCGGCGATCCGCTCCAACCGGTCGAGCGCCTTCAGACGGCTCTGCACCTGCCGGGCCTTGGAGGCCTTGGCGCGGAAGCGCGCGATGAATCGCGACACGTGCGCGATCTCGCGCTGCTGCTTCTCGTAGCTCGCCAGTTGCAGTGCGAGTCTCGCCGCGCGCTGTCGCTCGAAGGCCGAATAGTTGCCGGCGTACGCCGTCAGGTGCGTACCGTCCATGTGCAGCACGTGGGTGATGCAGCCATCGAGGAACTCGCGATCGTGGGAGACCAGCAGCAGCGTGCCGGCGAACTTCGCGAGCCAGCGCTCGAGCCAGACGACGGCGTCGAGATCGAGGTGGTTGGTGGGCTCGTCGAGCAGCAGCAGGTCGGCGCGGCTCGAGAGCGCCCGCGCGAGGTTCAGACGCATGCGCCACCCGCCCGAGAAATCGGCCACCGGCCGGCGGAGGTCCCCCCTGGCGAATCCGAGCCCCGCCAGCAGGCTCGCGGCGCGCGCCGGGGCCGCGTAGCCGTCGAGCGCCTCGATGCGGGCGTGTGCCGCGGAGAGCGCCAGTCCGTCGTGCGCGCGCTCGGCAGCGGCAACCGCGCGTTCTGCGGCTCGCAGCGCCGTGTCGCCGTCCAGGACGAACTCCAGGGCCGCGCGGTCGGATGTGGGGCTCTCCTGCGCGACCGACGCGAGTCGCCAGTCCTGCGGCACGCGGCAATCGCCGGCCTCGGGCGCGAGCTCACCGCGCAGCAGCGCGAACAGGCTCGATTTGCCGCTGCCGTTGGGTCCCACGACTCCGACGCGCCAACCCGGGTGCAGCTGCAGTGATGCGTCCTCCACGAGGCGGCGCGCGCCGCGCGCGAACGTCAGATTGCGGAACTGAATCAAGCGGGCGTTGTCTGCGCGTGAGGAGGTCGCGCATTCTAGCGGGATGCCCGCAGGCGTCGCGCATATGCGCGCACGCGTGGAATCCGGCACAATCCGCACCCCGCGGCGCTCGGCCGGCCAACAGTCCCGGAGTTCACGTTCGATGATCCCAGTCACGGTGGCACCCATCACGAGCAGGCGGCGTTGCGCGCTGGCCGCGTTCGGTCTTGCGGTTTCAGGGTTGGTGCAGGCACAAACACCCGAGATCTCGACGGTGCTCGCCATGAGCGGTTCACGGATCAACGACGGCGTGGTCCGGGGACCGGACGGTGCGCTCTACGGCGCCTCTGCGGCGTCGAGCTCGGCGACCGGGGCACTTTTCTTCCGCGTCACCCCGAACGGCGCTTCCGTCCGGACCTTGTACCAGTTCGACAACACCGACGGCGCGGCTCCGGCGGGCGCCCTGCTGCTCGGAAGCGACGGTGAGTTCTACGGCACCGCGCAGTTCAGCAGCGGTGGTATCACCGAGGGCGGCGGCACGGTGTTTCGCATCGCACCCGATGGCAGCGGCTTCACCAAGCTGTACGAGTTCGCGGGATCCACCGAGACCAACGTCAACTCAAACCCGATCAACACCGAGGGGGCCAGCCCGTTTGGCGCACTGATCGAGGGCAGCGACGGATTCCTGTATGGCGTAACGCGCTTCGGCGGCGAGAACGGAGCCGGCACGGTCTACAAGGTCGGGCGCGATGGCTCTGGCTTCAGGGTTCTATGGGAGTTTGCCGAGATCACTTCGGAAGCGTCGTCTGGCACTATCGAGAACGCGGATGGTGCCCATCCGCGCGCCGGGCTCGTCGAGCTTGGCAACTACTTCTACGGCACGACTAATGCCGGCGGCGAGGACGGGCAGGGCACCATCTTCCGGTTGCGCTTCGACGGCTCGCATTTCTCGGTGCTGCACGTCTTCAGCAAGCCGGTTGCGCCGAGCGGCTCGACAGTCGCGGTCAATGAGGACGGGGCCTCGCCCCAGGCGGGGCTGACCGACGGCGGCGACGGGCTGCTTTACGGCACGACGACGGTGGGCGGAGCCAACGGCGTGGGCGTGCTCTACTCGATCACGCCGGACGGCTCGGTGCGTACCACGCTGCACGACTTCAGGGGCAAAGGTGGCAGCCAGCCGATCGGCGGGCTGCTGCTCGCGACCGATGGCCGGCTCTACGGGACGACGATTTCGGGCGGCGCGACGTCGAGCGGCGACGTCTCGACGCAGGGTATCGTCTACTCCATCGCGCGCGACGGCACCGACTTCACCAAGCTCGCCGATTTCGAAAGCGCGACCGGCACGAACGGCAATGGCCGCATGGTTCAGCTCAACCGCACGGAGTTCATCGGCACGACGTCGAACGGAGGCCGCTGCGGTGCCGGGACGATCTTCCGCCTCAGTCTCGCCGGAACGGCCATCGAGGGCGACACGACATGCGGCGAAGACTCGGGCGGTGGCGGGGGCGGCGGCGCGACTTCGTGGCTCGTCGTGCTGCTGTTCGCAATGCTGCTGCCCGCGACTCTCGCCCCGCAGCTTGCGATCCGGCGCGGTGCCGGAACGGCCGGGGGCAGCTCGAAGCTGAGCGAGGCCCACAGACTCTCCCAGTCCGTGCCGAGGTCGCGCCCGCCGCGCAGCATGTGAACGGCCGTGATGCGCCAGCGCTCGCCTGGCCGGAGCGCGAAGCGCACGCGGCCCGAAGGGTCGGTGCGTGAGCGCAGCGTCGCGGTCGGCGTGTCCGAGGCCGTGGCGGTGACGAGCGCGCCGCCGAGCGGTCGGCCAAGATAGAGCAGACGTACGATCCCCGAGTCCGCCTCCGCGGCCTTCGTGTCGCGCGGCTCGAGCAGCAGCTCGAGCCGCAGACCGACCAGGCGATCCCGCGGCGGCGTGACTCGCTGACCCACGGTCAGGAGCGCCTTTGCGTGCCGCGAATACGCTTCGCGCACCGTCGCGCGACGGTCGCCACGGATGCGTCGGGCGGCGGCGATGGCATCGAGACCCTCCTCGCGCAAGTACTCGTCGAACTGCGCCGCCGGCTGCTCGGTGAATGCGTGGTTGCTCTCATAGGCGACGACGTAATCGCCCGGAGTGACGAAGCCGGCGACGCCGGCCGGATCCGATCCGTCGAGGCCGGGGACGGACTGCCGGCCGGCCGGCCCCAGGGACTGAAACGACACGATGCGACTCGCATCGCGCGCGAACGGCCAGGCGTCGCGGCCATCGCCGATACAGAGCCGCAGAGCGACGCGTTCCCTGGCGGGCAGCGCGTAGCTCGACGGCTCGATCCAGAACTGATGCGCCACCGCCGTCGCCGACCCCGCGACGAGCGCGCAGGCGGCGAGGGCGGCGACGGGGTGGCGCGGGTGGAACATCAGGGCGCCGAGTCCTTGCGGTTGTTCGTACCGGAATGCGGTGTCGCGAGGTACGGGAAGACCCGGTGATACGGCAGATCGTTCGCTGCCACGTTGTCGCCCACCAGCGTGATCTTCGAGTAGCCCGGGCCACTCGCGATCGCGGTCAATGCGATGTCGACCACGTCGTCACCCAGGCGCCGGCCATTCGGCCAGCCGCCGGACACGCCGCCGGTCGTGTCGCCGCCGATGAACCCGAGCCGGCTGAAACCCGCCTGACCCGAGAGCCGCACCGGGCTTGTCGTGGTCACGACCCGCAGCACCTCGGGAATGAAGATCTTCTCGAGGTCGGTCCGGCCGGTAGCCACGAAGCTCGTGCCGTAGACGGCATTGATCAGCTTCGCGAGTTCCGGGTTGCGTGCGTACTTGGCGAACTGCGCGTCCTGCGAGGCGCGAGTGCGGTTGAACCGGTCCTTGTCCGCGAAGGCCACCAGGCCCTCGGTGAACAGCGGGTTCCCGAGCCGCGACACCTGCTGCCAGCCGCCGTAATTGCGCACCGTGCCGTCGGCGTTGCGCTCGGTGATCCGCGCGCGGCTGACGGACGCATAGACTCCCACGCCGGTCTTCTGCCCGAAGAACACCGAGTCGTAGCTCGCCGGGATGCCCATCGCCTCGAGATCGCTCACCGGAATCTGCATCGCGATCGAGAGCAGGTTGAAGCCTTTGAACCCGTCGACGCCATTCCCGTCCTGGCCGAGACCGTCAGAGAGGCTGCCGTTGTTGTCCAGGATGCGGACGTTGAGCAGATCGAAGATGCCGGGTGTATCGGCGAAGAAGCTGTCGTCGCGCGGGCCCGCCCAGACGACCTCGCCGGAGTTGAGACTGTAGATGGTGGATCGCGTGTATACGTCGAGGTCGCCGCCCGTCAGCGCGCCGGAGACGGCCTTGCCGTCGGCATCGTTGTAGGCAGGCGTGACGTTGTTGCCGACGTTCGGCGGCGGCACGAGTAAGCCCGTCCGCAGCACGGTCGCCTGTCCGTCGACCACGCGTACGACGCGGTACTTCTGCGTGAAGTTCTGCCGCGCATCGCCCACGGCCATGATCGGTCCGACCTGCGTGCCGAGGCCGTAGGAGAGGATCGTGTTGCGGTTCTTGTAGTTGGTGTTCACGGGCGAGAACGCGAAGTCGTAGCGGAGCTTCGTGACGCCGGTCTTCGGGTCGGTGATGTGAATGCTGTAGCGGGCGTCACTCGCGAATCGCTCGTAGATGGCGCCGTCGCCCGGCTCGGAGAACGGACGGAAGCTCATGCTGACATTCAGGACCTTGATCGACGGGTTGTCGTATCGGGTGCCGATGAACGCGTAGACGTCGGTCAGGTTGGCCTGCGGGTCCTGCTTGATGAGCGGGGCGTCGCTGTGGTTCGAGGCGAGCGCGGCGGGCGCGGTGCCAGCCGCCGTTATTGCGGCGAGCGCGGCCAGGACGGCCGTGCGCAGTGATCGCGGGATGTTCATGTGTCGACTCCTCGGGTATTTGCGGATCCGGGCACCCGGATAGGGCTCCGGGTGGCTGGGTACATGTCCTGTACGCAGCAAAGGCCCGCGCGGATGCAGCTGGGAGTCGACGCAGAGGCCCGCCCGGGCGTGGCCGGTCGCGGGAGTTCAGGCGGGAAGCATCAGCAGACCCCAACCGAGGGGGTGGTGCATGCGGGCGATGCCGAACATGCACGCGTAGAGCAGGATCGCCGCCGCGAACCACAGCCGGCGGCCGAGCGTCGAACGGCTGCGCTTGAGGGCCATCGAACCGGCCACGACGTACAGCACGAGCAGCGCGAGCTTGGTGGCGAGCCATCCGTTGGCGAACATCGCCGCCGGCAACATCGCGACGAGCATCAACGCTGCCGTGAGCAGGACGGCGTCGATCGTGTAGCTCGACATGCGTACCGCGACCGCCTGCGGCCAGCTCCCGCCGACCAGGACGCCGATGCCGCGCGCCGCGAACAGCGCGCCACTCGTGATCACCGCCGCCACGTGCACCGCGCGCAGCTCGGAGTAAAACTCGATCATGCCCGGCATTCAGTATGCGTCAGGGGCGCAGCACGGGTGCCGCAAGCGCCCGCAGGCGGCGTGCGTCGAGGACTTCCACGTCGCGCCGGTCGATTCGCAGCACCTTCTCGTCCTGGAACCGCCGCAGCACGCGGCTGACCGTCTCCGGTGCGAGCCGCAGGTAGTTGGCGATGTCGGTGCGCGACATCACCAGGCTGAACCGGTCCGCGGCGAACCCGCGCTCGGCGAGTCTCGCGCCGGTCCTCACCAGGAACGCCGCCAGGCGCTCGTCGGCCGGATGATCGTCCGCCAGCAGCGCAGTGATGCCGATGTCGCGGCTCAGAAGCCGGAAGAGCTGTGCCTGCAGACCGGGCAGGCGTGTGGCAAGCAGCGCGATCTTCGGAAACGAGAAACGGCACAGGAACGCCGTGTCGAGCGCGACGGCACTGCACGGGTGCCGCTCGGGATCGATCGCGTTCAGACCGATGACCTCGCCGGGGAAGTGGAACCCGAGCACCTGCTCATGCCCCTCGCGGTCGAGGATGTAGGACTTCACGGTGCCGCCTCGCACCGCGGCGATCGACGTGAAGAGGTCGCCTTCGCGGAACACGTGCGCACCCGCCCGGATCGGCCCCACGTGCTCGACCAGAACGTGCAGCTCGCGTAGCGCCGATTTGTCCATGCCTTGCGACAGGCAGGCTGCCGAAAAAGCACAGGTTGAGCAGAACCTCTGCTCGTCGCCGTCGTCGGCTAGCTTTGCGGCGTCTGGTAGCGGTCGAAGCACATGGCGATGATACGCAAGAGCAGCCGTCCAGTCGGAGTCGCCGCCACGCGTTGCTTCGAGACCGTGGCCAGTCCGTCTTCCACCAGCGGGCGGAGGCGCGCCAGTGCATCGCTGAAATATTCCGCGAAGCGGATGCCGTGTCGATGTTCGAGCCGCGCGATGTCGACCGATCCCAGGCACATGAGCTCCTGGATGACACCGGCGCGAATGACGTCGTCATCGTCCAGCCAGGCGCCGCGCCAGACCGGCAGTCGGCCCGCGTCCAGGGCCGCCTGCCACGCCGGGAGCGCCCGCGGGTTCTGGCTGTAGCTGTCGCCGATATGACTGATCGCGCTCACCCCCAGCCCGACGAGGTCACTCTCCGCGCAAGTGGTGTAGCCCATGAAATTGCGGTGCAGGTCGCCGTCGCTCTGCGCGCGCACCAGGTCGTCGGTCGGCAGCGCGAAGTGGTCCATGCCGATGTACTCGTAGCCCGCCTCCGTCAGCCGTTCGACCGCGAGCTGGAGCAGGGCCAGTTTCAGCTGCGGTGTGGGGAGGTCCGCGGCCGCGATCTGGCGCTGCGCGCGGAACATCTCGGGCAGGTGCGAGTATCCGTACACGGCCAGCCGATCCGGCCTCGCCTCGACGACGGTGCGCAGCGTGCGACCGAATCCCGACAGTGTCTGCAGCGGCAGACCGTATATCAGGTCCAGGTTGACGGAGCGGAAGCCATGCCTGCGACAAGCTTCGATCGCCTCGAGCGTCTGTCCCACGCTCTGGATGCGGTTCACCGCCCGTTGCACGTCGGGCTCGAAATCCTGTACGCCGAAGCTCGCCCGGTTGAATCCGGCAGCGGCCAGCGTGGCCACGTCACCGGGAGCCAGGCAGCGGGGGTCGAGCTCGATCGAGAGCTCGATGTCCCCGTGGCCGTCGCAGGTGAAGTGGCTGCGAAGCACGTTCACGGTTTCAGCGAGCTGTTCGGCGGACAGGAAGTTCGGCGTGCCGCCACCGAAGTGCACCTGCACGACCCGGCGATCGCGGTCGAAGAGCGGCGCGACCAGGGCGATCTCACGACGCAGGTGCTCCAGGTAGGTTTCGCCGCGTTCCTGGTCGCGCGTGATGATGCGGTTGCAGCCACAGTAGAAACACGGGCTGGCGCAGAAGGGCACGTGCACGTAGAGCGAGAGCGGGCGCGGGATAGGCTCGTCGTTGCTTGCCTGCGCGGTGCGACGCAGATCGGCTGCGCCGAAAAGCTCGCTGAAGCGCGGTGCCGGCGGGTAGGACGTGTAGCGCGGCCCCGGACGGTCGTAGCGTGCCTGTAGATCCGGATCGAAACGTGTCGCGACGGCCATGAAGCGGACCCTAGTCCGTCCGGCTCCTCAGAACCTTGATCCGTGTCAACCGAGCTTACGCTCCGTCATGGCAGCTTGTCCTTGGCGGCGCCCTTGATCGCCGTGTCCGCGGACGGCATCCCGGCTTCGGTGCCCATCATCGTAGTGGCCATCGACTTGACACGGATCTTGAGGTTCCATTCCGGCTCCCAGGCGGTCTTGGGATCGGTGGGGCGCGCCGGATGCGCGAGGTTCAGCTCCGTGCCGTAGGCGATCGCGCGCAGCATCCCCTGACCGGCGGCTTCGTTCGGCACCGCGCAGGTGGTCACCGTCGGTGCGAGCAGCACCTTGTCCTCGAGCCAGCCATCGACCGCGGCGTTCGTCTGGTAGTCGAACAGCCCGAAGCCGGACTCCGGCAGCTCGCTCGAGGTCCAGAGCACGAAGCCCTGCTCGCCGTTCGGCAGCGGGCCCATGCTGGCGAGGAAATAGGCGCGGGCGCTCGGTATCGTGTTCCAGCTGAGCTGCACGGCTGTCGGGGTCTTCTGCTGCCGGATCTCGAGCGCAGGCATCAGGTCCTGCGCCGGTGGAATGGTGAAGCGGAAGCTCTCCGGCACGCCGTCGCCCGTGAAGCTGTGCTCGCCGACGATGGACGCGCCTGGGGGCAGCACGCGCTTGTCCTCCTTGCTCGGCCAGACCGGGCGGCCGAAAGTCGCGTGCGCTCCGCGCTGAGTCGCGCGACGTGACTCGAAGAACTGGCCGAGCTCCGCGACGGTCGCGGTGCTCAGATCGACGACCTTCGGCTGTCCCGTCCGTACGGTCTCGGAGCAGCCCCAATACATGACGAGCATCCCCTTCGGGGGCTCGTAGTTCCATTCCGTCGGCTGCTCGTCGTCGGCAACGGGAGGCGGCGGTTGCGGACGCTCGGGGGTCTGTAACCTGAGCGTCGGTGCGAGCTGGGTGCCCGCGGGCACGGCCTGCAACGCCTCCGCCAGGCTCGTGTTGCGACTCGTGTAGAGCGTGACATCCATCCACTGCCCGGCGGCGCCGGTTTCGGTGTAGCCGAATTCCGCCTGCTGGGTGCCCCCGCCGCCGCCGCCGAGCAGCGATCCCAGTGTCTGGCTCATCAGGCCCGGTCCCATGGTCATACCGGAGAAGGTCGCGACGTCGATCCAGGCTTGCGAGACGGGCGGTTTGACCACCTGCCTGGACGCATCCTCGCCGACGCCCGATCGCGGCATCACCACTGCGATTGTCGAGATCGAAAGAAGCGCGACGGCGCGCGTGGGCGTGAGTGACATGGCGACCTCTTTTTTTCGAGTTCTGAATCTATGCCGCCTCGACGTCCTGTCCGGGTCGCTCCAGACGGGCGACGACTTAGCCTACGAGTCGATCACGCGCGATTCAAGGACGTCCCCCGGCCTCGATCGGGCCGGGGGACGGTTGATGGTGGAGGCGGCGGGAATCGAACCCGCGTCCGCAAGCCCTACGTTCCAGGACCTACATGCTTAGCCGTCTCTTTGTTTCTCGTCGTACGCTACCCGAGCGGCAGGGAAGACGTACGACCAGCTGCGGAACGTTTTAGCGGGCCGGCCCGGAGCACACCGGACCCGCGAGCTTGTGAGCGCGTCCCCCGGGTCTGGATGCACAAGCACATGCCAGTCGGAGGTTAGGCGGGATTAAGCCGCCAGAGCGTAGTTGTCTTCGTTGGCAACTATAGGTTTGCAAGCGGTTTTACGAGGAACCTGCACCTCGGCATGCACCTGAAGTTTCGCGACCCACGTCGAAACCGGTCGCCCCCAGATGGACGAGGCAATTCTACCGCAAAATAGCGACATTCTCGATTTCCGCGGAAAGTGCCGCCAGGGCAGCGAAGTCGGATCGAAATCGTGAATGTCCCTACCGGCGGTGCTTCAGCAGCCGCGACTTCTGCCGCTGCCAGTCCCGATCCTTCTCGCTGGCGCGCTTGTCGTGCGCCTTCTTGCCTTTTGCGAGACCGACTTCGAGCTTCGCCCGTCCGTCCTTCCAGTACAGTCGCAGCGGAACGAGCGCCTGGCCCCTGCGCTCGACCGCGCCGACGAGCCGGTCGATCTGCGCGCGATGCATCAGGAGCTTGCGTGTTCGCGTCGGATCGGCGACCACGTGGGTCGACGTGGTCGGCAACGGCGCGAAATGCGCGCCCAGCAGCCACGCCTCGCCGTCTTTGACGATCACGTAGGCCTCGGTGATCCGTCCGCGACCGGAACGCAGGCTCTTGACTTCCCATCCCTGCAGCGCGAGACCGGCCTCCATCGACTCCTCGATGAAGTAGTCGTGACGGGCGCGCTTGTTGAGCGCGATCGCGGGTTCCGGCCTGTCCTTCGCGGGGTTCGCCATGGGGTCGCGCATTGTACAAGTCACGCCTAGACTCGAGGTGTGTCCGGAAAGATCGAAGTTGCATACGCGCTGCCGGAGCGACAGCGCCTCATCACGCTGGACTTCGTCGACGGTCTGACGGCGGGCGAGGCGGTGCGCGCGTCCGGGATCTGCCGCGAGTTTCCGGAGCTCGCCGCGCGCCCACTCGCGCTCGGCGTGTACGGCGAGGTCGTGTCCGAGACGCATCCGCTGCGCCCGGGTGACCGGGTCGAGATCTATCGCGAACTGGCGGTCGACCCGCGCGAAGCGCGCCGCCTGCGTGTCGCGCGGACCGCGCCCGCGCACGCAGGCCGATCCCGCGGCGAAGTCTCCTAGCCCTCCGGCCGCGGTGGCTCGGGCTCCGGCTGACGGCCCTGCTCTTCTGCGCCGCGCTCGAGCGCCTTGGCCGCAATCTCCTCTTCGCTGCTGCTTGCTTCGGGCAGGCCGGTCTCGATTCCGTGGCCGCCTTCCTCGGGCAGGTCGAGCCTCTCGACTCGAGCCACCTTGTCGTCAGTGAAGTAGACGACGAAATGCGCGCGGTCGATCTTGCGCGCGCGGCCGCGCTTGAGCGTGTAGATGTAGTCCCAGCGCTGCGCAGTGAACGGATCGGAGATCATCGGTGTGCCGAGCAGGTAACGGACCTGGCTGCGGGTCATGCCGGCCGTGACCTGACTTACGTCCTTCATCTCGAGATAGTTGCCCTGCTGGATGTAGGGTCGATGCACGCAGGCGCCGAGCGCGGCCGTTACCACGAGCAGCAGCGTCGCAGCGGCGGCGCACGATGGGCCATGACCGGTTGTCGAGGACGTCATTTGCCTGGAGTTGCCGGCGTGGGCCGGTGATAATGGCGGCGGATCATACAGCAACGGACACCTCCGGGCCTGGAGGACGCAACGACGTGGAAACCGCACAGCTCAAGCGCGCCGGCCTCAAGGTAACTATTCCACGCGTGAAGATCCTCGACATCCTCGCCTCCGACCAGCCACGCCACATGAGCGCGGAGGACGTCTATCGCCGGCTGCTCGAGTCGAACGAGGACATCGGCCTCGCGACCGTGTACCGCGTCCTCACCCAGTTCGAATCAGCCGGCATCGTCACGCGGCACCATTTCGAAGGCGGCAGCGCCGTCTTCGAGCTCAACGAGGGCACGCATCACGACCACATCGTCTGCGTAGACTGCGGGCGGGTTGCGGAGTTCAGCGACGAGAGCATCGAAGACCGGCAGCGCCAGATCGCCTCACGCCTGGGTTTCTCGATCACCGACCACTCGTTGACCCTGCACGGCCATTGCGTGCGCGAGAACTGCCCTTACCGCTCGCAACGGAGATAGGGCGCGGCGCCCCGCGTGCCGCTTCCAGCATCTCGCGGGCATGCTCCCGCGACCGCTCGGTGAGGGTCGCACCACCGAGCATCCGCGCGATCTCCTCGACGCGCGAATCGCCCGTCAGCTCCTCGAGCGAGGTGCATGTCGTGGCGCGCTCGGTGCGCTTGACAACGCGCAGCTGCTGATCCGCCTGCGCCGCAACCTGCGCGAGGTGGGTCACGCACAGCACCTGACCGGAGCGGGCCAACGCAGCCAGCTGGCGCCCGACCATCTCCGCCACAGCGCCACCCACGCCGGCGTCGACTTCGTCGAAGACCAGGCACGGCCTGCGATCGGTGCCGAGCGTGGCAACGTGCAGCGCGAGGCTCACGCGGGACAGCTCGCCGCCCGAGGCGACTCGCGCCAGCGGCCGCAGCGGTTGTCCCGGGTTGGCACTCACGTGAAACTCGATGTCGTCGGCGCCATGTTCGCTGATGGCCAGCGGTTCGGCCGTGTCGATCCGCGTGCTGAACACCCCGCCGCGCATCCCCAGTTCCTGCATCAGGCCGGTGACTTTCGCATCGAGTCGCAGCGCCGCACCGCGCCGTCCGGAGCCGAGCTCGCGGACCGCAGAGTGATAGCGCACAAGCGCCTCGGCGACGCGCCGCTCCAGTCCGGCGAGATGTTCACCGACGTCGCCGAGCTCGGCCAGCTCGTGCGCAAGCCGCTCGCGCAGCGCCGGCAGCTCCCCTGCGTCGACGCGATGCTTGCGCCCTGCGGTCTCGAACGCCGAGAGTCGCGCCTCGATCGCTTCGAGTCGCGCGGGATCGGCGTTCAGTGTGTCCGCGAAGTGCGCGAGCGTACCGAGCGCCTCGCGGCACGCGATCGTCGCCTCGTCGATCAGCCGCTGCGCATCGTCAAGCGTGTGATCGAGCTGGACGAGCGGCCGCAGCACTGCCTGCGAGCGCCCGAGCGCGGTCACAGCTCCCTCGCCGTCCGCGCCGAGCAGCGCCTGCAGCTGGGTGACGCCCTCGGCGAGACGACCGAGCGAGGCATGGCGGCGCCGCTCCTGCTGCAGCTCGGCAGCTTCGCCCGGGCGCGGTGCGAGCGCGGCGAGCTCGGCCACGTAGTGGGTGAGCAGGTCGAGGCGTGCGTCCCCGTCGCGCGCCCGCTGCGCCAGGTCGAGGCGTGCCGCCTCGGCGTCACGCCAGGCCTGCCAGGCCTCGCGGACCGCCGCCGTCTCGGCGGCGAGGCCGCCGCTCGCGTCGAGCAGCTCGCGCTGGTAGCTGCGCCTCGCCAACGACTGGAACTCGAGCTGCCCGTGCACATCGACGAGCAGCTCACCGAGCTCGCGCAGCGCCGTGATCGGCATCGACTGGCTGTTGATCCAGGCGCGGCTGCGCCCGTCAGTGCCGACCAGCCGCCGCAGCATGCACTCGTCGTGCGCGTCGATCGACTGCTCCTCGAGCCAGACACGGGCCGCCGGGTTGGTCGAAACGTCGAACGCGGCGGTGATCTGCGCGCGCTCCGCGCCATGTCGCACCACCGCACTGTCGCCGCGGTCGCCGATCGCGAGCAGCAGCGCGTCGATGAGAATCGACTTGCCCGCGCCGGTTTCGCCGGTCAACGCGGTAAAGCCCGGCCGGAACTGGATCTCCACCGACTCGATGATGGCGAAGTCACGGATCGAGAGCAGCGTCAGCATCCCCGACTCACCCGGCCGGCGTGCGGCCGTCGCGAGCGCCGCGTCCCCAATGCAGCTTCGAGCGCAGGATGCGGTAGTAGTCGTGGCCCGGCGGGTGCAGCAGCGTGGCGACCTGCGCCGCGCGACGCACGGAGAGCCGAACGCCGGGCTCGAGGTCGCAGAGCAGTACGCCGTCGCAGACGACCTGAGCGCGCGTGTCGATTCGCTCGCCGAGCTCCAGCTCCACGACGCTGCTCGCGCCGACGACGATCGGGCGGTCGGACAGCGTATGCGGGCAGATC
Organism: Steroidobacteraceae bacterium; assembly: GCA_052039045.1. Classification (GTDB taxonomy): domain Bacteria; phylum Pseudomonadota; class Gammaproteobacteria; order Steroidobacterales; family Steroidobacteraceae; genus DATJKD01. The sequence goes on from JBQGDL010000018.1 coordinate 45,533, forward strand.
GGCACCAGCACCAGCGCGGCGAGACTCGGATGCACGATCGGCCCGCCGCAGGACAGCGCGTAGGCGGTCGACCCGGTCGAGGTGGCAACGACGAACCCATCCCCGCCGTGCGTATTGACGTAGACGCCATCGACCCAGGTGTGCAGATCGAGCATGCGCCCGGTTTCGCGCTTTGCGACGGCCACGTCGTTGAGCGCGAGGGCCGCGGTCGGACGTCCCTCGCAGGGCACGGTCGCTTCGAGCAGCATCCGCGCTTCCGGAAGGCAGCGGCCGGCGAGCGCCTCGTCGACGCTTTCGCGCATCCGCTCCGGGCCGACATCGGCAAGGAACCCGAGGCGGCCGCGATTGACGCCGAGCACCGGTGCACCGGCCGCCGCCGCGAGCCGCGCGGCATGCAACATCGTGCCGTCGCCGCCGATGGCGACCACGAGGTCGGAGCCCGGCACCAGGGCCGCTTCGCTGCGCTGATCGACGGCAACGGTGCCGAAATCGGGCGATTGCCCGGCGAGTGAACGCACGGTGTGCCCGCCGCCCGCAAGATGCTCGGCGAGAACCCGCATCGCCTCACCGACGCGGGAATCCGCCGCGCGACCGACGAGGGCGATGGTCTTTGCGGCGGCAGGAGGCGCACCCATGAGTGGCGAGACTTTTAGCATGCCGCCCGCGCTACGGGCCAGCCGCGGTGTTTCGGGTGACGCGGTGCGTTATCCGGCTTGACTTGGGCGAAAGGCCGTTGCTAGCGTGACGTCCGCCGCCGCGGAAAAAGCACTTGTGGCACAGCGGCTTAAGGCACATGGCCCTGGATTTCGCCGAGGAACAACTCAACGACCGGGCCCGGCACCTGCTCACGGTGCTGGTGGAAAGCTACATCCGGGAGGGGCAGCCGGTCGGCTCGCGTGCCCTGACCCGCGACTCGGGGTTGAGCCTGAGTTCGGCTACGGTGCGCAACGTCATGGCCGATCTCGAGGAATACGGCTTCGTGACCTCACCGCACACCTCGGCGGGCCGTGTGCCGACCGATAAGGGCTACCGGTTCTTCGTCGACACGCTGCTGCGCCGCGGCAACATCGAGTCCGCGGACGACGTGGTCCTCGAGCTGCGCCGGCGTCTGGACGACGAGCACGCGCAGGATGCGCGCTCGGTGGTGGCGGTC
>JBQGDL010000019.1:0-9456 GCA_052039045.1 Steroidobacteraceae bacterium
GACACGGGGCATCGCGCGCGCGGCTTCCAGCTGACGTTCTTTCGCGTGCGTACGGGCGTCGGCGAGGACAATCCGAGCGCATTCGCGCCGCGCCAGCTGCTGTTCGCGCACGCGGCGGTCGCGGACCCCGAGGCGGGACGACTGCGTCACGCCCAGCGCAGCGCGCGGCAAGGCTTCGGTCTGGCCTACGCGCTCGACGGCGCGATGTACGCGCGCATCGACGACTGGTCGCTGCGCGAGCGCAATGACGGGCGAATCGAGGCAAGTGCCGCCGGCGACGATTTCGCGTTGCGGCTCGAGCTTGCACCCGCACAACCCGTGCTGCTGCAGGGCGAGGCGGGCTACAGCCGCAAGGGACCGGCGCCGCTCGCGGCGTCGTACTACTACAGCCTGCCGCAGCTGGCGGTGTCCGGCGAGGTGGAGATCGAGGGGCGCGCGAGCCGCGTCACGGGTCGCGCCTGGCTCGACCACGAGTGGTCGAGCGAGAAGCTCGATTTCGAGGCGCGCGGCTGGGACTGGACCGGCATCAATCTCGACGACGGAGGAGCGCTGATGGCTTTCCGCACACGCGATCCGCAGGGCGGAGCGCGCTGGGCGGCAGCGACGCTGCGTACGGGGGCCGGCAGGATTCGCACCTTTGCGCCGGACGAGGTGGCCTGGACCCCGGTTCGCGAGTGGCGCTCGCCGCGCACCGGGATCCGCTATCCGGTCGAGTGGCGGCTCCAGATCGGCGAGGAGCTTTACTGGCTAACGCCGCTCATCGACGACGCCGAGCTCGATTCGCGCGCGAGCACCGGCACCGTCTACTGGGAAGGGCCGGCACGGCTGCTCGATCGCGAGCGGCGACCGATGGGCCGCGGCTACCTCGAGCTGACGGGGTACAGATGAAAAATTGGCTCGGAGCCATTTTTCTGAAAATTGGCTCGGAGCCATTTTTTCCAGGTTCTGGACATATTCGGACGTGGTTCCCGGCCGTTCGAGCAGCGACCCTCGGTAAGTGCGGCGCCGATACGCTCCCGCCGGCCTCACGCAGCATGTCGTCCAGCGCGGCATCAACCGCATGCGGGTGTTTTTCTCCGATGAGCACAGAGTGCGCTATCTGTCCGCGCTTGTGCACTCGGCGGCCCGTTATGGCTGCGCAATCCACGCGTACGTGCTCATGGACAACCACACTCACATCCTGGCGACGCCCGAGCGTTCTGGCGGCCTGTCCCGCATGATGCAGTGGCTCGGCGCCCGCTTCGTCACCGGGGTCAACTTTACGGAAAGCAGGACCGGATCGCTGTGGGAAAGCCGCTTCTGGTCAAGCGCGGTGACGACGGAGCCGTACGTGATGATCTGCCATCGCTACATCGAACTGAACCCGGTTCGAGCCGGTATCGTCGCAGACCCGGCCCAGTACCCTTGGTCGAGCCATCGACACAACGCGCTTGGCCTAATCGACCCGATCGTTACGACTCACGACTGCTACCGCCGGCTGGCGGCGACGCGCGCTGAGTGCTGTCGAGCGTATCGGTCGCTCTTTGGGACCGACGTATCGGATTCGGACATCAGACTCATTCGCGATGCGCTGAACGGCCGGAGGTGGCTGGGCGATGCACCCTCAAACGCGGGTCACCCAGGCAGAGGTCGACCCCGGCGCGAGCGTCGAAGCTGACTGCCAGTCGCCGAATCCTCCAGAAATGGCTCAGAGCCATTTTCGCGGAAATTGGCTCCGAGCCATTTTCATTTTTCAGAGCGGCCGGGCGTTGAACGTGTCGCAGCCGTCCGGGGCGCCGGACTGGTAACCCTGCGTGAACCAGCGCTGACGCTGCTCGCCACTGCCGTGCGTGAAGGAGTCGGGCACCACGTGGCCCTGCGTCTGACGCTGGATCCGATCGTCGCCGATCGCACTCGCGGCCTGCAGCGCCTCCTCGATGTCCCCGGCCGACAGCAGCCCGCGGGAGCGTTGTGCCGTGGCGGCCCACACCCCCGCGAAGCAGTCGGCCTGCAGCTCCATGCGCACGGAGAGATCGTTCACCTGAGCCTGACTCGCGGCGCGCTCTTGCGCCTCGCGGACCTCCGTCGCCGTGCCGATCAGATTCTGCACGTGATGGCCGACCTCGTGCGCGATGACGTACGCCTGGGCGAAGTCGCCCGGTGCGCCGAAACGCTGGTGCAGGTCGACGTAGAACGACATGTCGAGGTAGACCTTCTGATCGAGCGGGCAGTAGAACGGACCCACGGCGGAGCTTGCGCCGCCGCACGCCGAGTCCACCGCCTCGGTGAACAGCACCAGCGTGGGCACCCGGTAGTCGATGCCATACTGCGGCAGCAGCGCCGACCACGTGTCCTCGGTGTCGGCCAGCACGACCTGCGTCATCTCGCGCAGCGCCGCTTCCTCGGTGCCCTCCTGATAGGGCTGATCCGACGGCTGCATCTGCGGGTTCTGCTGCTGCACCTGCTGCAGGCCCTCGAGGAAGGGGAGTGGGTTGATGCCGAGCAGCGACAGTACGAGCATCAGCACGAGCCCGCCCACACCGATGCCGAGCGCCGGGCGGCCGATGCGCATCCCGCGGCGGTCTTCGATATTCGAGCTGCGACGACGACCCCGTATGTCCATCTGCGCACTCCCTCGCGGTGTGACGGTGCTTGCCGTGCGGCCAGAGTACGTCAATTTTTGAGCCGATTGGAACCGGGATGGTCGGCTGTTAGACTCTCCGCGGGGTGCCATTCGGCTCCACTCAGCGTAAGAGGAGTCCTAGGTCATGCGCGGAAGATTTCGCCCGCACTGGTTTGTTCTCGGGTTGGGAGTACCGTTGATCGTCGCGGGCCAGGGGCTGGCCGCCGATACGTACACGGCGAACGCACGCTTCACCAACGCCGAGGGCGAACGGGTCACCACACCCGTCACCATCTCCCTCGAGGGCGCCACGCCGGAATCCGAGCGCACGGCGCTGGCGGAGAAGGCCAAGGCGAACCCGGGGTCGGCGAAGGAGCTGCTCGCCGGCCAGAAAGTGCTTGGCTACATCGAAGCGGCGCAAATCAACCGGCGCGTGCCGATCAAGTACGCCAACGTGCAGGCTGGCGGCGACGGCCAGTTCATCACGGTGCTCAGCGACGAGCCGCTGGGCTATATCGGCGGCGACGAGAAATACGTCAAGGCGAAAGGCGGCTTCGACCTGACCTATGTGAATGTCATGGTCAATGCGTCGGGCCAGGGTCGCGGCGAACTGGCGCCCGCCTGCAAGATCAAGTTCATGCCGTCCGGCGCTCCGGCGGTGGACGACTACGGGTCACAGGTCGTCTGGCTCGACGACGTGAAGAAAGCCGCCGCGCCCTGAGACGAACGGAGTCAGAGGTGCACATGGACGTACGGGCATCGTTCGTCGTGCTCGCGAGCATCGCGATGACTTCGCTCGCCGGCTGCGCGTCCGGGTCGCTCGCGAGCGAGGGTGCGGCGCAGGGAGCGAAATCGGGTGCGCTCGGCGGCGCGGTTGCCGGCGCGGTCGGGAGCCTGTTCTGGGGCGGCAACGTCATCGAGAACATGGTGGCGGGCGCGGTGGTGACCGCGGCGGCGGGCGCGGCCGTTGGCGGCGCCGCGGGGGCGAGCCAGGATAAGGCGATGGCCGATCAGCGTGCGATGTCCGAGCGCGATGCGGCACTGCAGCAGAAGCTCGGCAAGGACAATTTCGAGGCTGCGCAGCAGCTCGCGCTCTGCAAGCACAAGACCGCGATCGGCAAGGCGAAGACCGCGTACGGCCGCGCCGAAGATCCCGAGCGAAAACGCTATGCGCTCACGATCGAGGCGATCGCCAACCGCGAGCTCGGCATCACCGAGGCCGAGGAGGAGATCTACCCGCTGATGGTGCCCCTCTATGGCGCCGGCGCCGGTCCCGAGCAGATCAAGGCGGACATCGCCAAGGGCGAGCAGCTCGTGCAGGACGCCCGCGAGGCGCACGGCGTCAGCCGCACCTGCGAGTGAGTTGAGAGGTTCTCTCACGCGGACGGGAATTTCCCCGGGCATCTGCGCGGTCACGAGCGCTGCCGCGATGACTGTCTGACGCCGATCAAGGGTTGCGTGGAATCTTCTTCGGTCGCGCGTTGAGCATCGCGAGACGCGATGCACTCCGCGGCGCGGGGTGGAATCTGCGCGGCAATCATAGGCCGACTCCGCAGATGAACGCACGACGCAGCGCCGGCCATTGCGCGATCTCCTACACGATCGTCGGCATGTCGAACTCGCACGACAGGCGTTCTTCCTATCGAGAACACCGCAGGAAGACGCGGAAGATGCACTCACCCATCGCCAGAACGTGAGGAGCAGATTCATGGGCAAGACTTATCGCAAGGACGACAATCCGGCCAATCGCGATCCAATCACCGGCGCGCCGGGCTCACACCCCGCCGGTACCGCAGCGGGCGCAGCCGCGGGCGGCGTCGCCGGTGCGGCGATCGGTTCCGCGGGCGGGCCGGCAGGCACGGCGATCGGTGCGGCCGTCGGTGCCGTTGCGGGCGGTCTCGCCGGACACGCCGCGGGCGAAGCGGTGAATCCGACGGTGGAAGACACTTACTGGAGGCAGGCTCACATCCGCGAGCCGTACTACCAGAAGGACTACACCTATAACGACTACGCGCCGGCGTATCGCACGGGCTATGAAGCCGCGGGCCGGTATCGCGGGCAGGCCAGGCGCTTCGAGGACGTGGAACCGGAACTGCGCACCGAATACGAGCGCGTCAAGGGCGCATCGCGCCTGACGTGGGACAGGGCCAAGCTTGCGGCGCGGGCCGCGTGGGACCGCATCGAGCGGGCGATGCCGGGCGACTTCGACAGGGACGGTCGATAGCCGACGACATGCCGGCTCACGGTATGGGGTCCGGCCCCGCAGCATCGTTGCGGGGCCGGATTTCATTATTGGATCCAAGGAGGACGAGATGCTCAGGTACCTGACGATGATGTTGCTGGTGGCGCTCACTATCCCGGTCGGCCGCGGGGACGACGACAGGAATCGAGGCGCGAACGACGACAGCAATCGGGGCCAGGTGGTCTCCGACTGCAACCATCGTGCAAATGCACGCGAAGTCAAAGGACAGGATCGCCAGGACTTCGTCGACTGGTGCGTCGCCCGCGGCGATCCGTTCGACGACGCCCACGTCAGCCGCTTTTCCGACTGCAATACACGCGCCACCGAGCGCGGGCTGCACGACGAGGCGCGTCGTGATTTCATCGACCGGTGCGTCGATCGCGACGACCGGATCGGCGACGACTAGCTCGGTCCTGCGACCGCCGAGGTCCGCTCAGCCGTTCGCCACCTTGTCCCGCGCTACGGCGCGTACCGGCGGCGCGTCGCGCCGCGTGCGGCGGAAGCCGAGGTGCGCGATGTCGGGCGGGAAGAACATCGCCCAGTTCCACTCCAGGAACAGCCGCGACTTGCGCGCCAGCGTCGGGATCTTGAGCAGATAAACGCCGCGCCACAGCAGCCACGCGACGAACCCGGACATGCGCACGCCGAATAGCTCGGCGACCGCCTTGTTGTGGCCGATCGTCGAGAGCTGGCCGACGGGCTTGTAATCGAACGGCCGGGTTGGTTCGCCGCGCATGCTTGCCGCAATATTGCGCGCCAGCACGCGGGCCTGCCTGTCGGCGAATTGCGCCGTGGGCGGCGAGGCCTTGCCGTCGCGCGCGTTCGGCACGGCCGCGCAATCCCCGAGCGCCCACACGCCGGGAAACCCGGGGACGGACATGTCGGCATTGGTGGTGATCCGGCCGCGGTCCTTCGGCAGCGGCAGCTCGCTGACCAGCGGATTCGGAACCGTGCCGATCGTCGAGATGACGGTTCCGGCGGCGATCAGCTCGCCGTCCGCCAGCGTCACGTGCCGGTCGTCGATGCGCACCGCGCGCGCGTTGAGTCGCACGTCCAGCCCCTGCATGCACATCTTGCGGCGCGCGAAATCGCCGAGCGTGGGCGAAAGCTCCGGCAGCAGCCGGTCCTGGCCGTGCAGCAGCACGACGCGCACCTCGTCGCGCCGGATGCGCGGGTAGTATCTGAGGCTCGCGTGCAGGAAGTCGATCAGCTCGCCCGCGGTCTCGACGCCCGAGAATCCGCCGCCGATCACGACGAAGGTCGTGAGCCAGCGCCGTGCCTCGGCATTGGGCTGCAGCTCGGCCTGCTCCAGACGCACGATGATCCGGTTGCGCAGAAACAGCGCGTCGCCGAGTGTCTTGAGCGGCAGTGCGTACTGGGCCATGCCCTTGACCAGATGCAGGTTCGACTGCACGCCGACCGCCAGCACGAGCTGGTCGTAGGCGAGGCGTCCGCTGCCCTCGCCCAGGTAGTGGATCGTGCGCGTCTCGAGGTCGATCTCGCTCACCTGCGCCATGCACACCGAGCTGCAATGGATCATCTGCCGCAGGGGCGCCACGACGTGGCCGGGCATGATCGAGGCGCCGACCACCTCGGGCAGCAGTGGGTTGTAGGTGATGAAGTTCTCCTGGCTCACCAGAGTGAGCTTCCATCCCGGCGGCAGGCGATGCTCGAGCCGACGGGCGAGCGTGATGCCCGCGAAGCCGCCGCCGACGATGACCAGATTGCGTGTGTCCGACATGGCGTTGTCCTCAACGGCCCGCGCGGCGGACCTCGCTGAACTGCAGTGCATGTCCGTCCGGGTCGCGGGCGAGCAGCGACAACCGGCCCGACTCCGGGATCGTGACCGGGGCGGCCGAGACGTACGCGTAGTGGCCGCGGCGCAGCGCCGCGTCGACGGCAGCTACATCGGCGTCGACGTTGACCTGCCAGTGCCAGAGATCGGTCGGACGCGTATCGAGCGGCATCGGCCGGCCGGTGCGCGGCGCGAGGTATTCGAGGAACTCGATGCCGGGCCCCGATCCTGCGCGCAGCGCAGTGATCTTGAGCCGCGCGCCGAAGACGTTGTTGAGCCGCTCCTGCTCGATGCCGTAGTTCTCGCTTTCGCCGGCGACCGCGAGCCCGAGCGCTTCGCGGTAGTAGCGCAGGCTGGCCTCGGTGTCGGCGACGACGATCGCGGTGTGATCGATGCCGAGGAACAGCCGCCCGCCGCTGCGCTGCCAGCGCGGATCGCCCTTGCCCGGCGGGAACTGCAGGATCTCGAGGTGGTTGCCGTCGGGGTCCTGGAAGTAGAACGCCTGGATGCCGCCGGCGTTCGGGTTCCAGTCGGGCAGGCGCTGCGGCGCGGTCGAGGCGTGGCGCACGCCGTGCTGCCGCAGCTGCGCGTAGGCGCGATCCATGTCGGAGACGATGATCGCAACGTGCTGGAACCAGAGATCGTTGCTGCGCGAATCGACCGGGATCGGCCGGCCGCGCGGTGTGGCGAACTCCATCAGCTCCACGTGTTCCTCGCCGAGACGCAGCCGCTCGATCCTGAGCCGCAGGCCGAACACGCCGAACAGCCGCTCCCACGGCTCGCCGATGACTTCGCGGCCGTCGACGCGCTCGAAGCCGAGCACGCCGGTGTAGAACGCGAGGCTCTCGTCCATGTCGCTCACGGTGATGCCGACCGAGTCCACCCGCCCGACCGCCTGCGCTTCCGCGCGCAGACAAATCGCTGCCAGAAGGACGAGCCAGGCGAGCAAGTGCAGGCGCTCGCGCATGCGGCGGCTCATGGCGCGCTCTCCCGCACGACTGCGTCGCGCTCGTTGTCGAGCAGCAGGTCGGCCGCCGCGCGCGGCGCATCGAGCGCCAGATGCACGCGCTGCGCCGCGTGGTAGATGCGCGCGTAGTCCTCGCGCAGCGCCTCGGGAGGGCGGTTCTCTACGTTGCGTGCCAGCGCCCGGCGCATCGCCGTGTCGAGCGAACAGTCGACCCAGAAGCGCAGGTCGTAACGATGCACGAGGTCGCGACGAAACAGGAAGATCCCCTCGAGCAGCACGACCTCGACGTCACGATGGTCGTAAACGAGCGGCTCCCAGACGTCCGCGTCGGTGCGTCTGCCGCGCGTCCGCAGCCGCAGCGCCCGATCGCCGACCAGCGGCTCGACCACCTGCGAGAAGAGCTCCTCGAAGCGGATCGCGTGGCGGTAGAAGTGCGCGCCCGGATCCGCGGTCGAAAACCGCACCGTCTGCGGGTTCTGCCAGGGATCGATGCCGATCATCGCGACCCGCCGCCCCGCACGACCGAGCCGTGCGGCGATCAATCGCGCGAGATGCGATTTGCCCGAGCCGTCGACGCCGCTGATCGCGACGAGCGCGGCGCGGTCGGGGCGCGGACGCGAGCCGGCAAGTCGCGCGACGCACGCCACGGCTTCGTCGAGCGACGCGACGGTCGAAAAGCGGCTCGGAACCGGGTATTCGGCAAAATTCGGCTCCGAGCCAATTTTTTCGCGACCCGGGAGCTTGTGCGGCATCGCGTTCATGCCGGCAGGGCCTGACTCACCGCGCGCGCCGTCACGCGCTCCGCAAGCAGCCGGCCGGCCAGAGCGTCGGCGACGCGCAGGCTCCAGCCGTAGATCGATAGCGACGGATTCACGCGACTCGAGCGTGGCAGCACGCTGCCGTCGACGACGTAGAGGCCGCGCATGCCGTGCACGCGGCCGACCGGGTCCACGACCGAGTCGGCGGGATCGCGGCCGGCGATCATCGTGCCGCAGGCGTGAGCGGTGCCGGCGAGGCCGATGCGCTTCGACACTGCGATGAACCCGGCGCCCGCGAGCGACCACCGCAGCCGCGCGACGAGTCGGCGGTGCTCCGCCTCGGCCGGAGCGAGGCGGGAGCCGTTGTAGTCGAGCACCGGCGGGTGGCCTGCGCCGCGATCGACGACGCGATTGTCGGGATGCGAGCCGTCCTCGGTCTGCAGAAAGAAGCCGTAGGCGCGATCGCCGATCGCTCGCGCGAGCGGCCGCGGCACGAGCGCCGGAATCAGCGTGCCGAGCAGCTCGCCGTCGAATCCGAGCGGCTGCACGCTCGAGTGCGGCAGGCCGCCGTGCGTGAGGTAGTCGGTCTTGCGCAGCAGGTCGGTCTGGCGCGTGCCGCCGAGCGCGAGCATGGCGGTGAGCAGGTGCAGCTTGAGATTGCGACCGATGCTGCGGGCGGCGGGCAGCTCCCGATCGAGTCCGGCCTGCACGTGACGCTGCACGAGGCGCGGCGTGTGCAGTGCGCCGGCCGCGAGCAGCACGGCTCGCGCCTGGAACGTCGCGCCGGCCGCGGTGCGCACGCCGGTGATCTCCACCGGGCGGCGGGGCGCCGCGCAGAGTGCGACGACCTCCTCGCCGGTTGCGATGGTCAGGTTGCCGGCGTCGCGCAGCGGATCGAGAAACGCGCTGCACGCGTCAGCCTTCAGGCCGACGACGCTGGCAAAGCCGTCGAAGTGACGGGCCTCGCGCGGATCGCCGAGGATCAGGGGATCCAGACCGAGCGGCAGCGCCTGCGCGCGCCACCCGAAAATTGGCTCGGTGCCCTTTTCGGTCCGCCTCCCGGATATTGGCTGCGAGGCATTTTCCCCAGGC
>JBQGDL010000020.1:0-28655 GCA_052039045.1 Steroidobacteraceae bacterium
GCCGGCCGTCGCGAGCCGGACCGTCTAGACTTCGGGGACCCTTACAACCAATCCTCAATCAGGCGCATCCAAGCCGATGAAGGACAGCCAGGATCAGGGACTCAACGAAAGCTTGGGGGAGCGCACAGTACTCGTCATCGATGACAGCGAGGCCGTGCGCACGGCGCTCGATGTGCTGCTGTCCATGCACGGCGCGCGCGTCCTGAGCGCCGACTCGGCCGCGGCCGGCATCGATCAGCTTGCGCGCGAGCCCGTCGATCTCGTCGTGCAGGACATGAACTTCCGCCGCGAAGCGACCTCGGGCGAGGAAGGCATCGCGCTCTTCCGCCAGATCCGAGCGCAGCATCCGGACCTGCCAGTGATCCTGCTCACCGCGTGGACCCATCTCGAGACGGCGGTCGAGCTCGTAAAGGCCGGCGCCGCCGACTACGTCGCGAAGCCCTGGGACAATGCGCGGCTCCTCACGACGGTGCGCAACCTCCTCGATCTGCAGGCGGCTCGCGATGAGAATCGTGCAATGCGCCGCCGCCGCGCCGCGGCGCGGGCCGAACTCGCATCGCGATTCGACCTCAAAGGGCTCGTGTACGAGAGCGAGGCGATGCACGCACTCGCCTCGACCGCCGCGCGTGTCGCACACGCCGGCGTGCCTGTCCTGATCAGCGGGCCGAACGGCGCGGGAAAGGAAGTCATCGCCGACATCGTGCAGGCGAACTCGACCGTCAAGTCCGGCCCCTACGTCAAAGTGAACCTCGGCGGGCTGCCCGACGCGCTGATGGAGGCGGAGCTCTTCGGCACCGAGGCCGGCGCCTTTACCGGTGCCAGGGCGCGAACGGGGCGCTTCGAGGCCGCCGATGGCGGAACCATCTTCCTCGACGAGCTCGGCAACCTCTCGGCGCAGGGTCAGGCGAAGCTGCTACGCGTACTGCAGACCGGGGAGTTCGAGCGGCTCGGCTCGAACGTGACCCGCCGCACGCGTGCCCGCGTGATCGCGGCAACGAACGCGAACCTGCCGCAGCTCATCCGCGAGGGCCGCTTCCGCGAGGATCTCTTCTACCGCCTCAACGTCATCGAGCTCGAGGTGCCACCACTCTCGGCGCGCCCGGACGACATCCTGCCGCTCGCGAGGCACTTCCTCGAGCCCGGTTTCACACTCGCGCAGGATGCGATCCGCGCATTCACCCGCTACAACTGGCCGGGCAACGTGCGCGAGCTTCGGAACGCGATTCACCGGGCCTGCCTGCTTTCCGCCGACACCGTCGTGACGGCCAAGGTGCTTGCTCTGCCGATTGCGCCCGACCCGCCCGACGGCTCGAACATCGACCGTGCGACGGTCGAACAGGCGCTCGCGCTCGCGGACGGGGTCGTCGCGCACGCCGCGCGTGACCTCGGCCTGTCGCGTCAGGCACTCTATCGACGCATGGAGAAGCTAGGGCTCAAGTCTCCCGTCGACGCGAGCCGGACGTCCGTCAGCGGCTAGGGAGCGCTATGGCTCGCAAGCCGCGTGCCAGCTGGTCGATGGCCGGCCGCGTTGCCGTGGTCGTCGTGGCCACGGCGGCCGCGGTCGCGGCCGTCACGCTCGTCTTCGATCGCTGGCTTGCTTCGCCGGTGCTCGCGAGCGCCGCAGCCCTCTGCGTCACGCTGCCGGTCGCCGTCTGGCTGACCAACCGGCTCTTCGACCGCTGGAGCCACAGCATACGGGCCGTGACCGACGCGATCGGCAGCCTGCGCGACCGGGACTTCAGCGTCAGCGTGACACCGACGGGCCCCGACGAGATCGGCGACCTCACGGCCGAGTACAACTCGCTCGGCGACAGCCTGCGCCGGGAGCGGCTCGACCTCTATCAGCGCGAGCTGCTGCTCGACACCATCGTACAGACAACGCCGCTCGCGCTCGTGCTGACGAACGCCAACGACGCGATCGTGTTCGGCAATATCGCGGCCCGCCAGCTCTTCGGCGCCGGCCGCAAGATCGAGGGATTGAAGCTGGCCACGCTCCTCGAGCGGGCGCCGCAGCCTGTGCGCGATGCCGTCGACAGCGACACCGACTCGCTATTCACCGTAGACGAGGGGGGTGAAGCGGAAATATTCCACTTGAGCAGCCGACGGTTCACGCTGAACAGCCAACCGCACCGACTGCTGCTCTTCAAGCAGCTGACGCGCGAGATGGCGGCGCAGGAAGTCGCGATCTGGAAGAAGGTGATTCGCGTGATCGCGCACGAGCTCAACAACTCGCTTGCACCGATTACCTCGCTCGCGCACTCCGGCCAGGCCCTGGCCAGCGCACCGGATGCAGAGCGGCTGACGCGCGTCTTCTCGACGATCGCGGAGCGCGCCTCGCATCTCGCCACCTTTATCGACGGGTACGCGCGCTTCGCCAAGCTCCCGAGGCCGAGGCCGGCCAGCGTCCCGTGGCGGCCGCTGCTCGCTAGGCTCGAGGATACCCTCTCGTTCCGCGTGCTCGAACCGCTGCCCGTGTCGGCGGGCTGGTTCGACGCACCGCAGATCGAGCAGGTCCTCATCAACCTCATCAAGAACGCTATCGAGTCAGGATCGCCGGAGGACGAAGTGACGCTCGGCGTCGCCGAGCGCAACGGCGGCTACCTGCTCGAAGTGAACGACCGCGGCAGCGGCCTCTCCGAGGAGGTGCTGCGCGACGCGCTGTTGCCGTTCTACTCGACCAAGCCCAACGGCACCGGGCTCGGACTGACCCTCTGCCGCGAGATCGTGGACGCCCACGGCGGCCGGCTCAGCATCGCGAACCGCAAGGGCGGCGGTGCGATCGTCACGGTATGGATACCCGGCGGTGAGCGCAGCGAGCTCCTCGGACCGGCGGCTCAAGCAGGCCTTCCCGGCCGGGGTTGACGCTCAGTCTCCGGTCGGCGCGATGCGGAACGCACGGCGCGCGCAGCGAGCGCCGCACGCGCATCCGGTACGCCGTGCTCCGAAGCCCCCCGATCAGCGTAGCGTCACGAGCTCCTCGGCGGCGGTCGGGTGGATGGCGACCGTCGCATCGAAGTCCCGCTTGGTGAGCCCCGCCTTCACCGCGATCGCTACGCCCTGGATGATCTCGGGTGCGTCGGGCCCAACCATGTGTGCGCCGAGCACGCGGTCGCTGTCGCCATCGACGACCAGCTTCATCAGCGTGCGCTCGTTGCGCCCCGACAGCGTGTACTTGAGCGGCCGGAAGGACGTCTTGTAGATCTGCACCGCGACACCACGCTCGCGCGCCTGCGCCTCACTCAGCCCGACGGTGCCGACCGGCGGCAGGCTGAAGACCGCGTGCGGCACGTGGACGTGGTCGGCCGAGGTGGCCGTACCGCCGAACAGCGTATTCGCTACGGCGGCCCCTTCGCGGATGGCGATCGGGGTGAGCGCGATCCGCTGGGTCACGTCACCGACCGCGAAGATGTGCGCGACACTCGAGCGCGAGAACCTGTCGACCAGCACCGCCCCGTCCTCGCGGAGTTTGACGCCCGCCGCGTCCAGCCCCAGGTCTGCCGTGTTGGCATGCCGGCCGGTCGCAAACAGCACGGCATCGACCACGACATTCGTCCCCCGCCCGCCCGACACGAGCCGTGCCTCGAGCGATCCGTCGGCGCGACGCTCGACGTTGGCGACCGCGCAGTCGAGTCGCAGGTCGACGCCGCGCCTCACCAGCTCCTGCGACAGATGCTGGCGCACGTCGAGATCGAAGCCGCGCAGGATCTGCTCGCCACGGTACGCCAGGGTCACCGCCGAGCCGAGTCCGTGGAAGATTCCGGTGAACTCCGCCGCAATGTAGCCGCCGCCCACCACCAGCACGCGGCGCGGCAGATCCGCCAGTTCGAGCGCCTCGTTCGAGGTGATGCAGTGTTCGGTTCCCGGCACGGCGGGCAGCGTCGGCCACCCGCCCGTCGCGACCAGGATGTTCTGCGCACGGTAGCGTCCACCCGCAACCTCGACCGTGTGGGCATCGACGAGGCGCGCGCGTCCCTCGATCAGCCGGACCCCGGAGCTCTTGAGCAGCGTGCGATAGATGTCCTCGAGGCGCGCGATCTCGTTGTTCTTGTTTGCGAGCAGGGTCTGCCAGGAGAACTCCGGATTCGCGCTCCAGCCGTAGGCGCGCGCGTCCTCGAAATCCTCACGGTAATGCGCCGCGTAGACCAGCAGCTTCTTGGGGATGCAGCCGCGGATCACGCAAGTGCCGCCCGGACGATACATCTCCGCAACGGCCACCCGCGCGCCGAACCCGGCGGACATGCGTGCCGCGCGCACGCCCGCCGAGCCGGCGCCGATGACGAACAGATCGAAGTCGGGATCGGTCACTGGATACTCCGGAAGCTGCGCAGCGGGACGGCAGGGACGGAATGCTACGCGAGCGCCGTGGTGATCGCAGGCTCCGCCCTGGCCTTCGACCCGGTATCATGCGCCGCATCCGATCACGTACTGCCTGCCGGGCCACCCGCATGCACCGACTCCGATTCGTGGCGGCGTCAGCGCTGCTCGCCGCTCTCGTGGCGGGCGTGGCATCGTCGGGAGCGGCGGCCACAGCCGCCAAGGATGTCTCACCGATGATGTCTGCCGTTCCGGGACTCACCGCAGGGCTCGTTGCCGCGCACGGCGAGGCGCAGCGGACGCGCGCCGCGCGTGGAGTGACGCAGGTTGCGCAGGTCTGGCGCAGCGAGGACGGCGACGAGGCTGCCTTCGCGGATTTCGTGCGGCGCAACTTTGCCGGCGACGAGACGACACGCAAGGCGCTGCGCGAGCGGATGGACCGGCTGCACGAGCAGCTCGACGGCTCGCTCAACGAGATCACGCGCGCCTTCCGCTGGCAGGCCGACGTCGAGGCGGGACCGATCTTGGCCGTAGACGCGCTCACCGCGGCCTACGATCCCGGCGCGCACATCGACGACGACTTCTTCGCCAACAAGCTCGCGTTCGTCGTGCTGCTCAACTTCCCGCTCGCAACCCTCGACGAGAAGCTGCGCGACGGCCCGGATTGGAGCGCCGAGCAGTGGGCGGAGGCCCGGCTCGCCGACCGCTATTCGAGCCGCATCCCCGCTGCGGTCAACCAGCAGATCGCAACCGCACTCGCCGACGCCGAGTCGTACATCGCCGGATACAACATCTGGATGCACCATCTGCTCGACGCAGACGGCAAGCGGCTGTTCCCGCCCGGCAAGCGTTTGATCACGCACTGGAACCTGCGCGACGAGCTCAAGGCGCAGTACGCGGAGCCGGACGGCCTGCCGCGCCAGCGGATGATCGCGCAAGTCATGGAGCACATCGTCGAGCAGACGATCCCGGCCGTCGTGATCGACAACCCGCACGTCGACTGGCAGCCGGCCACCAACCGCGTGACCGCCGCTGCGGTGCAGGATTCCGACCGCCCCGCCCCGGCCGCCATGAAGATCGCGTCCGACCGCGAGCCGGATACGCGCTACGCCAAGCTGCTCGAAACCTGTCGCGCCGCGCGGCTTGCCGATCCGTACACGCCGGCGGCGCCCAGCCTGATCGCGCGCCGCTTCAACGAGGATCGCGAGCTGCCGGAAGCCCGCGTCGAGGCGATGCTCGGGGAGATCGTGGGCTCGCCGCTCGTGCCGCAGATCGCGAAGCTGATCGAGGCGCGGCTCGGCCGCCCGCTCGAGCCGTTCGATATCTGGTACAACGGCTTCCTGCCGCGCGGCAAGTACACCGAGGCCGCGCTCGACGCGATCACGAAGAAGAAGTACCCGACTCCGGAGGCGTTCGCCCGCGACATCCCCGCTATGCTCGTCAAGCTGGGCTTCAGCGAGGAGCGTGCTCGGTATCTCGCAGCCAACATCACCGTCGATCCCTCGCGCGGCGCGGGCCACGCCTGGGGCGCACAGCGGCGCGGCGACAAGGCTCACCTGCGCACGCGCGTCAGCACCGACGGCATGGATTACAAGGGCTACAACATCGCGGTGCACGAGCTCGGGCACAACGTCGAGCAGACGTTCTCGCTGAACGAAGTGCCGTACAACGCGCTCGAAGGCGTGCCGAACACCGCGTTCACCGAGGCGCTCGCCTTCGTCTTCCAGGCGCGCGACCTCGAGCTCCTCGGCCTGGCAAAGCCCGATGCGACGAGCGAGGCGCTCAACGTGCTCGACGACTTCTGGGGCGCGTACGAGATCGGCGGCGCGGCGCTCACCGACATGCGGGTCTGGCGCTGGATGTACGCGCACCCGGAAGCGACACCCGGCGAGTTGCGCGAGGCGACCCTCGGGCTGGCGCGCGAGGTCTGGAACCGGTTCTATGCACCGGTCATCGGCCGCCGCGACGTCGTGCTGCTCGGCGTCTACTCGCACATGATCAATTCGATGCTCTACCTGCCCGACTATCCGGTCGGCGCGATGATCGCGCGCCAGGTGGAGCAGCAGATCGCGCGCTCGGGCAATCTCGGCGCCGAATTCGAGCGCATGACGAGCCTCGGCCGCCTCACTCCCGATCTCTGGATGCAGAAGGCGACCGGCGCCCCGGTCGGCCCTGCCGCCCTGCTCGAAGCGACGACCCGCGCGCTGGCGCAGGTCCGGTCGGAGCCATGACGGGGCGATGTCGCAGCAGCCACCACGGACGGTCGAAATCGTATGCCACCCGGCCACCCCGACGCCGGTGGTGCGCCGCATCGACGTCGCCGTCGGCACCATGCCCGACGGCGCCTTGCGGCTGCGTTACTTCTTGGACGGCGAGATCGAGCGAATCGCGCTGCCGGGCCGCGTCGCGCCGCGCCGCGCCGACCGCCTGTGGCAGCACACCTGCTTCGAGGCGTTCATCGCCCGGCGCGATGCGCGCGCCTATTGCGAGCTCAACTTCTCGGCTTCCGGGGAGTGGGCGGCATTCGGGTTCTCGGCGTACCGCGACGGGATGGCACCGATCCCGATGCAGCGCGAGCCGACGATCGCCGTGAGCCTGTCCGAGGATCGGTTGGCGCTCGAGGCCGTGGTTGGAGCGGAGATCATGCTCGCGCTGCCGGGCGCATCGTCGTTGCGCCTGGCGCTCTCCGCCGTGGTCGAAGAGACCGATGGGCGGCTCTCGTACTGGGCGCTGGTGCATCCGGCCGAGCGCCCGGATTTTCATCATCGCGACGGATTCGTCCTGCCGCTCGAGCCGCCGGATGCTGACGGCGCGGCCGCGCCCGAGGCGCCCGGCGAATGATCCGCTTCGGTCTCGATCGGCTGATCAGCGAACCAGGGCTCCGCAGGCCGCTCGCCGGACGCCGGGTCGCGCTGCTCGCGCATCCTGCCTCGGTGACAGCCGATCTGATCCACGTGCTCGACGCGTTGGGCGCGCTCGACGGGGTACGACTCACCGCGGCGTTCGGGCCGCAGCACGGACTCAGAGGCGACAAGCAGGACAACATGGCCGAGTCGCCGGACTACGTTGATCCGGCGCTCGGCATCCCGGTGTACAGCCTGTACGGCAGCGTGCGCCGCCCGACCGAAGCCATGATGGACAGCTTCGACGTGCTGCTGGTCGATCTGCAGGATCTCGGCTGCCGCATCTATACCTTCGTCACGACGCTGCGCTACGTGCTCGAGGAGGCGTCGCGGCGGGCCCGCGCCGTCTGGGTGCTCGACCGGCCGAATCCCGTGGGGCGACCGGTCGAAGGGCTGAGGCTGCGCCCGGGCTGGGAAAGTTTCGTCGGCGCCGGCGCGCTGCCGATGCGCCATGGCATGACGCTGGGCGAGCTCGGCGGCTGGTTCATCGCGACGCTAAAGCTCGATCTCGAATATCGCGTCGTCGAGATGCAGGGCTGGGTACCTGAGCAGGCCCCTGGCTACGGCTGGCCGCTGGGCGCGCGCTGCTGGATCAACCCGAGCCCGAACGCGCCCGGCCTCGCGATGGCGCGCTGTTACCCCGGCACCGTGATGCTCGAAGGCACGACGCTCTCCGAGGGCCGCGGCACGACACGGCCGCTCGAGGTCTTCGGTGCACCAGACCTCGAGCCGCAGACGCTCATCGCGCAGATGCAGAGCCTCGCGCCTGCATGGCTCGCGGGTTGCCGGTTGCGGACGTGCTGGTTCGAGCCCACCTTCCACAAGCATGAAGGCCAGCTCTGCTCCGGCGCGCAGATCCACGCCGAGGCGCCGGTCTACGACCACGCGGCGTTCCGCCCGTGGCGGCTGCAGGCGCTCGCCTTCAAGGCGCTGCGCCGCCTGCACCCGGAGTACCCGCTGTGGCGCGATTTTCCCTACGAGTACGAACGTGGGCGGCTGGCCATCGACCTGATCAACGGCAGCCCCCTGCTGCGCGAATGGGTGGACGACCCTGCGGCCGCGCCCGCCGATCTCGACGCGCTGGCCGGGCCCGACGAGCGCGCCTGGCTCACCGAACGCGAAGGGTTCCTGCTCTACCGGTGAGCGACTGCGACATCCTGGTGGTGGGCGGGGGGATCAACGGCGCGGGGATCGCACTCGATGCCGCGGGCCGTGACCTCCACACGGTGCTTTGCGAGCAGCACGATCTCGCCTCGCACACCTCCTCGGCGAGCACCAAGCTCGTGCACGGCGGGCTGCGCTACCTGGAACATTTCCATTTCCGCCTGGTGCGCAAGGCGCTCCAGGAACGCGAGGTGTTGCTCGCCAAGGCGCCGCATATCATCCGGCCGCTGCTCTTCGTGCTGCCGCACGATTCACACCTGCGGCCGGCCTGGATGATTCGTGCCGGCCTCTTGCTCTACGACCACCTTGCGCGCCGACAACGTCTGCCTGCGTCGACCGCCGTCGACCTGCGCACCCACCCGGCCGGTGCCGCGCTCGAGAACCGCTTCCGGCGCGGGTTCGTCTACGCGGATGCCTGGGTGGACGACTCGCGGCTGGTCGTGCTGAACGCGCTCGGCGCGCGTGAACGCGGCGCGCGCGTGCTGACCCGGACTCGATGCGTCGCGCTCGCCCGCGAGGACGCGCGCTGGCGCGCCACGCTCGTTGCTGCGGACGGCGCCCGTGAGACGGTCCTGGCACGCGCGGTGGTCAACGCGACCGGACCGTGGGTCACCCGCTTCATCGACGAGGTGGCGGACACGCTGACGGCGCGCGGCTTGCGGCTGGTGAAAGGCAGTCACATCGTCGTGCGTCGCCTCTACGACCACCCTTATGCGTACATCTTCCAGAACCCCGATCGTCGGATCGTGTTCGCCATCCCCTACGAGGACGAGTTCACGCTGATCGGCACGACCGATGTCGATTACGAGGGCGATCCCGGCGCACCGGCGATCGACGAGGACGAGCGCGGCTATCTCGTGGCGATGGCGAACCGCTACTTTGACCGTGACATGACCGCGGACGACGTCGTCTGGACCTATTCCGGCGTGCGTCCGCTGCTCGAGGACGAGTCGCGGGACCCCGCCAGCGTCACGCGCGACTACTCGCTCGAACTCGAGTGCGACTCTCCGCCGTTGCTGTCGGTCTACGGCGGCAAGATCACCACCTATCGCAAGCTCGCCGAGGAAGCGATCGACCGGCTGGGGCGGATGCTGGGTAATCGCCTCCGCGCCTGGACGCGCACGGCCGCGTTGCCCGGGGGTGACATCGAGAGCGGTGATTTTTCGGCGTTTCGCGCCCGGATCGCCCTGCGCTGCCCGTGGCTCGACATCCGGCTTCTGCGTCGCTACACCCGCGCCTACGGCACACGCACCGAGCGGGTGCTCGACGGCGCGCGTGCCATGCGGGACCTCGGCGACGAGGTGCTGCCGGGGCTGCATGAGCGTGAGATCGCATACCTGCGGCGGGAGGAGTGGGCGATGACCGCCGAGGACATCCTGTTCCGGCGCAGCAAGCTCGGGCTGCATCTGCCCGCGGACGCGTGCGCGCGGCTCGATCGCTGGCTGAGTGAGCACCCGTGACGACTCACCTGCTTGCGCTGGATCAGGGAACGACCAGTTCCCGCTCGGTGCTGTTCGACGCCGCAGGCCGCGTCGTGGCCACGGCGCAGCGGGAATTCACGCAGCACTTCCCCCGACCCGGTTGGGTCGAGCACGACGCGCTCGAGATCTGGGCGACGCAGGTCGCCACGATCACCGCGGTGCTCGAGCGCGCGCGGCTCACCCCGGCGGACATCGCGGCCATCGGCATCACCAACCAGCGCGAGACGACGGTGCTCTGGGAGCGGGCCAGCGGGCGGCCCGTGGCACGTGCCATCGTCTGGCAGGACCGTCGCACTGCGGATGTCTGCGAGCGGCTCAAGGCCGAGGGTCACGAGCCGCAGGTCATGCGGCGCACCGGACTGGTGCTCGATCCGTATTTCTCTGCGACCAAGCTCGCCTGGCTGCTCGACAGCGAGCCAGGGCTTCGCCGGCGCGCCGAGCGCGGCGAGCTTGCCTTCGGCACGATCGACAGCTGGCTCGTATGGAAACTCACCGAGGGCAGCGCGCACGTCAGCGACGTCACCAACGCGAGCCGCACGCAGCTGCTCGACATCGAAAGCGGCGACTGGGATCCGCGCATGCTCGAGCTGTTCCGCATCCCGCCCGCCGTGCTGCCGCGCGTCGTACCGTCCTGCCTGCCGCGCGACGGGCTCGAGGCGCGGATCGCGGACTGCCGGATTCCGATCGGCGGCATCGCGGGCGACCAGCAGGCGGCGCTCTTCGGCCAGGCGTGCTTCGAACCCGGGATGGCGAAGAACACCTACGGCACCGGGTGCTTCATGCTGCTCAACACCGGAGCGCAGCGGCTCGTTTCCACGCATCGCCTGCTCACGACCGTTGCGTGGCAGACGAGCGAGCGCTGTTACGCGCTCGAAGGCGCGGTTTTCGTCGGCGGCGCGGTGGTGCAGTGGCTGCGCGACGGCCTGGGCCTGATCGGCTCGTCAGCCGAGGTGGAAGCCCTGGCGGCGAGCGTGCCCGACGCCGCAGGCGTGTGTTTCGTTCCGGCCTTCACCGGTCTCGGCAGCCCGCACTGGGATCCGTATGCGCGCGGCGCCGTGCTCGGGCTGACGCGCGGCACGACCCGTGCGCACCTCGCCCGCGCAGCGCTCGAATCGATCGCATTCCAGAGCGCGGAGCTCCTGGCCGCGATGCAGGCCGACGCGCAGGTGCCGCTCTCCGAGATGCGCGTCGACGGCGGAGCCGCACGCAACGATCTGCTGCTGCAGTTCCAGGCGGATCTGCTCGGAATCCCGGTGCTGCGACCGGCCAACATCGAGACCACCTCGCAGGGCGCTGCGAGCCTGGCGGGTCTCTCGGCCGGAGTCTGGCAATCAACCGCGGAGCTCGCGGCCGGCTGGCGGCTCGACCGACGCTTCGAGCCCGCGCTGTCGCGGGACGAAGCCGCCGCGCGAATGGCGCGCTGGGAGCGCGCCGTCGCACGCGCGCGCGACTGGGATCGCGGACAGGCGTGAGGTCATGAGCCGGGCCATCGCCATCGCAACTCCCGCGTTCTTCGCCTTGATCGCGCTCGAATACGCGTGGGGGCAACGGCGCGGCCGCAATACCTATCGGCTCAACGACGCGGTGGCGAGCTTGAGCCTCGGCGTGCTGAGCCAGCTTTCCAACCTGTTCACACAGGCGCTGCGCATCGGCATCTATGCGCTCGCCTGGACGCAACTGGCGATCCGCCCGCTGCCGGCCGATGCCTGGTGGGTGTGGGTGCTCGGAGTGATCGCCTACGACTTCTGCTACTACTGGAACCACCGCATCGGACACGAGAGCGCGGTTTTCTGGGCCTCGCACGTCGTCCATCACCAGAGCCAGGAGTTCAACCTCTCGACGGCGCTGAGGCAGACGAGCAGCGGCGCGCTCCTTGGGTGGCTCTTCTATCTGCCGATGGCGCTGGCGGGGTTCCCGCCGCAGGTGTTCGCGGCGGCTGCGCTGATCGATCTCCTGTATCAGTACTGGATCCACACCGAGCATGTCGGGAGGCTCGGGCCGCTCGATCGCATCCTCGCCACACCCTCGAACCACCGCGTGCATCACGCAGTCAACGACTGCTACGTCGATCGCAACTACGGCGGAATCCTGATCCTCTGGGACCGGCTATTCGGCAGCTTTGCGCCGGAATCGCAGCGCTGCGTGTATGGCACGCGGGCGCCGCTCGAATCCTGGGACCCGCTGTGGGCAAACCTCGAGGTCTACGTCGATCTGACGCGCAAGACACGGCTGGCGCCGACGTGGCGCGACAAGCTCTGTGTCTGGCTCAAGCCACCCGGGTGGCGACCCGCGGGCGCCGATCCTTCGGTCTGGCCGGCGGCGGCTTTCGATCCTGTCCGGGTGCGCCGCTACGACCCGCCGACGACACGGGCCGAACGCGGGTTCGCCACGCTCGAGCTCGCGCTGTCGATCCTCGTGGCGCTGCCCTTGCTATGGCTCGCGGACGGGCTTGCGATGCGCACGCTGCTCGCGTGGTCGCTCGCGATCGTCGTCGCGCTGTGGCTGGCGGGTGCGGTGATGGAGCGCAGAGTGGGAATCGCGCCGGCTCTCGCCCTGCAGGCCGCAGCGGTCGGAGTCGCGATCGTGTGTGCCGCGACCGGGTAGCCCGCCCGGGGAACCCTCAGCCCTGGTCGCGACGCCGCTGGCCCGACCGCGGTCGCCGGCTGCGGCCGGCATCGCCGTACCCGAACACCGGGCCGCTGGACGGAAACAGGCTGCTCTCGTAGGAGGCCGGCTGCCGATCGCGGACCGGCATGCGCCGCTCGCCGTCGTCGTCACGCACGTTGCCTGGCTGCGCATTGCCAGTGCGCGTCTGGCCGGGTGTCGCGACCCGCTGGCGTTGCGACGGCTCGGGGCGAGCAGCGCGCGCCGGCTGCGCCGCGCCGACCGTCGGCAGCTCGACGACCGCAGGCTCGTGGAGCAGCCCGTTCGCGAAGGCACGGATGTCGTCCGATACCGTCGTCGCGAACAGCATGGTCTGGTGCCCGGCGGGCAGCGCCTGGACGAGCCGCTGGATGTCGCGCTGGAAGCGCACATCGGTCAACCGGTCGGCAGCGTCGATTGCGAACAGCTCGACGTGGCTCAGGTCGATCGTGCCCTTCGCCACGTGATCCAGCAGCCGTCCGGTGGTCGCGACCACCACGTCGACGCCGCGGCCCAGGATCTCGACCTGTGTGGCGTAGTCGACGCCACCCTGGATCAGTACGCCGGCGAGTTCGAGCTGCTGTGCGTAGCCACGCAGTGTGTCTTCGGCGCGTGCCGCAAGCTCGCGCGTCGGCATCAGGATCAGCGCCCGTGGCGTGGTACCCGCTGCGGAGGGGGCGGCGCCGCGCAGGCGCTGCAGCACCGGCAACCCGTAGGCCAGCGTCCGGCCCGCGCCGTCGCCGGCCAGGGCGAGCAGGTCGCGACCGGCGAGGATCGCCGGAATCGTCTCGCTCTGTAGCGCCGTCGGTTCGGTGAATCCCTGCCCGGAAAGGCTACGCACGAGCTCCGCCCCGAGGCCGAGGCTCTCGAATGTGGTCTGCAAGCACTTTCTCCTGCGCGGTACGCGTGTGGTCCGCGTCTGAAAATCAGGGTCCAGGACCTTTCTTCAGCGGTCCGAGCCGACCTGATACGTGGCCGGCTGAACGATGGCGGGCGTCCGGCCTGGTGCGAACTCCGCGTATGCGCCCGCGGGCCGGGCGTCCCGGCCTGGCGGTCGGCTGGTGATGATACAGGTTTGGCCGGCTATCTGCCTGCCAAACTGTGCGGCCGCCCCATAGAGCGCCTGCCGCTCACCATCGTCAGCCAACGGGCAGCTCATCGACCGCGCGACGGGCCTCGTCGATCGCGACATGCGCATAGGCGGACCAGCCCGAGTCGGAATTCGCGATCGTCACCCGCCCGAAGGGCTGACGCGCGGCCCCGACGGCTTCCTGATGCGCCGCCCAGTCGTCGACCAGGGTATTCGTTCCCCACGAGTAGCCGTGCGACCAGCGATTGACCGTGATGGCGAGCACGTCGCGTTCGGCGTCGAAACCGCCAGGGCCCAGCATCCGGGTGAGATCCGTGCGGATCGCCGCTTCGTACTCCGCGAATGGACGGGTGAGGAGCACGTGGCGTGCCGCCCGCGCCGCAGTGCGCGGATCGGAGATGCCAGCGACGACCGGCACGTGCACCAGATGCAGCACCATCGGCTCGGCCGGGTCACGCGGACAACGGTAGCCGCCCATGCTGACCGGGTAATCGAGCTTGACGCGCGAGTGAAAGCTCGCCACGCCGTAGATCTCGTGCACACCCAGCCTCTGCCACGGGCGCCAGTCCGCGACCAGCACGTTCGAGTACACCAGCGGCAGCTTGACGTTGCGCCTGAGCGCCGCGACCTGCGCAGGGGGCAGCCCGTCGAGCACGTATGGCACCAGCATGTTGAAGCAGGCGAGCACCACATGGCGCGCCCGCAGCCGGTGCAGCGAGCGGTCGGCGTGCGCGATCACGGCCACGTCGACCGAGGCTTCGCCGTTGACGACGCGCACCACGGTGCTCGCGAGCCGGATCCGCACCGGGTTGCGCGGCCGATCGAGCTCACCATAGCGCGCCACGGCGAGCACGACGTCGTCCATGGTCCGGCCCGGGACTGCAGCGGGCACGAGGCTTCGGACCAGGAGCCTCGCGATCGAGGCGTTGCCGTCGGGGAAGTGATACACGTAGGGCTCGGCGAGCTCGGCCTCGGCCTCCGCGTCCTTCGGCAGCCGGATCCCCGCAAAGCCTGGGTACGCGTACAGCCCGCAGTCAAGCGCTGGCAGCAGGTGGGGCGGTAGCCCGGAGAAATCGCGTGTGCGGCCGTCGAAATACGCGATCGCCTCCTCGGGCAGACCCCAGTCGCGGCGCAGGAACTGCGTGTAAGAGACTCGTGACAGGTAATCCTGGCGCGACCCGTCGTCCGGCAGCCGCGCCAGATCGACCCGCGCGCTGGTATGGAGCTCGAGCAGCCGGCGGCGCGATTCAGGGCTCATCGGGAAATCGCCGATGAAGGCCTCGAGCGGACGGCCGTTGCGCCGCTGACGCGGGATGTCGTCGGACACCCATGCGGTGGGATCGCCCGTCACGAGCCGATCGGTGCCGAACCGCTCGCGGTCGAAGAAGCTGCCGCGCGACAGGCCGAGCCCCGGGTAGAGCTGCTGATCGAAGAGCGTGCGGAAGCGCGCCGTGTCGACACCGAGCTCGCGCATCAGCGCATCGACCTCGGGCGAGAAGCTCGCGTGCGGCGACTGCAACGCCTCGCTCCCTCCATAACCGATCAACAGGCGCCCGCCCGCCCTGAACTCGTTTCGGCGCGCGTGCCCGCCGAAGTCGTCGTGGTTGTCGAGGACCAGGATGCGCGCCTGGCGTCCGAAACGGGCCTGGTAGTAGTGCGCCGCGGCGAGACCGGAGATCCCGGCGCCGACCACGATGCAGTCGTACTCCTCCTCGACCGCGAGACCCTCGACGCCGTAGCGCCGGCCCTCGAACGACATGCTGTGAGCGGCCTCGAACGAGCCATCGTGCTGGCCGCGCAGCCCGGTCAGACCCGGCGGGTAGGCGACTGGCGCGGCCCCGTCGCCCGCGCCTGCCGGGGTCAGCCCCGCGCCGATTGCAAGCGCCACGCCGTCGAGAAAGTCACGCCGCGTGATATTCGGCATGCGTTACCAGCTTGTTCGCCGACGATAGCAACGATATCACGCAGTTTTCGCTTCGGGGAATCAGGCCGACCGCCGCGTTGACGTGCCGGTCTGCAGCCCGCGGCAGCCGTCGACCATCGCCCCATCACCGCCGGCGTCCGATGCCCCGCGCACACCCGATCTGCTAGGGTGCCGCCACGCCGACGCGCCGCGCGCGGCGTGCCAGAGAACCGCACACAACAAGGGGAGAAACAGCATGGAATTCATATGGTCGCTGGTGCTCGGCGGTATCGTCGGATGGCTCGCGAGCATCCTGATGAAGGCCGATGCGCAGATGGGCTTGATCGCCAACATCCTGGTGGGCATCGTCGGTTCCGCGCTGGGATTCTGGCTGGCCGGACTGATCGGTCTCGCCGAGGGTGGTCTGATCGTCAGGTTGATCGTGGGCGTCGCCGGAGCGGCACTGCTGATCTTCCTGTTGCGGGCACTCGGCCTCTTCAAGAAGGCCGCCTGAGCCCCTGAAAAGAACGGGGTGCGGCCGCGGATGCCGCACCCCGCCCTTTCAATGGACCGTTCGCGCTATCGCAGCGCGACCTGGGGCTCCGCGTCGAAGACCCCCACCACCTGCACCGGCTCGTTGCCGCGCAGCAGCTCGGCCCCGCGCACGATGACCTGATCTCCGGCCTTGAGCTTGCCTTCGACCGCGATCCAGTCGCCGTCGGCCACACCCGCCTTGACGGAGACGCGCTCGGCACGGTCCTCGGCGTTGATCCTGTACACGTAGAGCCCGTCGGCGCGGATGATCAGTGCGTCGCGGTGCACCGCGAGCTTGCGCTGCGGCTCGCCAAGCGGCAGCTCGACCTGGACCGTATTGCCGGGCGCGAGCAATCCATCGACCGGCGGCGACTTGACGAGCACTTCGAACGACTGCGAACGCGGGTCGCCGGCCGGAACGATGGTGCTGACGGCGGCCGTGAAGCGGCGCTGGTCGGCGGTGACGTTGACTGCATGACCCGGCTGGATCGCGCGCACGTGTCGCAGCGGCACGAACAGGCGAATTTCGAGCTCGTCCGGGTTGACCAGGCGTGCCACGACGTCGCCGCGCCCCAGCTCCTCGCCCGCGCGCCGCATCCGGTCGGCCACGACGCCGTCGAACGGTGCCGTGATCCGCGACCGGACCAGCTGATCGTCGGTCTGCGCGAGCAGTGCCCGGGCCACCTCGAGGTCCGCGGCGGCCAGGTCCCGGTTCGCCTGGGCCTGGTCGACCGTGAAGCGCGACACGGCGGTGCCGGAAGCGCGGAGCCGCTCGAGCTCGCGGTCCAGGCTCGTCAGATTGACGCCAGCGCGCTTGACGCGCGCCGCCTGCTCGGCACGCGCCAGCGACAGCTCGCGGACGTCCATGCGGGCCACCACGGCCCCGGCCGACACGGCCGTGCCTGGCTCGGCGACCCACTGCAGACGTCCCCCTACCCCGGCGGCCAGATCGGCCGCGGCGCGCGACTGCACGAGGCCGGTGGCGTGGACCGAGGGGGCAAGCCTGCGCACCTGCGCGCGCGAGACCTGCACGGAGGCGGGCCGCTCCTGCGACTGCGCGGCCGCTGCCCCCGCGATCAGCATCGCGAGGCCGGCGACGGCAAAACGGCGGGTTCCGATGTTGTTCAGGTTCATTGGCCTATCCACTCGTTGCGTCGTTGGGTATGACCGCGGCAATCAGGTTCGGTGCCGTGGCCGTCTCCGCCACCGGCGCCTCGCCCAGACGCAGCAGGCTCGGCATCAGCACCCAGGTGAAGGTGGTGCCGACGACCATGCCGCCCGCGACCACCGCGGCGAGGCCGCGATAGATCTCCGCGCCGAGTCCGGGCATGAAGATGAGCGGCAGCATGCCGAGCACCGCGGTGAGCGTGGACAGCACGATCGGCCGCGCGCGGGTCTCGAGCGCCTCCCGTACCGCTGCGCGTCGCGGCATCCCGGCGCGCTCGCGCGCACGGGTCTGGTCGACCAGCAGGATCGCGGCGTTCACCACCAGCCCGAGCAGGATGATGAACCCAATCATCGTCAGCAGGTCGAGCGCCTGGAAGCTGAACAGCCCGACCAGCCGCAGCGCGAGGATACCGCCGGCAATCGACGCCGGCATCACCAGCATCACCAGCAGGCTGTCGCGCACCGAGCGGAACAGCGCCGCCATCAGCGCGAACAGGATCACGAGCGCGAGCAGGAAGTTCTGCGCCATGGCGCGCAGCGCCTCGTGCAGGTCGTTGGCGGTTCCGGCGTAGGTGAGCTGCGTGCCCTGCTGCATCGCTGCCCGGACCTTCGGCTCGACGTCGTCGCGCACGCGCGCGAGCGCCTCGTCCAGGGTCATGTCGTCGGGCGGCGTGAAATTGACACTCACGGTGCGGCGACCGTTGATGCGCAACAGCTGCGCGGGACCCACCGTTTGCTGCAGCTCGACCAGCTCGCCGACGGTCTGCACGCCGGAGGTCGGCGTGACGATCGGCAGCTCCGCCAGCTCCTCCGGAGAGCGCCACTCGTGGGCCTTGACGATGATGTCCATGCGCTCGTTGCCGTCGAAGTATTCGCCGGCCCAGAGCCCGCCCGTGAAGGCCCGCACGCTCGAGGCGACCTCGGTGCGCGTCAGCCCGGAACGGGCGATCCGCCACTCGTCCGGCACGAGCTGCAGCTCTGGCTGGTTGAGCTCGAGCGACGGGAACGGCTGCGGGAACGTGTCGTGGATCGCCTTCGGAATCTCGTCGACCGCCGTTCGCGCCGCGCTCATCAGCGCCGCGAGGTCGGCGCCCTGGAAATCGAGCCGGATCTCGCGGTCGTTGCCGCCGTCGACGTTGAGGAGCGACCCTCGCTGCGAGTAGACCGGCGTGTCCGGGAACCCGGCCATCAGGTCGTCGCGCAGCAGTGAGACCATTCCCTTGATGTCGCGCGGGTCCCTCGGATAGATCACGGCGGTCGCTCCGAATCCTTCGAACGCCGAGAAGTTGTAGTACTTGATCGCCGGCTCCTTGGTGCCCTCGAGATAGGGCCGGAGCCGCTCGATGATGACCGGCGCGAACTCGTCGCGCGCCGTCTCGAGGTTGCCGCCCGGCGGCAGCCGGAAGTTGTTCCAGATCAGGTCGGTCTGCGCGACCGGCAGGTAGTCCACGCGCGGTGCGAGCAGCACGGCGATCGCGCTGCTGACTGCGATCAGTCCGCCGATCCAGGCCCAGCGCGCCCTGGGCGTGTCGGTGAGCCGCATCGCGAACTCGGTCATCGCGCTCCACCAGTGCTGGTGCTGGTCCGCCGGAATGCCGCGCGCGAGCGCCCAGCGGTTCGCGGCCGGGATCAGCGTCATCGCGACCAGCAGCGATGCTGCGTGCGACACCGACATCGTGATGGCCAGATCCTTGAAGAGCTGCCCTTCGAGCCCCTCCATGAACAGGATGGGCAGGAAGATCGCGATGCTGGTCAGCATCGAGGCGAGCAGCGCCGGCATCACCTCGGAGGTGCCCTCGAGCGTCGCCTGCATGGGCGGGTGACCGAGCTGCACATAGCGCAGCACGTTGCCCTGCGCGATCAGCGCCGCGTCGATCACGATGCCGGTCGAGAATGCGAGCCCGGCGAGCGAGACCACGTTCAGCGTGCGGCCGAGCAGCTCGAGCGTGATCACCGCGAAGAAGAGCGACAGCGGGATCGACAACCCGATCACCAGCAGCGCGCGCGGCCCGCGCAGGAAGTACCACAGCCCGCCGACCGCGAGCAGGATGCCGATGGCGAGACTCTCCTGCACGAAACCGATGGCGCGGCGCACGTATACGCTCGCGTCCCAGGACAACTCGATCGACAGGTTCTCCTTCGCGAGCGGACCCGCGTTGAGCTCCTCGATCGCCTCCTTGACGCCGTCGATCAGCTCGACGGTGTTGGAGTCCGAGGTCCGCTGCATCGTGATGTAGTAGGCCGGCACGCCGCTGCGGAAGGCGAACCAGCGCGCTTTGACGTGCTCCGTGCGCACGTCGGCGACGTCGCGCAGGTACAGAGGCCGGTCCTCGCTCCAGCCGACCACGAGGTCACCCAGGTCGACGACCGGCTCGCGCCCCGTGACGCGCACGGTGAACTGCCGCCGGCCGACGTTGGCGAAGCCGGCCGAGACGTCCCGCGCGGCGATCACGGTCTGCGCCAGGCGCTGCGGCGTGATGCCGAGCGCCGCGAGACGGTGCGGATCGAACGTCACCTGCACTTCGCGCGGGCGTCCGCCTTCGAGATTGACGCGCGACACACCCGGCACGCGCGCGAGCCGCGGCTCGACCACCTCTTCCATGAGCTTCTGGTACTCGGCGGCAATGTCGGGCACGGAGTGGCCCGGCAGCGGCTTGACCAGCAGCGAAGCGGCGTTCTCGGTCTGCCAGTTGTCGCCGCCAAAGACCCGGGGCTCCTCGGCATCGGGCGGCAGCGGCGGGAGGGTGTTGAGCCGCGACACGACGTCGAGCATCACCCGCGTCATGTCGGTGCCAACCTCGAAGGTGAGTCCGACGCCGCCGCGCCCGCGGTTCGATTCGGAGCGCATCTCGACCATGCCCGGCAGACCGCGCATCGCCTCCTCGATCGGTTCGATGATCGCCTCCTCGAGCTCCGCGGGTGCGGCCTCGCGCCATTCGGCGTTGATGAAGAGCTCGGGCTGGCGCGTGTCCGGCAGCAGCTGGATGGGCAACCGCAGCAGGGTCAACGCGCCGAACAGCAGCACGATGGCGGCCGCTGCGGCCACCGCTGCGGGGTTCTGCGCGCAACGCTCGGAAATCTTCATGGGCGCTCCCAGTCGCCGCAGGCTGCCTGGTCGCTTTGATGCACCGGGCGGGCGATTCGCTTAGTCTGGCAGGCGCCTGTTTCAGAAATTGCTGCGATGCGCCGGGCGGTTTCAGCGGCGCGATGAACGGCACCAACACCCGGTCGGCCAGGGCTTGAAGCGATGCCCCGACCCCGCGCCGACCAGGACGTGCATATGAAGAACAGCCGCACGATGCGCTGGTAATTCCGAGTCTACGCAATGCTACGCATGGCGCACACTTGCCGGCGCGGTCACGATCCTCGCACTGCGGATGACGGCGGGAGGTTGCATGCAGGCCATACGCCGGGTGCTCGTTGCGGTGAAGGAGCCCGCGGCCAGGTCGCAGCCCGCTGCTGCCAAGGCAGCACAGCTCGCGCGCGGGTTGGGCGCCCATCTCGAGCTGTTCCATGCCATCGACACACCACTGTACGTGGACCTGGTGCGCATGCGGGGCGCGACGATCGAGGAGGCCAAATTGCAGCTGCGCAGCCACCGGCTGCGCCAGCTCGAGCGCATCGCCTCGCGCCTTCGAGTGCCCGGTTTGCAGGTCAATGTCGCCGCCGACTGGGATTTCCCGGGCCACGAGGCGATCGTGCGCCATGCGGGACGCACCGGCGCAGGGCTCATCGTCGCCCAGCGCCATGCCGGGCGCCACGTGGCCCCGTGGCTGCTGCACATGACGGACTGGGAGTTGCTGCGACTCAGCCCGATGCCCGTGTTGCTCGTGAAGAACCCGCGCCGCTACCGGCGCCCCGTCCTCGTGGCGGCGATCGATCCCACGCACGCGCACGCCAAGTCCGCCAGGCTCGATGCGGAGATCCTGCAGCTCGGTGCCGTCGTGCGACGCGCGCTCGGCGGCACGCTGCATGCAGTGCACGCCAGCGTGCCGGTGTCCGCGATCATGCTCGCCGACCCCGCTACGGGCCTGACGATCAGCCCGGAGCTGTCGGCGAGAGCCGCGAGCCGCGCCAGAGCGGGGTTCGAGCGGGCGCTGCGGTCCAGCGGCATCTCAGCGCGTCGTCGACATCTGCTCTCCGGTCAGCCGGCCGAGGCGATCGTCCATGTCGCCCGCCGCACCCGGTGCGCGATCGTGGTGATGGGGGCCGTGTCGCGCTCGGGACTGAAGGGCCTGTTCGTCGGCAATACGGCCGAGCTTGCGCTCGATCGGCTTGGGTGCGACGTCCTGGTGACCAAGCCGCCGCGCTTCGCGAATCGCATTCCGCGCACTGTGCGCGGCCCGCGGCTCGCCATCGCCGTGCCCCCGCCATAACGGCCCCGGAATGGCAATCCGCCGCAGCTCCGGCGACGTGACGCACAGCGAGCTGGCCCGGTACATCTGGGAAACGCGTTACCGCGATCGAGACTCCGGCGAGCGCGACATCTCGGCGAGCTGGCAACGGGTTGCCGGCGCTGTCGCCGCAAGAGAGGCCGACCCGGTCGTCTGGCGCGAGCGATTCCTCGACATCCTGCGCGGCTGCCAGTTTCTCCCCGGAGGTCGGATTCTCGCCGGAGCCGGCACGACCCGCGAGGTAACCCTCTTCAACTGCTTCGTTATGGGGCTGATCGAAGACTCCATCGAGGGCATCTTCGAGGCCCTGAAGGACGGCGCCCTCACGATGCAGCAGGGCGGCGGCGTCGGCTACGACTTCTCGACGCTGAGACCGCGCGGCAGCCGGGCCACGGCGAGCGGCGCCATCGCCTCCGGCCCCGTGTCATTCCTGGGAGTCTGGGATGCGATGTGCGCAACTCTGCTTTCGACCGGCGCGCGGCGCGGCGCGATGATGGGCACGCTGCGTTGCGACCATCCGGACATCGAGCAGTTCATCGATGCCAAGCGCACGCCGGGTGCGTTGAGTCACTTCAACCTCTCCGTCCTGATCAGCGATGCCTTCATGGATGCGCTCCGGATCGGCGCGGACTGGCCGCTGGTGTTTCCCGACCGGGGTGGACCCGATGCGGGCGCCATGCAGGCGCGGCGCGCCTGGAGCGGCGAGCCGTCACCGGTGCCCTGTCGCATCCACGCGGTCGTGTCGGCCCGCGAGCTCTGGGCACGCCTCGCGGACAGCGCATTCGAGTGCGCCGAGCCGGGCGTGCTGTTCATCGACCGGATCAACGCCGCCAACAACCTCGGCTACTGCGAGCTGTTGAGCGCCACCAACCCATGCGGCGAGGTCCCGCTGCCGCCTTATGGCGCGTGCAATCTCGGTTCGCTCAATCTCACCAAGTTCGTGCTCGACCCGTTCTCGACGGATGCGAGACTGGACGAGCCCTCGCTGCGCGTGGCGGTTCGATACGCCGTTCGCTTCCTCGACGACGTCATCGACATCTCGGGATTTCCTCTGTCGCGCCAGCGCGACGCGGTGCAGCGATCGCGACGTCTCGGGCTCGGAATCACGGGTCTGGGCGATGCGCTCGCGATGCTCGGCCTGCGATACGACTCGGAGCCCGCGCGTTGCTTCGCGGCCGGCACGATGCGCACGGTGCGCGACGTGGCCTATGACGCATCCTGCGAGCTTGCCGGCGAGAGAGGAGCTTTCCCGGCTTTCGTGGCCGACGAATACCTCGCGCGACCCTTCATCCGCGCCCTGCCCGGCGAGCTTCGGGCTGCGATCCGTCGCCACGGGATACGTAACAGCCACCTCCTGGCGATAGCGCCCGCCGGCACGATCAGCCTGCTCGCGGAGAACGTGAGCAGCGGCGTCGAGCCCATCTTCGGGCTCGAATTCGAGCGGCACATTCTCGATCCCGACGGGACGGTACGCAGTTTCCGTCTGGCGGACCCCGCCTACGCGGCCTGGAGGTCTCGCAACCCGGCGGCGCCGCTGCCGGAATTCCTGCGGCCCCACGATGCTATCGCTCCGCTGGACCACTTGCGGATGCAGGCCGCGCTGCAGCCCTACGTCGACGGCGCGATCTCCAAGACCATCCCCCTTCCGCACGCGTGTCCGAAGGCACGGGTGCGGGAGCTCCTCGAAACGGCATACGAGATGGGGCTGAAGGGCTGCACGGTGTATCGACCGGCCGCGAGGCCCGGTGTGATCGCCGAACCCGGCGGAGTGGGTGTCGCCCGGGCTGCACCGCGCGTCACCGGCTGCTGCCCGGGCGGCCTCGGGACGGGCCATTGAAATGGCTGCAACCAACGCCGCGATCGCCGCACGCCTCCGACAGGCAGCCGATCTGCTGGAGGAGCAGAAAGCCAGTCCGTTTCGCGTAAACGCCTATCGCCGCGCGGCGATCACCGTCGAGGCGCTGCAGGAACAGCTTTCAGACCAGGTGGCTCGCGAGGGTCGGCACGTGCTCGCGGAGCTGCCGGGCGTGGGGCACGGCATCGCTGCAGCGATCCTGGAGATGCTCGCGACCGGACGCTGGACCGTGCTCGACCGGTTGCGCGGCGAGGCGGATCCCGTCTCCTTGTTCATGCGCATTCCGGGGATCGGCGCGGGCCTGGCGCAGCGAATCCACGACCGGCTCGGCGTCGAGACACTGGAGGACCTGGAGGCGGCGGCTCACGACGGCAGGCTCGCGAGCGTTCCGGCGATCGGCCGGCGGCGCCTGGAGATCGTGCGCGCGGGCCTGGCCGCCACTCTCGGGCGACGACTGTCCGATCGGCCGCCCGCGACTCAGGCTCGTCCGAATGTCGCGCAGCTTCTGGATGTCGACGCCGAGTACCGCCGCCGGGCCGCGGCCGGGAAGCTGCGGCTCATTGCACCGAAGCGCTTCAACCCCGGCGGGGAGGCGTGGCTGCCGGTCATGCACGCCCAGCGCGGGGGGTGGCATTACACCGCACTCTTCTCCAATACCGCACGTGCCCACGAGCTCGGCAGGACGCACGATTGGGTCGTGATCTACTACTACGACGACGACCATCGCGAGGCTCGTTCCACCGTCGTGACCGAGACCGCCGGGCCGCTGCGCGGATTGCGCGTGGTGCGCGGGCACGAGCCCGAGTGTGCCGACCACTACCGAGCCGCGACCGACCGGCGCCGCGAGCAGGCTCGCGACGCGCCCGCCTAGGCCCAGCGCAGCCGCAGCGTGCCGTCCGGATGGCGCTCGATCGTTGTACCCAGCTTGCGTCCTTCGCGGATCAATGTCTCGCACAGCCACTGGGTCTGTTCCGGCTCCGCGCGATTCACACGCAACCGACGCACGCGCGTCGGCGTCATGACGAGCTCCCGCAGTCGCCCGTTCCCGGAGTCGATCACGGGGAAATACATCAGCGACAGATCGCCGCGATAGGCCTCGTGGCCGCGGATCCCTTCGTAGTCGGTCAGGAAGTCACCGCATCCGTAGAGGAGGAGCTTCCCGTCGTGGACTTCGATCCCCTTGACGTGATGAGAGGAGTGCCCATGCAGCAGATCTGCACCCGCCCTGTCGAGCAGCGCGTGCGCGAAACGTCGTTCCTGCATCGAGATGTCGAACCCCCAGTTCGGCCCCCAATGCAAGGAAACCACGGCGATGTCGCCGTCCCTCCGCTGCGCGTCAATGGTGCGCGCAACGACGTCGACGCATCGGTCGGACAGATCGTCGAGCACGCTGACGCCGGGACGGCGGGCGGTGGCACGCCACGTTGCGGGAACCCCGCTGCTCTCCATGCAGAAGGCATGGACGAGCACGCGCCTTCCGCCTCCCGTGTCGATGGCCGCCGGGCACGCAGCCTCGGCGGCATCGCGCCCAGCCCCCGCGGTGCGAATGCCTGCGCCAGACAGCGTCTGCAGCGTCTCCAGCAGACCTTCCCTGCCCCAATCCATCGCATGATTGTTCGCCAGGGCACAGCAGTCCGGCTTCAAGGCTGTGAGACACGGCACGTTGGCGGGATGCATGCGGTAGTGAACGCCTTTCCCGGGCCACGCCTGCCCGCTGGTCGTCACGGCCGTTTCCAGATTGACGATGCGCGCGGCCGGCTGCAGTCGCTCGAGCTCGCTCAGCGCGTCGCCCCAGACATATGCGAAGTCCACAGGCCCGGCGATGGCTCCCGAGACTTCCTCCGCAAACTCGACGTACTGCCTCGCCGAGCGCACGTAGGGCTCGAACAGCCGGGGATCGCCGGAATGCGGCAGGATCTGGTCGATCCCGCGCCCCGTCATGACATCGCCGCACAGGAACAGCGTAATCAGCGCCGAGCCGGCCCGCGATTCGCCATCCATGTCGTGCGCACCCCTGCGGCCGGCACCTGCGCGCGCCGCGCGCTTACGCGGCACGCCTGGTCAGAGCGTGGGCGGGCGCGCGACCGCCTGTTCCCGTTCGTATCTCTGCTGACATGACAGGCACCGCTTGGCGGTCGGATAGGCATCGAGACGCGCGCGGGCGACGGGCTCGGCGCAGCGTATGCAGACGCCGTAGTCGCCTTTGGCAATGCGGCTCAAGGCGGCATCGATGTCGCGAATCTCCTGCACATCGCGCATGATTTCCGCCAGGTTCACGTCCACGAGCAGATCGGCGAACGCCTCTTCTTCGACGTCGTGAACCTGGCCGGCGATTTCCGCGTACCCTTCACGATCACTGCGCAGCAGCGCGTCGCGGATCTCGGCGCGCAGCGCATGGAATCTCGCGCGCAGCCGCTGGCTGAAGTGCTTCAGGTCGGACGGCGACAGCGGCACATTCATGGCCGGCGGCTCATTTGTTCTCGGGCCTGGGTGGAGTGCTCTTCATCATCTGCTCGTGCATCCCCCAGCCCATCATCGGACAGCCCTGCTCGCCCATCATGGTGCGACAGTCACCGCGCATCTCGTCGCGGCAGGCAGCGAATTCCTTGTCGGAGCG
The DNA here is from genome assembly GCA_052039045.1 of Steroidobacteraceae bacterium. Classification (GTDB taxonomy): domain Bacteria; phylum Pseudomonadota; class Gammaproteobacteria; order Steroidobacterales; family Steroidobacteraceae; genus DATJKD01. The sequence continues at coordinate 26,066 of JBQGDL010000020.1, forward strand.
CAGGCACGCCGCCATCTTCTCGTGCAGGAGCGCCATCTGCTCGCGCTGTGCCTTCGAGGGAGCCGGGGGCGTGCCGGGCGGCTGATCGGCGGCAGCAGCCAACCCTGCGCCCGCGAACAGCAGCGAGGCAAGCAGGGTCCGGACCATTACCGGCAGTGCGTTCATGGGATTCACCTCTCGAGCCAACCCGGGATGCAACCGCGAACTTGGACCGACGGGGCGCTGGCGTAAATAGGTAAGTCTACGCACACGCGCGGGCCGGGACGCCTACGGAGACGACCCGCGGCAACGTCGATCGGCTGAGGCTGTGCGGTGCGCCGCCGGTCCGGCGGACGTCTGGCGAGCTCGGGGCGCGCGGCGGGCCCGGCGGCTGTCCGCTATTCCTTCTGAATCGTGCGCAGATACTCGACGAGCCTGTCGACGAGCTGCGCCACCGCCCGTTCCTTATCCGGATCCTTGGTCTCGGTGTAATAGAACGCCACGCCCCACACCGGCATCTGCCGTGAGCCGTGCGGACCCGGCGCGTACCGTCCATCGATGATCGTGCGCAGTTTCTCCGCGGGATAGCTTCCGCCGTTCCGCTTCGTGAGCTCGGTGAGATCGGGCGGCGCCATCTTGAAGTACGCCGCCACTGTACCGTCGCCCTCGCCGCCCGTGCCGTGGCACGCGGAGCAGAAGCGCTGGTACAGCTCCTCGCCGGTGTAATGCGAAAGATCCTGGCACCACCCGGACGCGGGCCACGATGCCAGCAGAAGCACTCCTGCCAGGGCGGGAACTCGAGGAAGCAACGTCATGCCGCGACTCCCGGTGTTACGGGCTCGGAGGACGAGCGAAGTTGCATGACCGCGACGATTGCCACTCAGCCCGGCGGCGTCGCAGGCAGCGACGCCGGCGCATGCTCACACGCGTACTCGAGCAGCTCGCCGAATACCGTGCCCTGCGGCGCATCCATCCACTGCAGGTTCTTGTCGTAGAACGTCGCCTTCTGCACCACGTCCCCCTGCAGATCGCCCGCCGCATACGCCTGGATGTTCCTGTAAGCCACCTTGCGGCCCGCACAGTCGACGCGGTAGGTGCTCTGCGACGACAGGTAGGTCTTGTCCTTCTTCGCCGTCGCCTGCGGCGAGACGAAGTTCTGCTTGGCGTTCACGTCCACCATGCTGCCGCTGAAGGTCAGCGAGGCAGGATCGACGAAGGCTTCCTGCGTGTCGGCCTTCGCCACGGACACCCATTGCACAGCCGGAGCGCCGGTCGCCCCGCCGCCGCTGCTGCCGGATGTCGTAGTGCACGCCGACGCCAGAGCGCAGGCCGCGATCCCAACGAGGGACGCGAACTCGTTTCGGGGTTGCATCGATCCTCCCTGTGCATCGGTTGCGGTCAAGGCAAGCATGCCCCGCGGCAGCTGCGATTGTCGAGTCCCGACGCTGTTGCTACCGACGGTGCGCAGCCAGCATCATCTCTTCACCGACCCGGCAGGGACGACGAGCGTGATGCGAAGGGGGGCAGGGTTCGATCTGCGAAGGCCGATTCGTCTGGCTGCCGGCATGCTTGCTCTGTCCGTCCCGCCCGCCGCGCACGGTGCGACGGTCGAGCTCTTCTCGCCGCAGGGCACGGTCAAGGACGTCCGGCAGGTTGCAGTGCGCTTTTCCGAGCCGATGGTCGCCTTCGGCGATCCGCGACTGCCCGAGCCCTTTCGTGTCGACTGCGCTGCGTCGGGCCGCGGGCGCTGGGCGGATACGCGCAACTGGGTCTACGACTTCGAGCGCGAGCTCCCCGCTGGGCTCGCCTGCCACTTCACGCTGCGCGAGGGCTTGAGATCGCTCGCAGGGAGATCGCTGACCGGACGCCGCCAATACTCCTTCGACACGGGCGGCCCGTCGGTCCGTGCGTCGCTGCCCATGGAAGGCGACTCAGGAGTGGACGCCGACCAGGTGTTCGTGCTCGCGCTCGATGCCGCTGCGAAACCGGACTCGGTGGCGGCACATGCGGCCTGCGCGATCGAGAACGTCGCGGAGCGCGTTCCGGTCGATGTGTTGGCGGGTCCGGAGCGCGACAAGGTGCTCGCACAGCGACGCCGTCTGGGCTATCGCTACCTGCAGCTCTTCGGCGAGGCTTCCGGCGCGGCGCGCGGCGGCGGCGCACGTGCCGAGATTGCGCGGCTCGAATCGGCACTCACGCTGTTGCGATGCCGGCGCTCGCTGCCACCGGACACGAAGGTGAGCCTGATCTGGGGCCGCGGCATCGCCGCGGCCACCGGCCGGACGACGGACGCCGATCAGGTGCTCGATTTCCACACGCGTCCCGACTTCACCGTGCGCACGGAGTGCGAGCGGGTGAACCCGAACGCACCCTGTCTGCCGATGCGGCCGCTGCGGGTCGTATTCTCCGCGCCGGTCGCTTCGCGGATCGCCCGTGGGCTGCGGGTTTCCGATGCTTCGGGTCGTACGTACGCTCCCGCGAAGGACGAAGAGCAACGGGCACCGCTCGTCGAATCGCTGCGCTATGAGGGGCCCTTCCCCGAACGTGGCACGCTCACGATCACGCTCGGCGACGGGTTGAAGGACGACGCGGGTCGCGCCCCCGCCAACGC
>JBQGDL010000021.1:0-9520 GCA_052039045.1 Steroidobacteraceae bacterium
CCGTCGCGATAGATCGACGACACCGTGAGGCTGGACAGCAACGAGTCGCTGATCGGCAGATCGGCGGTGAATCCGAGATCGGTGCGGTTGAACTCGCCCACCGTCGCCTGGGCCTGGAAGCGCGGCTCCTCTCCGGGTACATGCGTCACGATCTGAATTGCGCCGCCGATCGTGTTGCGGCCGAACAGCGTTCCTTGCGGGCCCTTCAGGATCTCGACCCGATCGACGTCCATGAGATTCTGGTTCGCACCGAACGTGCGTGCCAGGTACACGCCGTCGAGATACACGCCGACACCCGGGTCGAGGTTGAAAGCAAAGTCGTCCTGTCCGATCCCGCGAATCGAAGCCGACAGCACCGAGGTGTCGCCGGAGAACGGCGAGCTCGAGTCCAGGTTCACGTTGGGCGTCAGGTTCGTCAGCGAGTTGATATCCGTGACGCCCTTGGCCCGCAATGTTTCAGTCGTGAAGGCACTGATCGCGATCGGGACGTTCTGCACGTCCTGCTCGCGCTTCTGCGCCGTGACCACGATCTCCTCGAGCACCTGGGCCGGCGTCGCGGCGGGCGCCAGGGCGGCGGCCAGTGCGGAGGCCTGGAGGATTCGCGAAACGACCCGCGAAACTGCAACGCTCATCATCTGTTTCCGGTATCCGCCAAGGCTGATCATGCTCGCCCCCTTATCGTTGAATCGGCCAAGTCCCCTTCGAATTCCTGCATTCCACGGCCGCCCCGCCATGGCTCTCAGTCCTGTCGCGGCTGCGGCCGCGCCACCTACCGCGCCAGGGCCAGCCGCCGCGCGGCGTCGGAGCCCGAAACCTGGAACCCGTCCACGTTGACGCATTCCTTCACGATGTTGGCGTGCTCGCGCATCAGCGCCTCGACGCGCCCGCTCTGGCCGCGCTCGAGCGCCTCGGCGATCGCGTGATGCTGCTGATGCGCGTAGTGGAGCAGATCGTAGGTCCGCTCCAGATTCTCCCGGTCGAAAGCGAGCGCCTGGGGGGCCGCGAAGGGCACGTGGCTGTTGCGCTCCATCGCCGCGGACAGGATCGAGCTGCCGGCCTCCTCGAGGATCAGCTGGTGCAGACGGACGTTCATCTCGGCGTACGCGGCCTCGTCGCTCTCCTCGATGCGGCGCTTGCCGAGGATCGTATCGCCGTCGTCGAGACAGGCGCGCATGCCGCGCATGAATGCCTTGGAGACGCCACGTTCGGCGACGCGCCGGGCCGCGAGCCCTTCCAGCACACCCCGCAGGTCGATCGCGTCCGAGACCTCGGCCCAGGTGAAGGCGCGCACGACGTAGCCGCGCGTCTCGTGCAGGCTGAGCAGACCCTCCTTGGCGAGCAGTGGCAGCGCCTGTCGCACCGGCGTGCGCGACATGCCCAGCTCGCCGGCCAGGGGCGCCTCGGCGACCCGTTCTCCCGGGGCGAGCTTGCCGCGCAGGATCATCTCCCGCAGGTGCACGACCGCCAGATCGAGCTGCGTACTCAACGAAAGATCCCCCCTCCGTCTGGCACGGCCGCATGCTGCTTGGTAGGATCCCAAACGTCAAGAGGGGATCCCGAAGCTGCGGTCGCAGCCGACACGAGGAAAAGAGCCATGAGCAAGCAGAGCCTGGAAAGCGTACTGAAGAGCGCTGGCAACACGGTCAAGATGCTGCGCAACTCGCAGTTGGGCGCGTACGTATATCCGGTCGTTCCCAACGAGTTCAGCAACTGGCGCGATGAGCAGCGTGCCTGGCGCGAGACCGCCGTGCTGTACGACCAGTCGCACCACATGGCGGAGCTGACCATCAATGGACCCGACGCACTCAAGCTTTGCAGCTATACGACCATCAACAGCTTCGCGAACTTCACGCCGAACAAGGCGAAGCAGATGGTGCCCTGCAGCCACGACGGCTACGTGATCGGCGACGGAATCCTGTTCTATCTGGCCGAGAACGAGTTCCTGTTCGTCGGCCGCGCGCCGACCGTCAACTGGCTGCAGTTCCAGGCCGAGACCGGCGGATTCAAGGTCGAGATCGTCCGCGACGACCGCTCGCCCTCCCACCCGCGCGGCAACCTGGTGACGCGGCGCCACTACCGCTACCAGATCCAGGGGCCGAATGCGAACCAGGTGCTCGAGAAGCTGCACGGCGGTCCACTGCCCGACGTCAAGTTCTTCCATCTGGACGCGATCAACATCAAGGGGCGCAAGGTCCGCGCCCTGCGTCACGGAATGGCGGGCGCGCCCGGGCTCGAGATCTGGGGCCCGTACGCCGAGCGCGACGAGATTCGTGAGGCGATCGTCGAGGCGGGTCGCGATTTCGGCCTGGTTCAGGTCGGCGCGCGCGCCTATTCGAGCAACACGCTCGAGTCGGGCTGGATCCCCTCGCCGCTGCCGGCGGTCTACACCGGCGAGAAGATGAAGAAGTACCGCGAGTGGCTGTCCGCAACCGGCTACGAGGCTACCGGCTCGATCGGCGGCAGCTTCGTCTCCGACAACATCGAGGACTATTACCTGACGCCGTACGAGCTCGGCTACGGTCCGTTCGTCAAGTTCGACCACGACTTCATCGGCCGCGAGGCGCTGGAGAAGATGGCCGGCAAGCCGCACCGCAAAAAGGTGACTTTCGCCTGGCACCCTGACGACATGACGAAGATCTACGCCTCGCTCTTCCAGCCCGGCGCCGAGAGCTACAAGTTCTTCGACCTGCCGAACGCCAACTACGCCTCGTCGTCCTTCGACAAGATCACCAAGGCCGGCAAGGTCGTCGGCTTCTCGATGTTCGGCGGCTACAGCTTCAACGAGCGCACGGCGCTCTCGCTCGGCGTCGTCGACCCGGACATCGAGATCGGCGAGGTACTGACGCTGACCTGGGGCGAGGAGGGCGGCGGCACGAAAAAGACGACCGTCGAGCGCCACAAGCAGCTCGACGTCCGCGTCACGATCTCGCCGGTCCCCTACGCCCGCGAGGTGCGCGAGGCCTATCACGAGGGCTGGCGCTCGCGTCAGGCCTGAGGGGCGCGGGCTCCGTTGGCGGGGCGCTGATCAGGGAAGAAAGGGACATTCTCGTTTTCCCTGCTCAGCGACGGCTCGGGTAGGAGCCGTTCCAGACGGGAAGTCCCCTTTATGATGGTCGCCGGGCGGCGTCCGCCCGGCCGCTCATCGCCCGCCGACGAATGTACGTCCTCTACGTTCTCCTCACCTGCCTTGCCCTGCCGTTCGCAGTCGCGGCGGAAGCCTGGCAGTCATTGCGCAATCCACGCTCCCGCGGCCGTGTTGCACAGCGACTCGGTTTCGTCCCGCAAGCGCCCGCTCCGGGCGGGTTGTGGCTGCATGCCGTATCGGTGGGCGAGGTGCAGGCCGCGGCGAGCCTGCTCACGGCGCTGCGCGCTCGTCACCCGGACCTGCCCGTCGTGCTTTCCACGGTCACGCCGACCGGGGCGCAGCGGGCCCGTGCGCTTTTCGGCGACCGCGTCGACCAGTGTTATCTCCCGTTCGACGTGCCGGGCGCGATGCGGCGCTTTCTCGACCGCGTGCAGCCCGGCGTCGCCGTGATCCTCGAGACCGAGATCTGGCCGGTCCTGTACCGCGAGCTCGCCCGACGCGGCGTGCCGCTGGTCATCGCGAGCGCGCGGCTCTCGCAGCGCTCGGTCGGACGGTATCGTCGGCTGGGATCGCTGCCGCGGGAAACCCTCGCGCACGCGGTGATCGGCGCGCAGAGCGGGCTCGACGCCGAGCGCTTCCGCGCGATCGGTGCCGCGCCGGGCCGCGTCCATGTCGCCGGCAACGTCAAGTTCGACCTCGAGATCGCGCAGAACGTGGTCGACGCCGGCCGGGAATTCCGCCGGCGGCATGCGGCCGGCCGGCCGGTATGGATCGCCGCCAGCACGCACGAGGGCGAGGAGGACGCGGCGCTCGAGGCGCATGCGGCCGCCTGCCGGCATCATCCGGATGCGCTGCTGCTGCTCGTGCCGCGCCACCCGCAGCGCTTCGAGACGGTGCGGGCTGCGCTTGCGAGCCGCGGGCTGCGTTTTGCGCAGCGCAGCCGCGGCGGCGTGCCGGGCGAGGCGGACGGTGTCTATCTCGTCGACACGCTGGGCGAGCTGCAGTCGTTCTACGCGGCGGCCGACCTGGCCTTCGTCGGCGGCACGCTGGTGCCGGTGGGTGGCCACAACCTGCTCGAGCCCGCCGTACTCGGGCTGCCGGTGCTGGCAGGCCCGTATACGCACAACTCGTCCGAGAGCGCAGAGCTGCTGAGCGGGAGCGGCGCGCTCACGATCGTGCATGACCGTGCTCAGCTGGCGCGGGCCGTCACCGACGGTCTCGACGATCCCCCAAGGGCGGCCGCGGCCGGCGCGCGCGGTCGCGCCGCGGTGGAGGCCAGCCGCGGCGCCGTAGACCGGATGGTTGCGCTGATCGAGCCGCTGCTCAGGTCTTCGGGCGGACGATCGGCAGCGTCGTCGGTGTCGTGAGGAAGGTGTTTATGGACTGCAGGTCGGAAGGCTGCAGGACGCCCGCCGCCGACTTCAGCCGCACCACGTTGATCAGGTAGTCGTAGCGGGTGCGTGCGTAGTCGCGCTGCGCCTCGAACAGACGCCGCCGCGCATCGAGCACGTCGACCGTCGTGCGCGTGCCGACCTCGAACCCGGCCTCGGTGGCCTCGAGTGCGGTCTGATTCGAGCGTACCGACTGCTTGAGCGCGGTGACGCGCGCCTTCTCGGCAAGCACTCCCAGGTAGGCGTCGCGCGTGTCGCGCTCGGCGCGCCGGATCGCGCCCTCGAGGCGCTCGCGCTCGGCGCGGTGCAGATGCACCTGTTCGCGCACGCGGGACTGCGTCGCGCCGCCGGCGAAGATCGGGATGTTGACCCGGATGCCGTACGTGTCCTCGACCTGATCAGAATCGGCCGGACCTTCCAGACCGTTGTTGATCTGTGTGGCGTTCGAGTCGAACTCCGTGCGGTTCGCGAACAGATCGACACTCGGCATGTGTCCGGCCTGTGCGATCTTGACGTTGCGCTTGGCGACGTCGACGCCGAGCCGGGCCGCGATCACGTTCAGGTTCTGCTCGAGCGCCTGCTCGACCCAGGTGTTCTCGTCCGCGGGCTGCGGCTGGTCGAGCGGCATCTCTTCCGCGGGCTTGGTGAGCGTCGCGTAGGCCTCACCCGTCAGCTCGCGGACCACCTCGTGCGTGGTGGCCAGCGTGCGCTTGGCCGCGATCACCGCCGCGGTTGCACTGTCGTGAGCTGCGCGCGCCTCCTGCACGTCCGTGATGGCGATCAGGCCGACCTCGAAGCGCTTCTCCGCCTGCTCGAGCTGCCGGGTCACCGCCTGCAGGGTGGCGTCCGCGGCGGAGAGCGTGTCCTCGGCGGCGAGCACGTCAAAATAGGCCTGCGATACCCGCACCAGGAGGTCCTGCTGCGCCGCGCGGTAGTTGGCCTCGGCCAGCGCGACCTGGGCGTCGGCGCGCTTGAGCTGCTGCCACTGATCCCAGCGGAACAGGGTCTGGGTGGCCTCGGCCTGGTAGTTCCATGCGTCCGCGTCGGCCTCCTGCTCGTTGTTGACGATGGCGATGACCGGGGGCGTGTTGGGATCGTCGTCGTCGTCCACGGCCTGGGTGAACGTGGCATTGCTGTCGGAGTCGCTCGTCGCCCACTGACCCTGGACGCCGACCTGCGGAAGCAGCAAGCCGCGCGCCTGGGGCTTGACCTCGAGCGCCGCCTCGCGGCGCGCCTCCGCCTCGCGGATCAGGGGGTCGTTCTTGACCGCATCCTCGTAGACCTCGACCAGGTTCTCGGCGCGGGCGGCGCCGGCGAGCAGTACGCAGGCAACACTGCCGGCAAGGACGAACTTGTTTCTGTGCATCGGGGGTCACCATGGCGGCATGAGCCGCCCAAGCCTGGTTGATTGGTGTTATACAAGACTATATCACCTGAGGAAGCGCTGACTAGCCTGGCAAGCCTGCCGGTCGCACGGCCTCGGCCGGTCGTCGCAAATCAGAAGACGAATGCCGGAGGCCGCGGTGCGTTGACCAGCGGGTCGATGCACGTTTCGAACATGCTCTCGCGCGTCCAGTCCGAACGGCCGACCCGGGTGATCCGCCGGGCGTCCATCAGCGGGCCGGCCCCGACGGCGACGAACAACCGTCCGCCTTCCGTGAGGGCGCGCTCGAAGCGCGGGTCGTACACCGGCAGCGAGCCCGTGAGGGCGATTACCTCGTAGGCGGCATCCTCGTCGAGGGTCATCGCATCGGCCGTCGCGACGGTTACACTGCGCACGCCGTTTCGCTCGAGGTTCGCGCGCGCCGTGTCGCCCAGCGCCGGCACGATCTCGAGCGAGCGCACCGAGCGCCCGAGTTGCGCAAGACACGCAGCAAAATAGCCGCTCCCGGTCCCGACTTCGAGCACGCGGTCGTGCGGCTGGATGGCCAGCGCCTGCAGGATGCGCCCCTCGAGCTTCGGCGCGAGCATCGACTGTCCGTGACCGAGTGGCACGCTCATGTCGGCGTAGGCGACGTCACGGTACGCGGGCGGCACGAACTGCTCGCGAGCGACGCGGTCCATGACCTCGAGCACTTTCAGGTCGAGGACGGACCATGCGCGGACCTGCTGCTCGACCATCTGATGTCGGGTGGTTCGTGCGTCGGTCATGGCGGGTTCCCGTTGAGCGGCGTCGAGGTGCGCGAGGCGGCGAAGGTTAAGGAGTGGATCGTCCGGCGACAAGCGATGAATACACGTTGATTATGGTGAATCCGGCGGGGCGAGGCGACAGCTTCCGCTATGCTTTCTCCGCGAACCGAAATAACAAGCGTCCGGAGCGCACGCGCCCCGCAAGAGCGGGCGAGCCGGGTGCAACGAACATGGGGTCTTGGGGTTCCGCGCCCCGCCGCGCCCGTAGGACATGGCGAGTCCGTACAACGACATGCTGATCGCTGTCCTGGTCGGATTGGGTGCGCTCGCCGCGCTGCTCGGCGCCGTGCTCTACTGGCGCAACCGCCAGCTGCACGAGCTGCGCCGCGTCGGTGATCGTGTCGCCATCGCGGCGCGCGATGGCGATCTCGGCATGCGCTTCAGTCCGGATGCGACCGGCGAGGAGGCCACCGAGCTCGCGCTCAACGTCGATCGCATGATGGAGCGGCTGCAGCGCGAGCACTCGACGCGCAGCGATCGGGAAGCGGTGCTGCGCCGGCTCGTCGAATCGATGCACGAGGCGATCGCGGTGGAGCGCGACGGCATTCTGGTCGCCAACGCGCGCTTCGCCGAGCTCGCCGGCGCATCGGGTCCGGCCCAGCTCGTCGGGCGGCGGCTCTCCGAGCTGGTGCATCCCGACTTCGCGGACCTGCTCGCCGAGCATCTGCGCCGCCATCGCGAGGGCGAGCCGGCACCGGTGCGCCTCGAGGTCGAGCTGCGTCCGGTGGCAGGACATACGCCGCGCGTCGAGCTCAACTTCGCGCGTGTCAGCTACGACGCACAGCCGGCGCTGATCGTCTCGGCGGTGGAGATCAGCTCGCGCGCCGAGCAGGCGGTGGGCGGCCGCGGGCGCGCCACGGCGTGGACGGCGCTCGACTCGCTGTCCGAAGGCGTGCTGACGACCGACGTGGACGGACGCATCGTGTACGTGAACCGCGCGGGCGAGGCCTTGCTCGGCAAGCCGATGGCGGAGGCGATCGGGCACACGCTGGGCGAGGTCATGAATCTGGTGGACGAGGCCGATCGCAAGACGCTCGGCGATCCGGTGCGCCAGTCGCTTGCCACGGGCGCGCGGATCAACCTCGGGCGGCGCGGCATGCTGGTTTCGGCGAACGGTGACGGCGAGCGCTCGATCGAGCTGACGGTCTCGCCGATGCGCGACGAGGAGGGCAATATCTCCGGCACCGCGATCTCGCTGCGCGACGTGAGCGATCTGCGTGGCCTGACGCGCCAGATGTCATATCAGGCGAGCCACGACGCGCTCACCGGGCTCGTGAACCGGCGCGAGTTCGAGCGGCGGCTGCAGGAGGCCATCGAGTCCGCACACGGCGCCGGCGTCCGCCACGTGCTCTGCTACCTGGACCTGGACCGCTTCAAGGCGGTCAACGACGAGTGCGGGCACGTCGCGGGCGACAGCATGCTGCGCGAGGTCGCTGCGCTCATCAAGGACGCGGTGCGCGATTCGGACACGGTCGGCCGGCTGGGCGGCGATGAGTTCGGCATACTGCTGTTCGGCTGTCCGCTCGAGAAGGCACGGCAGATCGCCGACGACGTGGTGCGCGCGGTGGCGGACTACCGCTTCGTCTGGAAGGACAAGATCTTCAATATCGGCGTCAGCATCGGGCTCGTCGAGGTGTCGCGCGAGAGCGGTTCGATCGAGGACATGATCAGCGCCGCCGACTCCGCCTGCTACGTGGCGAAGAAGCAGGGCAGCCACGTGCAGGTGTACTCGGCGCAGGACGAGGCGGCCGCGCGCCAGCGCGGCGAGATTCACTGGCTGCAGCAGCTGCAGGCGGCGCTGCGCGAGGACCGCTTCGAGCTCTTTGCCCAGCCGATCGTGCCGATCGGGGCTTCACCGCCCGCCGGACCCGGTCTCGAGGTGCTGCTGAGGCTCAAGGACGAGGCCGGCAACACGGTCGCGCCCGGAGAGTTCATGCGCGCCGCCGAGCGCTACCGGCTGATGCCGCACGTCGATCGCTGGGTCGTGCAGACCGCGCTTGCGGCGCTCGGCCGCGGCGGGGTGCGGCTGCCCCCGGGGCGCAGTCTGTGCATCAACCTGTCGGGGCACACGCTCGCGGACGCGGGCTTCCTCGAGTTCGTGGTCGACTGCCTGGACCGCACGGGCGTCGCTCCCGACCGGGTCTGTTTTGAAGTCACCGAGAACTCGGTGATTACCAACATCGAGCATGCGCGGCGCTTCATCGGCGTCCTGCACGGCATGGGTTGTCACTTCGCGCTCGACGACTTCGGGCGGGGCCTCTCGTCGTTCGCGAACCTCAAGCACCTGGCGCTCGACTACCTGAAGATCGACGGCTCGTTCATCCGCAACCTGGGCTCGGACAACGTCAACCAGGCGATGGTCAACGCGATGATCAAGCTCGCGAAATCGCTCCGATTCCAGGTGATCGCCGAGCAGGTCGAGGACATGAGCGCGCTCGACGCCGTGCGGCGCCTGGGCGTCGACTTCGTGCAGGGCTACCAGGTCGGCCGGCCGCTACCGCTCGCGCTGGCGTAATAAGGGGACATTCTCCATTTCGGATCGCCGCCGGGAGGTTGCGGTCGGCGAAACGGAGAATGTCCTGCGGGTTACATGATCAGGCGAAACCGTGACACCGACGCCCGATCGGCGTGCGCAAGCCGGGTCGTCGCCTCGGACGGCTGCGGGGACTCGCTGTGCTCGGCGACGTTGCGGTCGGACGTTGCGGAGGCGCGATCGTCCGGGGACGAGCGCGCGCCCAGCACCACCAGGAGCGTCGCGGCGGCCAGCACCAGGATGCTTCGTCCCGTGAGGGCGGCCCGCGCCGAACAGCTGGGAAGAGAAATGTTGGTCTCCATGGCCTCTCCACCAGGTGAA
>JBQGDL010000022.1:0-9265 GCA_052039045.1 Steroidobacteraceae bacterium
CCCCGCGCGCCCCGCCCCCCCCCCGGTCGCCCCCCCGCGCCGCGGGCCCGGTCCCCCGCGCCGCGCGCGCGCGCCCGGCCCCGCGCCTGAGGGACACGCTGCGCAGCCGGTGCGACGCGCTGCGCGAGCGAGTCGCGACGGTGCGCGCGCGAGTGCCCGAGGTTCGCGCGCGGATCCAGTCGCGCACCGCCGAACGCACCGCGCAGCTCGGCGTCGCAGTCGACGCGGAGCGTCTCGAGCAGGAGATCGCGCTCCTCGCCTGCAAGATGGACGTCGAGGAGGAGCTCGACCGGCTCGGCAGCCACATCACCGAGATCCTGCAGGTGTTCGACTCCAAGGAGCCCGCCGGCCGGCGGCTCGATTTCCTGATGCAGGAGCTCAATCGCGAGGCGAATACGCTGTCATCCAAGTCGCAGGACGTCGAGACCTCGCGCGCCGCGGTCGACATCAAGGTGCTCATCGAGCAGATGCGCGAACAGGTGCAGAACGTCGAATAGTGCCGGTCATGATCCACTTCGCGAATGGGCAATCGACCGGACTCGCAGGCAGGTACCGGCCTTGAGTGAGCGCGCGGCGCGCGGGCGCCTGTTCGTGGTGAGCGCGCCGTCGGGCGCGGGTAAGACGACTCTGGTGCGTGCGCTGTTGGCCCGCGAGCCCGGCTTGCGCTTCTCGATCTCCTGCACGACGCGTCCGCAGCGCGAGAGCGAGGTCCACGCACGGGACTATTTCTTCGTGTCGCGCGATGAGTTCCGTCGCATGGCCGAGGCCGGAGAGTTCCTCGAGCATGCGCAGGTGTTCGATAACTTCTATGCCACGCCGCGCCGGCAGGTGGAGGAGACGCTCGCCGCCGGCCGGGATCTGATCCTCGAGATCGACTGGCAGGGCGCGCAGCAGGTGCGCGCCGCCATGCCCGAGTGCATCTCGATCTTCGTCCTGCCGCCGTCGCGCGCGGAGCTCGAGCGCCGGCTTCGTGCGCGCGGCACCGATCCCGAGACCGTGATCCGGCGGCGGCTCGCCGCCGCGTCGGCGGACATGACGCACTTCCGGGAATTCGACTACGTGGTGATCAACGACGACTTCGACCGCGCCACTGCCGAGCTCGCCGACGTCATCCACGGTCGCGGCGCTGCCGCCCGAAAGTCGCGCCCCGGGCTTGCCAGCTTCGTGGCCGACCTGACGGGCTGACGGGACACGGAAAAGGGGACATTCTCGACTTCGGGTTTCCGCGACCGGCGGGACTCTACCCGGCAGCCATGGAAATCGAGAATGTCCCCTCTCAGGGCGGCTTGGGGAATTCGGGAATGCCCCCATTTAGCCCGTGTTATGCTGCATTCCCTTATGCCTTGCTTTTGACCGTCAGACAGCCCATGGCCCGTATCACCGTCGAGGATTGCCTGCAGAACGTTCCCAACCTGTTCCAGCTCGTGCTGGTAGCGGCTCGCCGCGCGCGCAAGCTCGCGAACGGCGCCGAGCCGACGCTCGACTGGGAGCACGACAAGCCGACGGTGCTGGCCCTGCGCGAGGTCGCCGCGGGCCATGTCGGGCTCGAGATTCTCGAGGAGCCCGACCGGCCGCCGCAGGAGCTCCTCCCCGAGCCCGAATTCCTGGGCGAGCTGCGCGCACCGCAGATCGGGTTGGGAGACTGATCCCGCCGAGCCGACTCCTCTTATGGATGTAACGTCTTCCCTGCGCAGCCTGCTGCCGTATGGAAGACGGTCCATAGGCATCAGCCAGCTCGTCTCGAAGCTCGAAGGCTATCTTCCGCCCGAGGAGGTCGAGCGTGTCCAGGACGCGTACGACTTCGCGTTCGAGGCTCACCAGGGTCAGCGCCGTCGCTCCGGCGAGCCCTACATCACGCACCCGGTCGCGGTCGCGGACCTGCTGGCCGACCTCCGGCTCGACCCGCAGACGCTGATTGCGGCGATTCTGCACGACGTCATCGAGGACACTCCGACCCTCAAGGAGGAGATCCACCGGCGCTTCGGCGCCGAGGTCGCCGAGCTGGTCGACGGGGTGAGCAAGCTCGACCAGATCCAGTTCAAGAGCCGCGAAGAGGCGCAGGCCGAGAGCTTCCGCAAGATGCTGTTCGCCATGGTGCGCGACATCCGCGTGATCATGGTCAAGCTCGCCGATCGCACGCACAACATGCGCACGCTGGGCGCGATGCCGCCCGGGAAACGCCGCATGGTCGCGCGCGAGACGCTCGAGATCTATGCGCCGATCGCGCACCGGCTCGGCATGCACGCGATCAAGACCGAGCTCGAGGATCTCGGCTTCCGCTCGCTGTACCCGCGCCGCTACCGGGTAATAGAGAGTGCGGTGCGCCGCGCCAAGGGCAATCAGAAGCAGTTCGTCGGTCGCATCGCCGATGCGCTCAAAGGCGCGCTCGACAAGGCGGGGATCCAGGCGCGCATCGAGGGCCGCGAGAAGGATCCGTACAGCATCTACCAGAAGATGCGCCGCAAGAAGGTCGCGCTCAACGAAATCGTAGACGTGTACGGGTTCCGGATCGTGGTCGACACGGCCGACACCTGCTACCGCACGCTGGGCAACGTGCACTCCGTGTTCAAGCCGATGCCGGGGCGCTTCAAGGATTACATCGCGATCCCGCGCGCCAACGGCTACCAGTCGCTGCACACGACGCTGTTCGGACCGAACGGCATGCCGGTCGAGGTGCAGATCCGCACCGACGACATGCACAAGATCGCCGAATCCGGCATTGCCGCGCACTGGCAGTACAAGGCCGGCGACGCCGGCGACCGCGCGCACAGCGAGCGAGCGCGCGAGTGGCTGCAGCAGCTCGTCGAGATTCAGCAGGGCGGCAGCTCCGAGGAGTTCCTCGAGAGCGTCAAAGTGGATCTCTTCCCGGACAAGGTGTACGTCTTCACTCCGAAGGGCGACATCCGCAGGCTGCCCCGCGGCGCCACCTGCGTCGACTTCGCCTACGCGGTGCACACCGACGTCGGCAATCGCTGCGTGGCCGCCAAGGTCGACCGGCGGCTCGTGCCGTTGCGCACACCGCTGCGCAACGGTCAGACGGTCGAGGTGATCACCGCCAAGGGCGCCACGCCGAACCCGTCCTGGGCCAACTTCGTGGTCACCGCGAAGGCGCGGGCGGCGATCCGCCAGTATCTGAAGAATCTCAAGCGCAGCGAGGCGATCGAGCTCGGCAAGCGGCTCCTCAACCAGGCGCTCGAGGAGTTCTCGCTCAGCCTGCGCAAGCTTCCCGCCGACTCCGTACAGGCAGTGGTCAAGGAGTTCGGGCTCAAGAACGCCGAGGATCTCTTCGAGAAGCTTGGCCTCGGCGAGCGGATCGCCCCGTTCGTCGCCCGGCGGCTGCTGCCCCCCGACGCAGGCGACGGCACCGAGAGCGGCCCGGGCGCGCTCGCGATCGCGGGTACCGAGGGACTGGTCGTGACCTATGCGCGCTGCTGCTTCCCGATCCCGAACGATCCGGTGCTCGCGAACCTCTCCAGCGGCCGTGGAGTGGTGATCCATCGCGAGGCCTGCGGTAACCTGGCCTCGTTCCGCAAGCACCCGGAAAAATGGGTTCCCGTCACCTGGCAGGCCTCGCCGGACCGGCTGTTCCACGTCGAGATCAAGGTCGAGGTGACCAACCGCATGGGCGTGCTCGCGCAGGTCGCCGCGGCGATCTCCGCCACGCAGAGCAACATCGACCGCGTATCGGTGGTCGAGCGCGACAGCGACAGCTCGACGCTGATCTTCGAGCTGCTGGTCCACGATCGCAAGCACCTGGCGCGCCTGATCCGGGCGATCCGCGGCATGCCGGAAGTGCTTCGCGTAACGCGGACGCTTGCCTGAAGCGCAGGGGCGCCCATCAGGGGGCTGCGGCACCCCGTCAACTCGGTCCCGTCCCGCGCGTCAGGCTGCCGACGGCTCGACAGCAACGCCGATCGAAATAGAGAATGTCCCCCTTTCCGGAGCGGACCGTGACGCGTGAAGTCATATCGACCGATGCGGCGCCCAGGGCCATCGGCACGTACTCGCAGGCGATCAAGATCGGCCGCACCGTGTATCTGTCGGGACAGATCCCGCTCGACCCGGCGACCGGCGAGCTGGTCGGTGGCGACATGGAAGCCCAGGTGCGACGCGTGTTCGAGAACCTCGAGGCGGTCGCCGTTGCGGCGGGCAGCGGTCTCGGCTCGCTCGCCAAGCTCAACGTCTATCTCGTGGATCTGGGTCACTTCCAGCTCGTCAACCGGGTGATGGCGGAGTACGTGCCACAACCCTACCCGGCGCGCGCCGCGGTCGGTGTCGCGGCACTGCCGCGCGGCGCGGCAGTCGAGATCGACGGCATCCTCGAGCTCTAGCGCTGGCCGCGCGATTGCCGAACGTCGATCAACATTCCGGCCCCGGGGCGCGGACAGCGGTGCCGCTCGACGCACGACCGGTGACGAATCTGCGCGGCGTGGGCCCGGCGCTCGCCGATACCCTGGCCCGTCTCGGCATCTTCACCATCCAGGACCTGTTGTTTCACCTCCCGTTGCGCTACGAGGATCGCACACGCGTGAGTCCGATCGGCGCCCTGCGCGCAGGCGAACGCGCCGTCGTCGAGGGCGAGGTGCAGCTCACCGAGGTTGCATTCCGCGGCCGGCGCGTGCTCCTGTGCCGCATCGCCGACGGCTCTGGCTTCCTGACGCTGCGATTCTTTCACTTCTCCGCGGCGCAGCAGGCAGGGCTCGCACGCGGTACGCGGCTGCGCTGCTTCGGCGAGGTTCGCGCCGGCCCGTCGGGACTCGAGATGGTGCATCCGGAGTATCGACGCACGCAGCCGGGAGCGTCGCTGCCCGACGAAGGACTGACTCCGATCTATCCGACGACGGAGGGCGTGCAGCAGGGCCGGCTGCGACAACTCATCGCGCTGGCGCTGGCCGAACTGCCGGGTGGGCTCGTCGACTGCGTCGATCCCGGCGTGCGCCGGCACTGGTCGCTGCGGCCGCTGGAACCGGCGCTGCGCGAGGTGCATCGTCCGCCGCCGGAGGCCAACCTCGAGGCACTCAACGCCGGCCGACATCCGGCACAGCGCACGCTCGCTTTCGAGGAGCTGCTGGCACACCAGGTATCGCTGCGGCGGCTGCGCCGCACCGCGGACCACGACCGCAGCTGGCCGCTCACGCCCGCCCGCGGTCGCGTCGAGCAGCTCATCGGCTCGCTGCCGTTCGCGCTCACTGCGGCGCAGCGGCGCGTCTGGGTCGTGATCGAAGCGGATCTCGCGCGCGAGCACCCCATGATGCGGCTGGTGCAGGGCGATGTCGGTTCCGGCAAGACCGTGGTCGCTGCGCTCGCGGCACTGCGCGCCGCCGAGCACGGCGGGCAGGCTGCGGTGATGGCACCGACGGAGTTGCTCGCCGAGCAGCATGCGCGCAACTTCTGCGCCTGGCTCGAGCCGCTCGGCCTCCGCGTCGCGCTGCTCACCGGCCGACACACTGGCCGGGCACGCAACGCGCTGACGCACGCGCTCGCGTCCGGCGAAGCGCAGGTGGCGGTCGGCACGCACGCTCTCTTCCAGGAGGGCGTCGAATTCCAGCGGCTCGCGCTCGCGATCGTCGACGAGCAGCACCGCTTCGGCGTTCACCAGCGGTTGCAGCTGCGCGAGAAAGGCGCGGCATCCGGTCGCCATCCGCACCAGCTCGTGATGACCGCCACGCCGATCCCGCGCACGCTGGCGATGACGGCGTACGCCGATCTCGACGTCTCGGTGATCGACGAGCTGCCGCCCGGACGCACGCCGGTGCGCACCGTGGTGCTGCCCGAGACGCGCCGCGACGAGGTGATCGCGCGCATCCGCAGCGCCTGCGGCGCGGGCCGGCAGGCCTACTGGGTGTGTCCACTGATCGAGGAATCCGAGCTCGCGCCGCACCAGGCGGCGATCGAGACGGCGGCCGCGCTCGCCGAGACGCTCCCAGGGGTCACGGTCGGCCTGGTGCACGGCCGCATGCCGGCGAAACGCAAGGACGTCGTGATGACCGCGTTCAAGAACGGCCGCCTGGCCGTGCTCGTGGCGACGACCGTGATCGAAGTGGGCGTCGACGTGCCGAACGCCAGCCTGATGGTCGTAGAGAACGCAGAGCGCATGGGTCTTGCACAGCTGCACCAGTTGCGCGGCCGCGTCGGTCGCGGCCCCGTCGAGAGCACCTGCGTGCTGCTGTACCGCGCGCCGCTCGCACCGCACGCGCGCGAGCGCCTGGCGGTGCTCCGCGACACGAACGACGGCTTCGAGGTCGCGCGTCGCGATCTCGAGCTGCGCGGGCCGGGCGAGCTGCTCGGCACGCGCCAGACCGGACTCATGCAGCTCAGGGTCGCGGATCTGCTCCGCGACGCCGACCTGTTGCCCGGCGTGCAGTCGGCCGCGGAAGCAATGCTCGATGCCGCGCCCGTCGCGGCCGATCAGCTGCAGCGCCGCTGGATCGGCGACGGCACGCGCTTCGGCAAGGTCTGACCATGGCCGGCCGCTTCGCCGAGTATGCGCGGCTGATGCGGCTCGACCGGCTGATCGGCTTCTGGCTGCTGCTGTGGCCGGCGCTCTGGGCGCTGTGGATCTCCGGGAACGGCCAGCCCGAGGAGCGGGTGTTCGTCATCTTCGTCGCCGGCACGTTTCTGATGCGCGCGGCGGGCTGCGTCATCAACGACTACGCCGATCGCGACGTCGACCCGCGTGTGCGTCGCACCGCGGGCCGTCCGCTGGCGCGCCTTGCCGTCACCCCGGCAGAGGCGCTGGGTCTGTTCGCGGTGCTCGCGGCGGCCGCGCTCGCCCTGATCCTGCCGCTCGCACGGCTGACGCAGCTGTTCGCGCTTGCGGGCGGCGCGATCGCCGTCGTCTATCCGTTTCTCAAGCGCCTGTTTCCGCTGCCACAGGCCTGGCTCGGCGCCGCGTTCGCCTGGTCTGTGCCGATGGCCTTCGCCGAGCAGACGGGGGGCGTGCCCGCGGTCGCATGGCTGCTGTTCGCCGCCGTCGTGCTGTGGACGACGGTCTTCGACACCATGTACGCGATGGTGGACCGCGACGACGATCTCGCGCTCGGCGTGCATTCATCGGCGATCCTCTTCGGCCGCGCGGACCGCGCGGCCATCGCTGCAATGCAGCTCGCGTGCCTGGCGGCGCTCGCCGTCGTGGGCCGGATGAGCGGTTTCGGCCGCTGGTACTGGCTCGGCCTCGCCGCCGCCGCCGCGCTCGCCGTGTGGCAGCAATGGCTGATACGTGCCCGCGACCGGGATGCGTGCTTCCGGGCGTTTCTCAACAACAACGCGTTCGGCGCCGCTGTCTTCGCCGGGATTGCGCTCGACTACCTGTTCCGCTGACCGGGCTAATGGGGACATTCTCCATTTCCGGGCGGTGCATGCATCGCCGGTGGTGGAACTACCGAAGCGGAAATGGAGAATGTCCCCTCTACTTCTCGATTGGCAGATCCTGCTTCTGCCAGCCGCGCATGTCCCCATCGAGGTGCAGCAGACGCAGGTAGCCGTGCTCCCGCAGACGGGTAGCGGCCCGCTCCGCCCGCACGCCCACGGTGCAGTAGAGGATGATGTCGCGGCTCGCCGCCCAGGGGAGCTCCGAGATGCGCGCCGGCAGCTGCGCGTAGTGGATGTTGACCGCGCCCGGGACGTGCCCCTCCGCGTATTCCTCCGCCGTCCGCACATCGAGCACGAGGAGGTCCGCGTCGCGGCGCTCGATGCGCTCGAGCAGCGCCTGAGCATCGATGCGTGGCGTGTCGGCGGCTTGCGCCGTGGCGAGCCATGCGAGCCCGACCGCGCCGAGCATGGCGAGACGCACGTGCCCGCTCGGTGGCATCAGTGCTTGCCGGGCTCCAGCGCAACACCGCGCCGCTCGAACGCGATGTAGGCGAGCATGGCCGTCATCTTCGGATCGTCGGCGGCGAGCGCCTGGCCCTCGAGCGGGTTGCGCAGGCACCAGTTCACCATCTCCCAGAGGTTGGCGACCTTGCCGAGCTGCTTCTGAAACTTGGGGTAGGTCTCCGGGTGCGTATTGGCGGCGTTCGGGTGACACTGCGCACAGGCAACGCCGTTGGTTCCGAGCTTGCCGTCGGTCCAGAGCGCGCGACCTTGCTTCACGACCCCGTCGAATTGCGCCTGCCAGCGCTTCAGATCGTCCTGGGTGAACTCGTCGGCTCCTGCCGTGCCGGCCACACACAGACCGAGCAGCGCTGCCGCGACGAATCGGGCTCTCTTCATGCCGTCCCCCTAGTAGTGCGTCTGCGGTGCGATGCGCCGGTCGGCCGCCTGGAACCCGACGTCCTGCGGCGCACCTGCGCTCTCGTCGAAGGCGACCACGCGCGCCGTGTTGTTGTACAGGTTGTAGTTGACCCGCGCACGGCCGCTGGCGACGTCGATGAACTGCCATCCGGTCGCGTCGCGCTCGAAGAACGGGTCGGCGCGGTTCATCTGCACCGTGAGCTTCGGCAGCAGCTGCTCGGCCTGCGCGTAGGACTGCGGATACGGCCAGGGCCACGCCGTCGCCATCGCCGAGGTAAAGGCGATGTTGCCGGCCTGGTTGTACTGGATCTGGTGAACGTGCCCGTACAGCACGGTCGTCTTGTCGAACGGCGCGATCAGCGCCTGTACCTGCTCGGCGTCCTCGGTCCAGAAGTTCCATCCTTTGTAGATCTTCTGCAGCGGTGAATGCGAGAACACCACGAGCGGCGTGTCCTTCTTCACCTTTGCGAGGTCCTTGCGCAGCCACTCGCGCTGCGTGTCGCCGACCATGAACGGCGAACCGTTCGGATTGTCGAGTCCGGCCATCTCGAGCATGCGCTGCTCGGCCGTCGGCCAGCGGTTGAACGTCCAGTCGTCGTAGGTGAGGATGCTGTTCAGCACGACGAAGTGCACGCCCTTGTGGTCGAAGCTGTAATAGTGCGGGCCGAAGAGCTTCGACCAGTACTCGCCGAGGTCGAGGTAGTAGTCGTGCTCGCCCATCACGTAGCGCGTCTTGTACTTGAGCGCCGACATGATCTCGGCGCCGTGGTCGAGCTCCTCCTTGAGCGCGAGCTGGGCGAGGTCGCCGCCGAACACGACGAAGTCCGGCTTCGGCGTCAGCATGTTCGTCTCCGCCACCGCTCGGACGAGGCCGCGGTCCCAGTTGCGGACGAACCGCTTCGTCGGCCCGGAGACGAGCTGGCTGTGGGCGTCGGAGATGTAGGCGAAGGTGAAGTCCTGCGTCGCGTCCGCGAACGCGAGCTTGACGAGGCTCATCGGGACGACTCCGGCGGCCGCGGCGGCGGCCGCGCCG
>JBQGDL010000023.1:0-50349 GCA_052039045.1 Steroidobacteraceae bacterium
GAGGTCGCCTGGCAGGGCTACGACAGGTAT
Source organism: Steroidobacteraceae bacterium (assembly GCA_052039045.1). GTDB lineage: Bacteria > Pseudomonadota > Gammaproteobacteria > Steroidobacterales > Steroidobacteraceae > DATJKD01. The sequence goes on from JBQGDL010000023.1 coordinate 31, forward strand.
CGCAAGAGTCCCGTCAAGCGGCGCGCGGGGCCGGGGTTCGCCGACCCGGACTTCGAGCTGCCGGTCGAGTGGCTCGAGGCGCGCGAAGCCATCCTCGCGGCCGAGCGCGAGCAGCGCGATCGCGGCGCCGCGAGCCGCGTGCTGATCGTCTGCGGCGCCGCGCGCCACGATCAGACCTGTCCGGGAGAGATGTCGAAGACCTTCCGCCTGGCGCAGATCGCACGCCAAGAGCTCGGTCGGGCGCCTGGCTTCGAGTGCGATCTGCTCGATCTCAGCATGCTCACGACGCAGTACGGCCGTCAGATCCTGCCCTGCAAGGCCTGCGTGTCGACGGCGATGCCGCTTTGTCACTGGCCCTGCTCGTGCTATCCGAACCACGCCATGGGACAGGTCAACGACTGGATGAACGAGATCTACCCACGATGGGTCGCGGCGCACGGGGTGATGATCGTGACGCCGGTCTACTGGTACCAGGCGCCCGGCGTGCTCAAGCTGATGATGGATCGGCTCGTCTGCGCCGATGGCGGCAATCCGGATCCCACGACCACCCGGGGCAAGGATCCCGCGCGGGCCAAGGCGCTGGAGCTCGCGGGTTGGCACTATCCGCGACACCTCGCGGGGCGGCGCTTCGCCATCGTCGTGCACGGCGACACGGTCGGCGCGGAAACGCTGCGCCGCTCGCTGACGGACTGGCTGCACGACATGCAGCTCGTGCAGGCCGGCTACGGCGCCACGCTCGATCGTTACGTCGGCTACTACGAGCCGTACGCAACGAGCCACGCCGCGCTGGACGACGACGCGGCGCTCCAGGAAGAAGTGCGCAACGCCACCCGCCTGCTCATTGCTGCGGTGACGGAGTACCGCTCGGGTGCAGCGCCCGCGCCCGTCGTGAGCGAGCCTCGTCCGAAGTGAAACCGTAGCCGGGCAGGAGCTGCTGCACGCTGAACCAGCCGCTCGGATCGGTCCAGATCTGGCCGACGCGCCAGCCTGCGGCGCGGGCCTGCGCGGCGAACCCCGCCAGCGTGTACTTGTGGCTGTATTCCGAGACGATTGCCTCGCCCTGTGCAAGGCTCACGAACTCATCGCCGATGCGCACGAGCTGACGGCGCCGGCTCACCAGGTGCATCTCGATACGCGATTCCGCCGCGTTCCACACGGCGCGATGAGCGAAGGCCGCGGGATCGAAGTCGGTTCCGAGGCGCCGGTTGATATGCAGCAGCGCATTGCGATTGAAGGTGGCGGTTACGCCCGCGGCGTCGTCGTAAGCGGCGAGCAGCACGGAGGGGTCCTTCGCGAGATCGACGCCGATCAGCATCGAGCCGCCGTCCGCGATCGCGCGCAGGTTGGCGAGCAACGCCGTGGCCTCGTAGCGGTCGAAGTTGCCGATGGTCGATCCGGGGAAGTAGACGAGCCGGCGGTCGAAGGGCGGCCCGTCGGGGACCGTGAAGGGCGCGGTGAAATCGGCGCAGACGGGGTGCACACGCAGGCCGGGATGCTCGAGCCGCAGGCGGGCGGCGGCGGCCTCGAGGTGCTCGCAGGCGATGTCGACCGGCACGTAGGCCGCGGGGCGCTGCAGCGCCTCGAGCAGCATGTGCGTCTTCGTGCCGCTGCCGCTGCCGGGCTCGATCACGCAGAGATCCGCTCCCAGGAGCGCCGCGATCTCGGGCAGCCAGCGGTGCAGGATCGCTATCTCGAGGCGCGTGAGGTAGTACTCCGGCAGCTCGCAAATCGCGTCGAACAGGCATGAGCCGGGCTCGTCGTAGAACCATACGGGAGAAATGCGCTTCGGGCGTTGCCGCAGACCCTCCAGCACCGCGGCCCGCAGCGGCCGATCGTCGGCTGACAGCCCGCCGGCATCGCGTCGTTCGAGTGCGCGTTCGACGGCGGCCACGTCAGAGGTCCTTTGCGAGCCGCAGTCCGGTGAACTGCCAGCGCTGATGCGGATAGAAGAAGTTGCGGTAGCTCGGCCGGATATGGTTTGTCGGCGTCGCGCACGACCCGCCGCGCAGCACGTACTGGTTCGCCATGAACTTGCCGTTGTACTCGCCGAGCGCGCCCGCACCCGGTCGAAAGCCCGGATACGGGGCATACGCCGATGAGGTCCATTCCCACGCCGCGCCCAGCATCTGCTGCAGCTGGCGTCCGGACGCCGCCGCAGCGGGATGCAGATGGCCGCTCTCGACGAAGTTGCCGGGCAGGTCCGACGCGCGCGAGGCGACCTCCCATTCGGCCTCGGTCGGCAGCCGCGCGCCCGCCCAGCGCGCGAATGCGTCGGCCTCGTAGTAGCTCAGGTGGCAGACCGGCTCCGTGGCATCGATCGTCCGACGGCCGCCGAGCGTGAACTCGGAATCGAGCGAGTCCGACCAGTAGAGCGGGTGACGCCAGCACTGCGACTGCACGAGCGCCCAGCCATCCGCGAGCCAGAGCGCGGGCTCGCCGTAGCCGCCGTCGCGAATGAATTCGAGGTACTCACCGTTGGTGATGAGCCGGTGCGCAATCGCGAAGGACTGGACATACACGCGATGCCGCGGCTGCTCGTTGTCGAAGCAGAACGCGCCGGGCCCGGCGCCGATCTCCTGCAAACCGCCGTTCACGCGGTGCCAATGAAGCGGCGTTACCGGGCCGCCGGGCGTCGGCGCCGGAGAGGGCGCGTAGGAGGGCTGCAGCGGATTGCGGGAGAAGGCGTGCTTGAGGTCCGTGAGCAGCAGCTCCTGGTGCTGCTGCTCATGGTGCAGGCCGAGCTCGATGCGCGCCGCTGCCGCTTCGTGGCGCTCGCCCAGACCGGCGAGTTCGCGGATCCGCTGATCCACATGCCGGCGGTAGTCGAGCACCTCCTCGACCGTCGGGCGGGTCAGCATGCCGCGCTCCGCGCGCGCGAGGCGCGCACCGACCGCTTCGTAGTACGAGTTGAACAGGTATTCGTAACGCTGGTCCCAGGGCGGCAGCCCTGCGAGCTCGCGCAGCACGAAGCGCTCGAAGAACCAGGTCGTGTGCGCCAGGTGCCACTTGACGGGGCTGGCGTCGGGCATGCTCTGGACCACGAAATCCTCGCGCTCGAGGGACGCGCAAAGCGCCACCGTCTGGCGGCGCACCGTCTCGTAGTCGAGCGGCGGATGGGACTCCCGGACCGGGATGGTGTCTTGTTCGGCGTGCACGCGACGCTCCGCGATTGCGTCGCTCGATCGACGCCTGCCTATCCAATGTTCACGAGCGCCGCCGGCGCTGTCGGACGTCGGGCCGTCGTCGTGTCAGAAACGGACGACATCGGGAGCCGACCCCACGATCCCGGGGTCCCGTCCCGGCGCGCCCTTCATCCCTGTGCCTCGAAGATTCGCCTCACCGTCGCCATCGTGTCGGCTTGCTCCGCGCGCTTGTCGTTACGGTAGCGCTTGACGCGCGCCAGCCGCAGCGCGAGACCGCCGGGATAGCGCGGGCTCGCCTGCAGGTCGCTGAAGGCGATCTCGACGACGAGCTCGGGACGGACGAACACGGTTCCGGCGTCGCGGCGGACCTCACGCACGAGCAGTTCGCGCGTCTGCCACTCGAGCATCGCATCGGTGAGCCCCTTGAAGGTCTTGCCGAGCATCACGTACTCGCCGGTCGCCGGATCGAGCGCACCCAGATGCAGGTTGGAAAGGCGGCCGGCGCGCCGGCCGTGCCCCCATTCGGCACCGAGCACCACGAGGTCCAGCGTGTGGGCACGCTTGATCTTGAGCCAGGCGGCGCCGCGATTGCCCGCCTCGTAGGTCGAATCGAGCGCCTTGGCCATCACGCCTTCGTGACCGGCCGCCAGCGCCCCCTCGTAGAATGTCTGCGCGGCCGACTCGGAGCGCGTGATGAGGCGCGGTATCTGCAGTTCCGCGGGCACTGCGGCGGCGAGCGCGGCAAAGCGCTGCGCCGCCGGGCGATCCGCAAGCGACTCGCCGTTCACACGCAGACAGTCGAAGAAGAACGCCGAGAGCGGCAGCGTCGCACGCGATTCGGCGACCTCGAGCCGCCGGCCGAAGCGGCGCATGGTGACCTGAAACGGGTGAGGGCGCCCGGCCGCGTTGAGCGCAATCGCCTCGCCGTCGAGAATCAGGTCGCGCGTCGCCAGCGAGCGAACCGCTTCGACCGCTTCCGGAACCGCCAACGTGACGTCGTTGAGGTTGCGGGTATAGACGCGGATCGTGTCCCCGGAACGGTGCACCTGGATCCGGGCGCCGTCCATCTTCCACTCGAAAGCGATGTCGCCGGCGAGGAGCCGCAGCGCCTCCGCAACGTCCGCGGCGGTCTGCGCCAGCATCGGCGCGATCGGCGCAAGGATCACAAGCTGAAACTGCGCCAGGGCATCGCCGCCGTCGAGCAACGCGACGCGCGCGGCGGCGCCGAGGCTCTCCGCATACATAGCGGCGCGCCGCACCTGGGCCTGCGGCAGGTCGCCGGCCGCGGCGATCGCTTCGACCATCACGCCCGTGAGTGCGCCCTGCCGCAGATCGGCGAGCAGCAGGCGGATCAGGAAGTCGCGCTCGGCGTCGGTGGCGCGTGCGAAGAGCTCGCGCAGCAGCTCGAGGCGCTGCGTCTGCGAGCCTCCGCCGCGGCTCGCCGCGACCGCGGCCAGCTGCTCGTTCACCTCGAGGATCGAGAGCGTGGGCGATCCGGCGGCTGGGCCGCTGCTCGCGGGTTGCAGCAACGCCGGGCCGATGCCTGTCCGCCCCTGGGGAAGCTCCCCGGCGAGCCACGCGACCGCGGTCTCGATCTCGGCGGGCTCGAGCGCGCGCAGAAAGGCGGCCAGCGCGCGAATCTTGGCGAGCCGCGAAGCGTCGGCACCGACCTGCCCGGAGGTCGATACCAGGACGGCGAACAGGGTCATGCGTCAGAAACGCCAGATGAAACCGATCGACGGCAGCAGCGGCAGATAGTAGCCCGGGTCGGCCTCGAGTACCGGCGGATCGACCTCGTCGGAGATGTCGTAGTCGACGCAGCACTCATTGTTCTCGTTGAACAGGTTGGTGATCTCGAGAAACGCGGTGAGCTCCCCGGCGCGGTCGAGATCGAATACTCGCGCGACGCGCACGTCGACGCTGCGATAATCGCCGAGCCGTTCGGCGTTGCGTGGACCCGTGACGACCAGCGCCACCGGCTCGAGGCTCGCGAGCTCGAGCGCCGTGGTCGGCCACCCGGAATGGTAGCGGCCCGCGAGCGTCAGTTCCCAGCCACCGCTATGCCAGACGAGACCTGCGCCGATCGCGTGCGACTGGTCCCAGCTGCGACGACTCGAGGTGTCGGGCAGCTCGTCAGTGACCTCGGCCCAGGACCAGGCGAACCACCAGTCGAGCGGCGATTCGGTGCGACGGCTGACGCTGAGCTCGAGCCCGCGCGCGCGGGCGGATTCGGGCGCGATGAGCACCCGGTCCGGCTTGAGCTCCGGCAGCAGTACCGCCGAGTTGAACATGTTCTCGAACCGTGCCCGCAGCTGGTGATATTCCTTCTGATAGAACTCGAGCCGCAGGTCGATCGCTTCCGGGTGCCGGTACTCCAAGCCGGCAACCCAGTGGTCGGCGCGCTGCGGAGGCGAGAATTCCGTGACGCCATCGGGGACCTGCAGCTCGTTGACCGCCTGCGCCTGGTAGTAGCGTCCCCACGCCGCGCGCAGCTGCATCCGCTCGCCGGGCATCCAGAGCAGGTTGGCGCGAGGGCTCCAAGTTTCGTGCCCGCTCTGGCTCAGGCTTTCGTGATCCCAGCGCAGTCCGACGTCCGCCACGAAGGTCGCAGCCGGCTGCGCACGCACGCTCGCGTACAGGCCGACCTGATCGCCGGACGGATTCACCGCGAGATTGCGCTCGCGGGTCGCCTCCTGCGGTGCGCCGGGCGTGTCGAACAGCACATCGAACGCGACCTCGTCCTGATATTCGTAGCTGCCGCGCATGCGGCGCCATTCCCCACCGAGCGCGAAGGCGAGCGCATCGGACCGCGAGAAGGACCAGTCGGTCTGCACGGAATCGATACTGAACTCGCGCGTATCCTCCAGCGTGCCGCTCGCGATTCCTTCCTGGTCGACGCTGCCGGCGCGATCGCTGTCGAGCTCACTGCGCGCGACGAACACGCTGCCGTGCAGCGCCGGCCCCGGCTCGTAGTCGAGACGCAGCCAGTAGTACGCATCGCGGTAAGTGGCGTCCGCGATCTCTTCGAAATCGGTGTCGTTGAGCTCGAGATCGTCATCGAACCGCAGCGCGCTTGCGGTGACCCCGAGCGCATCTGTGAGCTGGTACGCGACGCGGCCGTAGAGGTCGGTGTACCCCGGCGCGCCGCGATCCTCATCGGCGAGATCGAGCAGCGTCTCGAGATTGCTGCGTCGCCCCGACAGCAGCCACTCGCCGCGCCCCTCGGCGAAGGGCTGCGCAAAGCGCGCCGAGGCGTTGTAGAGGGTGAGCGCGACCTCGCGCTGCGGAGCATTGGCGGCGGCGAGGCTGTCGATGCTGATCACGCCGCTCATGCGATCGCCGAACGAGGCCGGAAAGCCGCCGGTGTATACCTCTATGCCGCGCACGATCGCCGGGTCGATCGTGCTGAAGAGGCTCTGGAAATCCTTGAAGTGGAACGGATTGAAGAGCCGCAGCCCGTCGAAGCGGACCAGCGTCTCGTCGCCCTCGCCTCCGCGCAGGTTGGCCTTGGCGCTGAAGTCGCCGGCGGCGGCGCCGGGAAGCTGTGTGGTGGCGCGCAACGGGTCGTCGCCCAGCACGGGCAGCCGCGCGATGTCGGCCGAGTCGAGGGAGATGGGCCACGCGGCCTGCGTATCCAGTCTGTAGCGGCTCGTCGCGACAACCACTTCCTCGAGCGGCGTCACGGCAGCGGTCAGCGGTGGCGGGTCATCTCGCCGCGGCGCCTCGCCCCGCACGACGCGCGCGCGCACGACGAGTAGCATGCCGTCCGGTCCGGCCCGCGTCGCCAGTCCGTGCGGCTGCAGGATCTCCTGCAGGACCGCCGCCGGCTCGGTCGCCGCGGGTTCGGCGGCGACCTTCATCCACGGACGCACGAGGTCGCTGCTATAGAGCACGAGGAGCCCGCGGTTTTCGAGAGCGGCGATGGCCCTGGCCAGCGATTCGCCCGCGAGCTCCGCGGACGCCGGCGCGATCGGCAGCGTGGCCGCGAGCGCGAACGTGTATGCCAGCCCGCGCGGCCACCGGCGCCGGCGGTCGGTCTGCGGACCTTCGGTCCGGGTCTGCACGGTCGCGCTCAGTGAACCGGCCTGGCCTGGATCAGCAGTGTACCGTCGCTGAGCTCGACGTAGTCGAGATCTGTCGTCGCCAGCATCAGCGACAGCGCATCGAGTGGGGCGAGGTTGCGGATGCTGCCATGGAGGATCGTCGAGGCGGCGCGACGCTTGACCTCGGCGTCCTCGAAGCGGATGGACCGCCCGGTCTCGCGGGCCACCCAATCGAGCAGTTGCGTGACCGGCTGGTCGTTGACGTCGGGTGCGGTCGCGATCGATTCCACCCAGCGCCACTCCGCGCCAATGACCGGGACGGAGCCACGCTCCACAAAGCCCTCCGGGCCGATGGCGAGCTCCTCGCCGGCCGCGCCCTCCGTCCGGCCGTGCCCGTGGCGCAGGAGGACGCGCCCCTCGCGCACGCGCAGCCGGTACCGGTCGTGGCTCAGGCTGACCTCGAACTGCGTTCCGATGTCGGTGGCGTTGGCGATCGAGGTGACGATCTCAACGCGTGAGCCGATGCCGCCGTCACTGCTGTCGACGTACGCCCGTCCCCCGACGAGCTCCAGGAGCGGCGGGCTGGCAAGCGTGACTTCCGTGTCCTCCGCGAGGCGCAGCGAGGCGCCGCCGGCCAGGCGCAAAGCCGCGCGGGCGCCCGCGCCGGTGCGCAGCCGCGTCCCCTTGAGCAGGGACGTCTCCTCATCGAGCACCCGCCAGCCGCCGTCGTCCAGCCGCGCCTGCACGAGGCCGACACCGCGCTCCAGGGTCGCGACCGGCGTCGCGGGAACCTGCATCCCGACGCGCGGGAGCAACGCGTAGAGCGCGAGCCCGGCCGCGCCTGCCGCGATTGCTGCCGCGGTCGTCCATCGCGCTGCGGTGCGCCGCCGCAGGTGCGCGGTCTTCGCGCGCCACGCCTCGAGTGCGACTGCGAGCGCCATCTGCCGCGCCGGCTCCGGCGGCTGCTCGCGGCGGCCAGCGCCGCGGATCAGCGCGACCAGCATCTCGGTATCGGGCTGCGTCTCGTCGGCCGTGATTGATTCGTCTCTGCTCATCGGCGAATTCCGCCTCTGGGGTTCATGGGGGCTGCAGGCCGTCGGGCACCGTCGCGAGCTCGAGCAGCGCGCCGCGAAACGCGGCGCGCGCGCGGCCGAGGACCGATTCGGCCGCCTTCGGACCCACCGCGAGCCGGCGTGCAATCTCGGCGACCTCGAGGCCATCGATGTATCTCCACTCCAGCACGTCGCCGTAGCGCTGCGGCAGGGCGTCCATGGCCGCCTGGATCAGACGCTGGATGTCCGCGCGCCAGGCCGCGACCTCGGGTCCGTCGGACGCGGGCGCGCTCAGCGCCTCGATGACGGCGCGGAGGTCCGGATGGTCCTCGAGCGGCAGCACGTGGCGCGCCTGGACGTTCCGCCGCCGGCAGTGGTCGCTGATGGTGTTGCGGCAGATCTGGCAGAACCAGGTGTAGAGCGCCGCCTCGCCGCGGTAGCTGTCGAGGCGCTCGATGGCCTTGACGAAAGTCTGCTGCACCACCTCGCTCGCCGCGTCGTGGTCGCCGCGCAGGCGCACCAGCGCAAAGCGATACAGGCGCGGGAAAAAGGCGTCGAAGAGCCCGCGGAACGCCTGCTCGTCGCCCCCGAGGATCTGCCGGGCCAGGGCCCGGTCGACGTGTACCGGCTCGTTCATGTGCGCCGCCCGTCAACGTTAGACGCGCGGAGAGGCCGAAGCATTCGCCGGGCCCGAGGGGGGACGCGCCGGTCGAAGGATCCCGCCGGCTGCCCCGTCTACGGGAGGGTGTGAGATTGCGGATCGGCAACCAGGGGAGGAGACCCAGATGAGGCATTACATATTTCGCCGCGGGCTGAGCAGCGTGCTGCTGTCCGCGACGATCGTCGCGGCCGCCGGCGCTGCACCGCTACCCTTCACCGAAGAATTTCCGATCGAGAAGTGCGACTTCAGGGCGAGCGGTGGCAATCCCTATTTCAAGCTCAAACCGGGGCGACAGGCCTACTTCAGCAACCAGCGCTGCGTCTCAGCCGGCGACTGCGACGAGCTGGAGGAGCTCTGGATCACGGTGACGGACCGAACGCGCGACGTTCAGCTGACCGAAGACGGCGTAACGCGCACGATCCGAACGCGGGTCGTGGAGGAGTTCGAGACGGTGGACGGCGAGCTGGCGGAGATCTCGCGCAACTTCTTTGCCATCTGCCATCCGAGCCGCGACGTCTACTATTTTGGCGAGAACGTCGACATCTACGAGGACGGCGAAATCGTCGGTCACGAGGGGGCGTGGCTCGCCGGACGACACGGTGCCCGGCCGGGCATCATCATGCCGGATGCGGCCTTCCTGCTCGGGTCGCGCTACTACCAGGAGCTGGCGCCGGACGTCGCGCTGGATCGGGCGCACCACGTCGCCGCCGGCCTCGAGATCGATGTGCCGGCGGGCGTCCTGAAGGACTGCGTACAGGTCAACGAGACCACGCCGCTCGAGCCCGGGATCTCGACCAAGATCTACTGCCCGGGCAAGGGGCTGGTCCGCGACGAGGAGCTCGAGCTGATCGCAATCTACTCCGACGCCGAACCGCCGACGCCGGGTGACTGAACGGAAGGTCAGGCAGAGCTGCAAGCGCACAAGGCCCGGGCCCGTGGCGTCAACGCCACGAGCCCGGTGCGCGTGGACGGGTCTGCCTCAGTGCCAGTACGGCTCCGCCCGGTAATACTCGAAAGCCCGATCGCGGTAAGCCCGACCGTCGTCCCGAGTCAGCTCTTCGATCGAGCCGGCAGGGGCGGCGGCGAGCTGCTCTCTGGTGAAGCTCACGACGTAGCCGTCGCGGTCTTCCTGATAGTCGAGCTCGCTCCACGGCACGGGGTGATACTTCTCGCCGACGCCGAGCAGGCCGCCGAAGCCGACGACGGCGAACATGATGTTGTTCGAAGTCTTGTCGAGCACGATGTCCTTGACCTCGCCGATTTTCTTCCCGGCCTTGTCGAACACGTCGGTATCGATGACCTTGGCTGCGCAGATTGCCGCGGTGTGTCCCGAAGCGGTAGGCATGCGAATTTCCTCCAACTGATGGATGGCCCTTGCGGGATGGGGCCTCGCACCGTAGCGCGCGTGCCATGCCATTCCTCCCGGAAGCACGCGCGTCGACCTGTCGGCCGGCGTGCACCGTCGTGTAGGTCACACGCCGTCGGAATTGGCCGCGTTCGCGAGGCGCGCGCGCCCGCGGCGGCGCGGTTGCTGCGTTTCAGGATCAGCTGTCGGACGGAGCCGACGAGCCTTCGGGGAGCGCGCCGATGCTGCCGGCGGGGCGCATCCGCAATCGTCTGCACCCGATGGCAATGTGGCCATCAAACGCATGGAGCACCTGATGCTGAAACCTACACTAGCCATCTGCCTGTCGATCGCGGCGCCGCTTGCTCTGTCAGGTACAGCGCTTGCTCAGGATGTCGACGTCGAGCCGGGCTTCTATCTCGGCGCGGGTCTGACCCAGTCGCGCTGGGACGCCGACAACTTCGACGTCGACGATCTCGACGACGAGGACAACAGCTGGAAGGTCCTCGCGGGTTACCGTTTCAATCCGTATTTCGCGGTCGAAGGCAACTACATCGACTTCGGCGAGGCCAAGGCGCCGCTGACGCCGGCCTCGGAAGCCTTCGACGCCGAGGCCAAGGGCTTTGCCGTGTACGCGGTCGGGCTGATTCCGGTCTCCATGTTCGATCTGTACGCAAAGGCCGGCGCGGCGCGCATCGACGGCGAAGGTCGATTCGGCGCTGTCAACTTCGAGGACGACGCCACCGAGTTCGCGTACGGCGCGGGTGTGCGGATGCGTCTGCAGAACTTCGGCATACAGGCCGAGTACGAGAAGTTCGACACCGACGTGGTCGGCGACCTCGACCTGATTTCGCTGGGCGTCACCTATTCGTTTGGCGGTGGGTACTGAAGAGGGACGATGACCACCTTCGACAGGGACCAGGCGCTGGCGAGACCGGAGGCCTACTTCCGCCATCCCCGCGAGGTGCTGGCGCTGCGCGAGTGCTCCGACGAGGAGAAGATTGCGATCCTGCTCAACTGGCAGCGCTCACTGGTGCAGCTCCAGGCCGCAAGCGAGGAGAACATGCTGGCTGACGGGACAGGTCGATCCGACGTGTCCGAACCGCTGGCGGCGGTCACGCAGGCCCTGACCGAGCTCGGCCACCGGAGCGACCCGGCCAACGCGCCTCGCGGTGCGTAGTCGGTGTTTGTCTGACAGAGAGCGGACTAGTCCGGCAAGAACTTCCTCGTGTGGCCGATGTCACCACGACGAGCACCCCCGCAGGATGCGAACGTAACCCCACGCACACAGACAACAGACAGGAGCATCACGATGAACCGATTGCTGATTGGAGCCGTTGCTGCCGCCCTGGCAGCCTTCGCTGCGAACGCGGCTGACCCGGCGTCGATGACCTTCACGGATCTCGACACCAACAAGGACGGCAAGCTGTCGACCGCGGAGGTCGCTTCCGAGGCCACGCTGACCGCGAGCTTCCGCTCGGCGGACAGCGACGGCGACGGGGCCCTGAGCCAGAGCGAGTACGACACCTGGCGCGCGTCGGAGGCATCGGCGCCGGCTTCGGCACCGGCTTCGCAGCCGACCGAGCCCGCGACCACGCCGAACCAGTAAGCCTGGATTCAGGCGCCAGCAGTGCCGCTCCCGGCGCGACCGCCGGGGGCGGCGCTTTTTTCGTTTGACAGGCTCCATTTCGGCACTATAATTCGACTATCCTCGAAATATGGAACAGAACATGAATCCGGCGACGGCTGTCGCATCGCTCTCGGCGCTGGCGCACACGCACCGGCTCGCGGCGTATCGGCTGCTCGTCGAGGCGGGTCCGGCAGGGCTCAACGCCGGAACCATCGCCGGACGGCTCGCGCTGCCGTCCTCTTCGCTGACGTTTCACCTGCAGCACCTGCATCGCACGGGGCTCATCACGCAGACGCGTCGCGGCCGCGAGCTGATCTATGCCGCGGACTTCGCGGGGATGCGGGCGCTGGTCGACTACCTGACCGAGAACTGCTGCCGCGGCGCAGCGCTCGCAGGCGCGGCCTGCGCTCCCGCGCGGTCCGCACGCGCGGTGAAGCGCACGCGCCAGGTCGCCTGAGAGCTCGCTCGTGAACGGCAACGCGATCCATCGCGGGCCTCCGCTCGACGCCGCCGTGGCACTGCTGAGGTCCGCGAACCTGCCAGTTGCCGACCTGACGGCGGCGCTGATGGAGGACTTCTTCCTGGTCGGATCGTCGGCGGCTCCTCACGGGCTCGTTGGTGTGCAGTTCTGCGGGCCGGATGCGCTGTTGCGCTCGCTGGTCGTCGCGCCGTCGCGCCGCTCGACCGGCCTGGGATGCGCGCTCGTGGCACACGCGGAGGCTCATGCGCGCGCCCGCGGCGCCCGTGCCGTCTACTTGCTGACCTCGACTGCTGAGAGCTTCTTCCGCCGACGCGGCTACATCGATGCCGACCGGGATCGCGCCCCGCCGGCCATTCGTTCGACGCGCGAGTTTTCGGACATCTGTCCGTCGAGCTCAGCGTTTCTCGTCAAGACACTGTCGGCCGATGTGCCGGCCAAACCGGAGACCTACCGATGAAACGACTTCATGTCCACGTGAGCGTCGACGACCTCGCCGCGTCGGTACGCTTCTACAGCACGCTGTTCGCGGCGGAGCCTGTAATGCTCAAGGACGACTACGCGAAATGGATGCTCGACGACCCGCGCGTCAATTTCGCGATCAGCCGGCGCGGTGCGCAGACCGGGGTCCGTCATCTCGGCATCCAGGTCGAGAACCGCACCGAGCTCGCCGACGTCTATTCGCGGCTGCGGCGCGCCGACACCGCGGTGCTGGAGGAGGGCGCGACCACCTGCTGCTACGCCAAGAGCGAAAAGAGCTGGGTCGCGGATCCGCAGGGCGTGCAGTGGGAGACGTTCCTGACGACGGGCGAAAGCACGATGTACGGCAGCGACCCGCCCGGCGAGACGCGCCCCGGCGGCTGTTGTGCGCCGGACAAGGCCGCCTGAGGGCCGCGATGCAGGCAAGCCGCATCCGTATCGTCACGGGCCCGCCGGTTCGATCGCTGGATCGGAACCGGATGCAACAGCGGCTCGAGGAGATTGGTCGCGGCGAGGGGCGACGCGAATGAAGAGCCAGAGCCCGGCACCCACGATCGCGAACACCGACCCGCTCGCGAGCGTCGAGATCCAGCCGAGCTGATCGACCATCAAGCCGACGACCGGCGCAAGAAAGCCGGCAGCATTGCCGCCGGTGTTGAGCACGCCGGTCGCGGCCGCGGTGTAGCGTCCCGCCACATAGGTCGTCGCCGACCAGAAGGGCCCCTCGGTGAACTGCGTGAAGCCGAAACAGAGCGAGAGCGCGAGCACGGCCATGTAGGGGTTCGCCGCGCGCGCGCCCGCGAGCAGGAACACGGCCACCAGCACGAGCCCCAACATGGCCGGCAGACGGCAGCCCCACTTCGGCCCAATGCGGCGACAGAGCAGATCGCAGCTCAGCCCGCCGGTGGCCGCGAGGACCGCGCCGGTCGCGAACGGCAGCGCGTACAGGAGCCCGCTCTCGAGCAGCGAGAAGCCGCGCGCCTCGACAAGGTAGACGAAGAGCCACTGCGCGAACATGTAGAAGACATAATTCATGCAGAAGTACGCCGTCGAGAGCAGCAGCACGTCGCGCTGCAGTATGATCTCCCACCACCGGCTTCGCCCTGCATCCGTAGGGGCCGGCGCATGATCGCGCGTGATGAGCGCCAGTTCCTCGCGGCTGACGGCGCGGTGCTCCGCCGGCGTGTCGCGCGCGTACCAGTACCACCACGCTCCGCACAGCACGCCGAGCGGCGCGAGCACGTAGAACGATTCGCGCCAGCCGAGCTCGACAATCAGGAGTGTCACGACCGGCCCGATGGCGGCCTGGCCGAGCGCGAGGCCGACGCTCGACACGGCGTTCGGAAACGCCCAGTTGCCCGCCGGGAACCAGTTGGCAACGCTCGCCGCGACGATGGGGAAGATCGGGGCGTTCGCGGCGCCGAGCAGGAAGCGCACGACCACCAGCGCAACCATCGCGCCAGCGGCCGAGGCCGCCATCAGCGCCGGCGCAAAGCCGGTCAGAAACGTGAGCACGCCCCAGGTGACGGCGATCAGCGCGAGCGCGCGCCGCGGACCGCACCACTGGCCGAAGAGTCCTCCGGGGATCTGCAGCAGCGCATACGCGAAATTGAAGCTGCCGAGGATCCAGCCCAGCTCCGCGCTCGTATAGCCGAACTCCTCGCGGATGCCGGGCGCCGCGACCGACAGGTTGTTGCGCAGCAGGTAATTGACGAAGGAGAGCACGAACAGCAGGCCGAGGATCCGGTAGCGTACCGGCACGCCGCGCCGACCGCTCATCGCGCGTTCGTCCCCGCGTGCAGCCTGCGGTCGCTTTGCAGATCGTCGGGGACGCGACGGCGCCTCGCGTGGAGCCCGCGCCGGCGCCGCAAGTCGTCGAGGATGCGGCGCGCGGCATTGTGTCCCGGCGCTCCGGTCACCCCGCCGCCGGGGTGCGTGCCCGCACCGCACAGGTACAGACCCGCAATCGGCGTCGCGTAGCGCGCGTACTCAGGCACGGGACGCATGAAGAACAATTGATCCGGCCGCAGATCGCCGTGGAAGATGTTGCCCTCGGTGATGCCGAATACCCGCTCGAGATCGGCCGGCGTGTACAGGCGGCTCGAAATGAGCGAGCGGCCGACCGCCGGCACGCGCTCCGCGAGCTGGCGCAGCAACCGTTCCTGCAGCGGACCGCGCTCGGCGTTCCAGTCCGACTCCGCGAGCCGGTACGGCAGGTACTGCACGAAACAGGTCATCACGTGTCGGTTTGTCGTCGCGAGCGACGAATCGACGAGCGAGGGAACCAGGCAGTCGATCCACAGCCGCTCGGCGATCTCGCCGTGCCGCGCCCGCTCGTAGCAGCGCTGGGCGCCGTCGAGCCACGGCACGAGCGTGAACTGCGCGCGCTGCAGCGCATCGGCCGCGGGGTCGGCACCGGCGAGCTGCGGTTCTTCGCCGAGCACCAGGTTCAGCTTGCCGCAGGGGCCGTCCATCTTGATGGCACGGATTGCATCGAGAAACTCGCCGTCAAGTTCGGGTTCCGGCACGAGACCGAGAAATGTCCGCTTCGGATCGGCGTTCGACACGACGACGCGCGTCGCGATCTCGGCGCCGTCGGCGAGCACTACGCCGTTCGCGCGACCGTTCCGGATGCGCACCTGCGCCACCGCGCTCGCCGTGCGCAGCTCCACGCCGCGGGCGCGGCAGGCGTCGGCCATCGCGCTGGTGATCGCGCCCATGCCGCCCATCACGTGGCCGACGAACCCCTGCCGCGACTCGTGGCCGCCGCCGAGCAGGTGAAACAACAGTCCGAACAGCGTCCCCAGGTCGTAGGGTCCGCCGTGCTTGCCGTACAGACTGTTGGCAAGCACCAGCGACTTCAGATGCGGCGAAGCGAGCGAGCGGTCGAGGAACTCACCGAGGCTCCCGGTCGCGAATGCAATCAGGTCGGCGATCTCGCGCCCGCGCAGGCCACGGAAGCGGAACGCAAAGCGTACGAGCTCCGCGAGCCCCGCGAGGCCGCCGCGCTGCAGATCGGGCGGCGCCTGCATGAACAGCGGCTCGAGGTGCCGCGCGAGGCCCGCGAGCCGCGAGTCGAGGGACAGGAACCGTTCGCAATCCGCGGGCGCGAAGCGCTCAAGCTCGCGGCGCATCCGCTCGCGATCGCTCCACCAGGGCAGCACCATGCCGTCGGGAGTGACCGACTGCACCGTCGGCTCGGCGGCGATCATCCGCAGGCCGTGCCGGCCGAGCTCGAGATCGACCACGATTTCGGGCCGCAGCATGCTTGCCATGTAGGAGGCGGTCGAGACCCGGCAGCCGGGTGCCGCGACCGGATCGATCTCCTCGGTGACGCAGCAGCCGCCGAGCACCTCGCGGCGCTCGAGCACCACGGTGCGCAGCCCCGCGCGCGCCAGATAGAACGCCGCGACGAGACCGTTGTGTCCCGCGCCGATGACGACGGCGTCGTAGCTTCGGGCGCTCACGTGGCGTCCGTTCAGGGCGCGCCCGTGACGTCGCCGAGTTGGCGCTCGAGATAGCGCCGGATGTCGAGGCTCGGATCCTCCATCGGCGCGTAGAAGCCGCCGCGAAAACCGCGCGACCGCATGCCGAGCTGCACGCTCTCGCAGATGCTCCAGTCCTGACGGTTCACGACGTCCCAGAATTCGACCACGTCGCGCGGATCGAAATCCGGTTTGCCGGTCTCCGACACGTGGAACAGGAAATCGCAGGCGATGCGCGTGTGATCGGGCGCCACGGGCCAGAGCACGAAGGCCGCGACGTGCTCGGCCGCGAGGCTCAGGAGCAGGTTCGGATAGCAGACCTCGCCCTTGTGATGCGTCTTCTCGGTTTCCGACAGCCCCGGGAAGGGCGCGCGCGTCGAGGTGCCGCTCGCGGTGAAGGTCCACGCGCCCGGGCGATGCGGTATGCCGTCATCCCACTCGAGGCCGGCGCCGCCCTGCTCGCGGAAGGCCGGAACGAGCGCGCACAGCTCCGGGTGCACCGGGCCGCAGTGGTAGCACTCGTTGTAGTTCTCCATGATGACCTTCCAGTTGGCGCGCACGTCGTAGACGAGCTGCGCGCCGCGGCGCAGGTCCTCGAGCGGATAGCGGACCAGGCGGCGCACGGGATCGGCGATCTGATCGCGAACCGGGCCGGCGGGTTCGGCGGACAGGTGCAGGAACACGAAACCGCCCCAGGTGTCGAGCTGCACGGGGACGAGCGAGAACCGCTCTTTCGGGCAGGCGGCGTCGAAGCGCACGTACGGCGCCGCGCGCAGCGTGCCGTCGAGGTTGTAGGTCCAGGCGTGATACGGGCAGACGACGGCGCCCGCAACGCGCCCCGAATTTGCCGCATCAGGTCGCGCGGGATCCGGCAGCGGAGCCGTGCGCAGCAGCTGGCTGCCGCGATGCCGGCAGACGTTGTAGAACGCGCGGAGCCGATCGTCGCGGCCGCGCAGCACGAAAATATTCTCGCCCGCCACCGAGACCTGCAGAAAGTCGCCCGCCGCCGGCACCTGGTCGGTGCGGCCGACGCAGAACCATTGCCGGTGGAAGACGCGCTCGGTCTCGAGTTGAAAGACCTCCGGACTCTGGTAATAGCGCGCCGCGAGCGCAGGCTTCAGGTCTTGTGCGGCGACGGTGTGTGCATCGGGCGTCATAGGAGGCTGGCTCAAAAATTGGCCCGGAGCCATTTTCTCAGCAGTCGATCCCGAAAAATTGGCTCCGAGCCAATTTTCTCAGATGGCGGGTCCGGGACGGATCGGGGATCCGTCGAAGAAGCGGCTCAGGCGGAATGCGGACAGCTCGTCCTTAGCGGCTGAGCCGCTCACCAGATCGGCGACCAGTTTACCGGCCCCGGGGCCGATGCCGAACCCGTGCCCGCTGAAACCGGTGGCGACGGTGAAGCCGTCGAGCGCGGGCACCGGGGAGATTATCGGCAGCACATCGGGTGAGGTCTCGATCATCCCGCCCCAGCTCTCTACGAACGGCGCCGCCGCGATACCGGGAAACCAGCGCGTCAGCGCGACGCGAATCTGGCGCAGGACCCGCGGCTCGGGCGCCGGATCGAGCACGCGCTCACGCTCGAAGGGCGAAGGCTCATCGAGCCGCCATCGGGCGGGCGTGGCGAGCGCGCGGAAAAACGCGCCGCCGAGCGCGACGCGCATGCCGTGACTCTGGCGCAGCGCGGGCAGGAACTTGAGAGCGAAACGGAAGCTCGCTGGCGTCAGCGGGTGCAGAAAGGAGCCGCCGTGCGCGACCGTGTACCCGCCGTCGGCACGGCGGCGGACTGCAATCGCGGGCGACCAGGCCTCGCCGTCGAGGATCGCCTCCGCCGGGGCGGTGCGCGCCACGGTGCCGAGGACCGTAAGCTGCGGCACTGTCAGCCCAAGCGATCCGCAGAAGAGTCGGGTCCAGGCGCCGCCGGCGCACACGA
Source organism: Steroidobacteraceae bacterium (assembly GCA_052039045.1). GTDB lineage: Bacteria > Pseudomonadota > Gammaproteobacteria > Steroidobacterales > Steroidobacteraceae > DATJKD01. Next base: position 18,281 of record JBQGDL010000023.1, read on the forward strand.
TATGAGGCGCGGCGATGATGCCGTGCTCGGTCACCGCGGCGGCTACGCGGCCCGCCGCGCGCTCGATGCCACGCACGGCGCAGCCCGAGACGATGCGCGCGCCGGCGCGCCGCGCGCCACGCGCGATCGCCGCACTCGCCCGGTTCGGCTCGGCCCGGCCGTCGCTCGCCGTGTACAGGGCGCCGCTCCAGCTCGGGCTGCCGCCGCGCAGCACGGCGTCGAGCGCCGTGCTGGCGAGGATGCGCGTGTCGAGACCGTGTGCCCGGGCGACGGGAAGCCACTCCTCGAGCGTGGCGAGCTGCCCGGGCGTCTCCGCCAGATACAGCGAGCCCCCCTGCCGGAAGCCGACGTCCTCGCCGAGCTCCGTCCCGAGGCGCTGCCAGATGGCGAGGCTCCGGATCATGAGCGGCAGCTCGACGGGTGAGCGGCCCTGCTGACGCACCCAGCCCCAATTTCGGCCCGACTGCTCGCCGGCGATCCGGCCCTTCTCGCACAGAACGACGGAGACGCCCCGCCGCGCCAGGAAATACGCCGTGGAGACGCCGACGATGCCGCCGCCAACGATCACCACGTCGGCGGCGGATGGCAGGGCGTTGGTCGCCACATCCCACGCCCATTCATCGACCGGCGAGCGTGATACCTGCGGTTCCCCGCGCGGGGCGGGCGTTGGCTTGGAGTCGGCCTGGGGCAAGCAGCTCCCTTCGGCGTCGGCGGTGTATCCGCGCCGCAGTTGAGCCGGTTCTGCGGGAGAGGTCAAATGGGGCATGCCGCGGGCCGCTGCACCTCCGACGCTGCTGCTCCCGCGCAGCGTCATTGCGGATCTCGCCACGACGCGCGACTACCTCGACGCGGCGCGGCAGGCATTCACCGGCCTGGCGCAGCAGCGCTACCGGCTGCCTGACGCGCAGCATCTGCCGGGCGAGGGTGGTGCATTCCACGTCAAGAGCGCCGCACGGCTCGATCGGCCCGCGCTCGCCGTGGTCAAGATCAACGGCAACTTCCCCGGCAATGCCGCCGTCCACGGCCTGCCGACGATTCAGGGAGCGATCGTGCTGCTCGACGCCGAGCGCGGCTGCGTGCTCGCGATCATGGATTCGATCGAGATCACTGCGCGGCGCACCGCGGCGGCGACGGCGCTCGCGGCGCGGCACCTGGCCCGCTCCGGGTCGCGAACCCTCGGCATCGTCGGTTGCGGCGCGCAAGCCCGGTATCACGTCGAGGCGCTGCGCGACGTGGCGCCGCTCGAGACGATTTCTTTTTGCGATTCCCGGGACGACGCAGCGCGCGTCTTCGAGGCCTGGGTGCGATCGCGAGGCCTGGCGGCCCGCCGCGCAGCCGATCCCCGTGCGGCGGCGCGCGACGCGGAGATCGTCGTGACGGTTACGACGTCCACCACGCCGGTGCTCGCGCGCGACGATGTCGCGGAGGGCACATTCGTCGCCGGTGTCGGCGCCGACAATCCCTCCAAGCACGAGCTTGCGCCGGATCTGATGGCCGCGAGTCGCGTCGTCGTCGATTCAAGGCTGCAAGCGTCGGCGGGCGGCGATCTGCATCACGCCATCAAGAACGACGCGATGACGGTCCAGGACGTCTACGCCGAGCTTGCGGAGGTCGTATCCGGGGCCAAGCCCGGTCGTAGCCGCGCAAAGGAGCGCTTCGTGTTCGATTCGACCGGTCTTGCGGTGCAGGATCACGCCGCCGCGGAAATGATCTACGAGCGAGCCCGGGCACGGGCGCCGCCGCCGTCGATCCGGTTCGACGACGTCGAGAGCTGAAAAGAAGAGGGGGCGCCGAAACGCCCCCCCTGATCCCCGACGGTCCCTCGTCAGAAGCGGTAAGTCGCCTTGCCGTAGGCGAAGCGGCCGCGCGGACTGTGCACGTTCTGCACGTAGCCGTAGACGTCCACGTCGGCATCGCCAATCGCGAACGGCACCTCTTCGTCCAGTGCGTTCTCAACGCCGAGTGTCAACGTGAGCCCTTCGATGCCGGTGTAGCTTGCCTGCAGGCCGAGCGTCACGAAGGCGTCGACCTTGCGGGTCGTGAACTCGTCGAAGTCCAGAACGGTGTCTGCATTCACGTCGGGTTGATCCTCGAAGCTGCCGATGTAGTTCACCGCCGCGTAGAAGTCCCAGTTCTCCAGGGCCCAGTCGCCGGTGAGCACGAACCGGTCCTCCGGGTACTCGTATTCGCCCGTCAGATCACGGGTGACAAATCCGGTCCCTTCGAAGTTCTGCTCGACCTTCTCGAACTCGAGCAGATGTGAATACTCGAGTCCGAGCGTCAATGCACCAGCGCCGAGGTCCGTCGCGAAGCTGGCCCCGAGGTCGATGCCCGTCACTGACTGCTCCCCGATATTGGTCAGGACGGTCTGGACTTCGATCAGCTCCCCCAGCGTCTCGCCAACGCCAGGCGTTCCACGCGGGCAAACCGTGCTGGTTTGATCGTTGCAATTGTTGGTGTAGGTGGCGCCAAACGGAGTATCGATCTTGTCCTCCTGCACGATGTCCCAGTAGTCCACCGAGACACGCCACATGGCGCTCGGCTGCCAGGCTGCGCCGACGTTCCAGGTCTCCGATTCCTCGGCCTGGAGTTCCGGATTGCCCGAAATCTGGATCGTGTAGTCGAGCGGATCGCATGCGGGCGATCCCGGCTGGTCAGCGCAACGGTAAGTGTCAATGAAGAATCTGGAATCATGCGAGGGCCCGAGACCGACCTGAGCGAGCGACGGCGCGCGGAACCCGGTACCCCAGGACGCCCGGAACGCCAGCTCATCGATCGGCGACCAGCGCACCGCCAGCTTGGGGTTGGTCGTGTCGCCGAAATCGCTGTAGTCGTCGTAGCGGCCGGCTAGGGACAGCTCCAGCGACTCGAGCAGGGGCAGCGAGAATTCCAAGTAGGCCGACGTAATGTCACGTGAGGCGGCCGCCGCTACCGCCTCTGTACCGAAGATCAGCCCTCGCTGGAACTGATCGTCTGGAACGTCGCTGATCGATTCCTCGCGGTACTCGAGACCCGCCGCCATCTGCACCTCGCCCGCACCCAGCTCGAACAGACCCCCGGTGATGCTGGCGTCGTAGGAGGTCATGTCGGACTTGCCGCGGCGAACCAGGCTGGTGGTGATGTTCTCGATCACGGACTGCGGGTTGACGGTGCCGCCGAACGGGTTGTAATTGCCGAGATCGATCTGTTGCTGCAGGAAGTCCGTGCGCACCCAGCCATCGGAGCGGTCACCGCTCTGCTCCGACTCGCTGCGCGCACGCTGCGCCGAGAATTCCCAGTTCCAGTCGTTGAGCTCCCCCCGCAGACCGAGCACACCCCGCAGGTTGTCCGTCTCGATGTGCCAGGTGCGCGGGCCGGCATCCACGGTGCGAAAACGCAGGATCGTGAGCGGCGCCGTCGCGCCCGGGAACGGATTATTAGGGTGATCGACCGGGACGGTGAGACCTGCGGAGGTGTCGAGTGGGGTCGGCGCGCCCTGTGCGAGCGACCGGTTGTGTTGGACCGCGGCCTCTGCAAAGACCTCGAGCCCGTTACCAAAACCCTGGTGCGCGAGTAACAGGATTCCCGTCCGTTCGGCTTCCGGCGTTATCAGGTTGAAGGGACCGTAGTCGAAGATGCAGATTGAATCGGGCGGTTCTGTGGTCCGGTCCGGAGGACAAGTTGGGTCGACCATCACTGCGCCGTCGACAATGAAAGTACCAGGAAATGACCGCGACGAGCGAAGGTCGAAACCGGGCGGATCGTGGTCTGCGGTTGCGAGGGTAGTGCCCTCAGAGTTTTCGCGCTCCGAATTGCTCAGGGTGCTGTTCTTGAAATAGTCGGCGATGATCGTGACGTTGCCGTTTTCTCCGCTCATGCCCCAGATGCCGGAAATGTTCTGCTCGTCGTATCCCGACTCCGTGGTCCAGCCGCCGCCGGCGGAAAGTTCGAAACCGTCGAAGTCGTCGCGCAGGATGATGTTGACGACGCCCGCCACGGCATCCGACCCGTACACTGCCGACGCGCCGTCCTTCAGTACCTCGATGCGCTCGATCGCCGAGACCGGGATCGAGTTGATATCGACGAAGTTGGTCGTAATGCTTTCGGCAAACGCACTGATCGCGACGCGCCGGCCGTTGACAAGCACGAGTGTCGCATCGGCGCCGAGACCGCGCAGGCTGATCGAGGCCGCGCCGTTGGCCGAGGAATCCTGGTTGTTGCCGCGGGTGGAGAAGGTGCCGTTCCCCGTGAACGGCTGCTTTTCCATCAACTGCTGCAGGTTCGCGTAACCCGCCTTGTTCAGGTCGTCGCGGTTGAAGGAGGCGACCGGGGAGGGGCTCTCGAAATCCGAGGTCCGGCCGATGCGCGATCCGGTGACGTAAATCTCCTCGACGGGCTCCTGCGCCCATGCGAGCGGCGCGGACAACGTTGCCGACGCCGTGAGGGCGGTGCCCAGAGCTATACGAATCGCTACGACCAATTGTGGCTTTTTAGCACTCATCGAGAGAATCCTTCTGTGAGAATTTGATGCCAGATCGACTTCGATGAACCGCCGCTGCACGGCGTGGTGTCGGTGCACCTCCTGCGATGCGACATATGCTGGCTGGCGGACATGGTGTGCTTCGCGCGCAGAACTGTCAAAACCGGGCGCGATCTGGATTGTGTCTAGGCGCGGCTGGCTGTGTCGCCGCAGATCGGTCAGCGCCGGCGAACGAGGGCAGCGGCTTCTTCCGCCAGTTGTTGTATACACGCATCAATCTGCGCGGCGCGCGTGCGGAAGCTGAGGACGCAGATTCGACCCAGGTACCGGCCCCCCGCGTCGCAGCCGGTCAGCATCAACCGGCCGCGGCGTGTAACCCGCTCGAGCAGCTCGCGCGTCGCGGCGTTCTGCTCCGCGAGCGTCGACCCCGGCCATTCGAGGTGAAAAGCAAGCAACGAGAGCTGCGGTGGCGCATCGAGCACGATGTGCGGGATGGCCGAGATTCCGGCGGCCGCTTCGAGCGCGAGCCGGCGCTTCTCGGCGATCGCCGCGCGGTAGCGCGCCGCGCCGTACAGCTTTACCGCGAGCCAGACCCTCAAGCCCGGGAAACCGCGCGACAGGTCGGGACCGAACTGCTGCGGATCGTAGATGTCGCGATCCTCGTGGGTCGGCGGCATGTAGCTCGCAGTCACGGAATGCACCGAGCGCAGGTGCTCGCCGTCGGCTACCAGCAGCGCCCCGGTGCCGTACGGCAGGAAGAGTCCCTTGTGCGGGTCGAGCGTCAGCGAGTCCGCGTGCGGCAGCCCGGGGAGCAATGTCCGCAGCTCCGGGCACATGTGGAAAAACGCGCCATATGCACCGTCGACGTGGTGCCAGAGCCCGCGTGCCCGGCACAGCTCGGCGATGTCCGGCAGCGGATCGACGGCTCCCGTATTGGTCGTGCCCGCCGACGAAACCACCAGAAACGGCGTGAGGCCCGCCGCGGCATCGTGCCGGATCGCATCCTCCAGCGCGTCGACCCGCATGCGAAACGCAGCGTCGACCGGGATCGCGCGGATGCGGTCGGGCATCACGCCCGCGAGACGCGCGGATTTCACGACCGAGTGATGCACCTGGTCGGACGCATACATGACTCCTGCACGGATGTCCGGGCCCGCGCCCCGCTCACGTGCGCAGACGATGGCGGTCAAATTCGCGGTCGAGCCTCCGGTCGTGAACACACCGCGTGTCGAGGCGGGAAACTGCATCCACTCGCGCAGCCATTCGAGCGCATTGGCCTCGAGCTGCACGAGCGCCGGCGCCGCGCGCCACACCCCGGTGTAGCGGTTGACACCGCCCGAAATCAGATCGGCGAGCGCTGCGGGGAACACGCCGCCGCTGGGAATGAATGCGAGATAGCCGGGACTCGCGGTGTTGTAACTGCGCGGGATCCACTCGTCGAACAGCGCATCGAGCAGTGGCTCGAGCGCCGAGCCGCGCTCGGGCGGCGGCTCGCGCATCGCACGGCAGAGCTCGGCGGCATCGACATCGCCGCGCACCGGCTGCTCGCCGATGGTCGACAGGTGCGCGACGACGCGCCGCAGCACGGCGTCTCCCATCGCCTGCATGCTCGCGGGCGAAAACTCCAAATCGGCGGGATCGTGCTCCGATTCCACCGCGCAAATGATACCTGCTGGCAGCAGTCGGGAGCCCGGGCAGCAGATCGACTTGGCAAAGATCCGCGCCGCGGGTGAAACTTGGCGCAAGAACCGCAGGGAAGCCCGTCGGATATGTCCGCGGAAGCACGCAGCATGTCGGCCCGCTCGGGCCTGCGATCGCGCCCGCGCGCCGCAGGCGCGCCGCGCGTGCTGCTGCTCACCTCCGAGCTGGGCGCGGGGCACTCGCGCGCGGCAAAGGCGATCGAGCTCGCGATCTGCGCGCGCGATCCGGCCGCCAGGGTGGAGACGCTCGATTTCTGGTCGCTGATGCACGCGGGCGTCGCGGAGGCCGTGCGGCAGACCTATCTGCGCCTGGTCGTTGAGCACCCGGACCTGTATGAGCGCATCTATCAGCTCGACGAGCGCACCTGGCGCCGCATCATCGAGGGTGACGAGCTGCCGCCGCCGCAACTGCGCGCCGGCGTGGCCCGCATCACCGCGATCCTGGCGGAGGGTCCGCCGCTCGCACCGCAGGTCGTCGGACCCTACGCGCTCGACTGCGCGCTGCTGCCGCTGCTCAGCTCCTCGATGCCGGGCGATGCGCGCGCCCTGCCCTGGAGTGATGCCCGGGTACGCTCGCGCCTGATGAAGTGGGTGTGGACCATGCTGGTGCGGCGTCTGGAGCGCCGCGTGGCGGCGTTCGGTCCGGACGTAGTCATCAACACACAGATGGTGCCGGCAGCGCTGCTGTCGACGGCCAAGGCGCGCAGGGGCCTCGACATTCCCGTCATCAGCGTGCCGACGGACTTCGGTGTGCACGACTTCTGGCTGCAGCCCGGCACTGATCTCTATTGTGTCGCGCACCACTCGATCCCGGGCCTGCCGGCACCGACGCTCGCGCCCGTGAGAGTGACCGGCGTGCCGCTCATGCCGGGCTTCGCGCAGCCTGCGGCGTCGGGCCAGGCGCGGGCACGCCTCGGCCTCGATCCTGCGCGACCGGTCGTGCTGGTGCTCGGCGGCGGACTCGGCCTCGGCGTCGACGCCGTTGCCGGCCGGCTGCGCGCGAGCCGGCCGGATGCCGAAGTGGTGATCATCGCCGGCCATAACCGGCCGGCGCACGCGGCGCTCGTCTCCCGTGCGCCGGAGCAGGCGCGCCACCTGCGTGTGATCGGCTGGACGGAGGAGATGGAGCACTACATTCGCGCAGCGGATCTGGTCGTCGGCAAACCGGGTGGCCTGACGCTGGCCGAGGTGCTCGCCTGCGGGCGACCGCTGCTGGCGACACGCTCGCTCGGCGGACAGGAAGGCTTCAACGCACGTTTTCTCGAGCAGCACGGCGTCGGCCGCCTCGTGACCGAGGAGGAGCTGCCGTCGTGCGTCGACGCCTGGCTCGGCCACGCCTTGCACCTCGCCGAGCTGCAGCACCGCGCCTGGGCACTCGGCAAGCGCGACGGCGCGGCGCGCGTCGCGGCGACGGCGCTCGCCTGGGCGCAGGCGTCCGAGCCGGACGTCGCCGCGGGCGAGCCCGCCTGATGCAGTGGCCGCGATCCGTCGCCCGCGCCTGTCTTGCGAGGGTCGACACTCTTTACCGGCGGCGACACGGATTGCGCCCGGTCGGGCCGATGCTCTACGTGGGACGCGCCCGCTACCGCGGGCGGGTGATGACGTTCGCCGACGGCACGTCGCTTACGCCGGGCGATCCGTACGGCACGCTGCATTTCGACAACTCGCGCATCGCCTCGCTCGGCGAGGTGAGCCGCAACCGCAGCGGCGTGCGCTTTGGGCGCCTGCTGCGCGACTCGCTCGCGACGCTCGCCGACGCGAGCCGCGACGACCCGGCGCTCGCCGATTTGCCGGCATTCCACGGCGTGAGCTGGATCCGCGACCACGGTACGCAGGTCGGCTTCGTCTCCGAGGCGGTGCCGCGCGGCCTGCGTCGGCGGCTGCTTGCGGCGCACTTCCGGCTGCTGCGCTGGGCGTTCGCGCCCTCGCTGCGCGCGGCGCGCACGGAGACTCCGGAGCCGCGGACGTTCTGGCTCACGCGCAAAGACCTGCAGCGCAGCTTCGGTCGGGCTCCAGAATTGGCTCGGAGCCAATTTCCCGGAAGTCAGGCTTCCGGCGGCGCGCAGTGAGTCGGTGCGTGCGTCAGTGGAGATCGGCTTCGTGAAAGTTGCGAAAGCTGGCCGGACACCAAACGTTCCGAAACCGCTCAAAAGAATTGGCTCCGAGCCAATTTCCACGAGAAGAATTGGCTCCGAGCCAATTTCCACGGCGGTGTTCCTTACCTTCGACGACGGGCCGGACGTCGAGTGGACGCCACGCATCCTCGACGTCCTCTCGGCAGCGCAGACGCGGGCCACCTTCTTCGTCGTGGGGCAGGCGGTGCGAGCGGCGCCCGCGCTGCTGCGTCGCGTCGCGGCGGCAGGACACGGAATCGGCAATCACAGCTACGCCCATCGCCATCCCTGGGCGTTGCGCGAGGCCGAGGCGCGTCGCGAGGTCCGCGACGGCGCAGCCGCGATCGCCGATGCGCTTGGTGAGCCGACGCGACTCTTTCGTCCGCCGCACGGGAGGCTGCGTCGTTGCATGGTCGACGAGGCGGCGCAGGGCGGCCAGCGCACCGTGCTGTGGAGCCTGAGCGCCGTCGACTGGGGCCCGCTGGGGCGCGCTCCGCGCATCGCCGCGCGGCTGCGCAGGACCGCAGCTGGGGACATCGTGCTGATGCACGACGGGCGATGCCGCCACAACCGACCGGATGAGCTCATGCGGGTGCTGCCCGAGGTGCTGGCTGAGCTCGCCGAGCGTCGCCTGCGGGCGATGCCCATCGCCGGCTGACGCACCCACGCTCAGGTCCGGGCGAGTCCGGCCGCGTCATACGGTCCGGGCGACACGTTCAGTTGCGGCCGGTCAGTTCCTCGATCTCGGCTGCGTCGCCGGTGAGCTGCCAACGGATCAGCGACACGGGAATCATGCCTGTCTGGTTGACTTCATCGAAGAACCGCCGCGTCGTGAACGCGTCGCCCAGTTGCTGCGAGCGATCCTTCATCAACCGCTCGAGCAGATATTTGCCCGTGACGTAGCTCGTGCCGTAACCCGGCTGGCGGAGATAGAGCTGCTGCTCGAATCCGAGCAGGCTCAGATCGGGGCGCATCCAGCCGCGCGGCGTCCACTTCACGTGGAAGTCCGATGCCTGCTTCATGGTGAACTCGTTCGCCTGTGCGTAGAGCGATGCGAGCCCGCGAGCCGCCCGCTGCGCGAGCATGATCCAGACGATCTCGCGTGCGCGCGGACGTTCGTCATACAGGCCCGCGTGCAGCATGAACTCTTCCATCGCGGTCGCCATGCCCTCGGCGCGGCTGTCCCAGATGTTGTACAGCAGCGGGCCGCGGCGGACGGGGCTCGCGTGCGGCTCGTCGCGCATCTGAGCCAGGTCCCACCAGTGATAGAAGTGCGTGTAGAGCGTCAGCGGCTCGTAGTGCACCGCGATGTCGAAGAAATTGCGCTCACCCTCCGGCACGAACTTGCTGAAGTGCTCGCGCAGCGCCGGGTCCATGTTGGCCTTGACCGGCAGAATGTCCCACTGCGCGAGGAACGCCATGTATCGCGTCACCTCGGCGTTGCCGCGCCGATCGAACTCCTCGGCCGTTGCTGCAGCGGAGAGCGGCGGCAGACCGCGGTTGCGCTGCTCCTCCATCCGCAGCGAGGCATGCGCGCGGGCGAGCTCCCGCGTGAGGAGCGTCACTTCCTCCTCCCAGGACAGCGGCACCAGATGCACGTTGCGCAGACTCCAGGTGTAGTGCTCCCTGCCCACTCCCGACGGGCCGGTCTTCGATGGCGCCTCGCGTTCGAGCCAGGCGATGAACTCCGCGGTCGCCTGCTGCGCCGCATGCAACGCCTCCGAGAGCTCAGCCCCCGCACCGGCGCTCTGCTGCTCGAGCGCAGAGAGATCCTTCGCCTGCTGCCGGATCGTGCCGACGCCGGCGATCCACAGGTCGCGGGCGTTGCCGACCAGGTTGAGGCGGGCCTGCGCGAGCAACGGGGGAATCGTTCGCAGCTCCGCGGCCAGCTTCTCGCCCGCGGCGGGAGACAGCGGAAACGAGTAGGTCCAGAGCTCCACCAACGCGTGGTGCGTCGTGCCCTCGTGCGCAGGGGTGTCGCTCTGCGCGGTCCAGATCGAGGCATAGAACGCCGGATCGCGCGCCCACGGCTGGAGCACGCGGATGTTGAAGTCGAGCCCGTTCATTTCGGCGCGGAGCAGGTGGTGATCGACCTGTTGCTCGACCGGCCACGCCCGCGGATCGATCGCTGCGAGACGTGCTCGATACGTCCCGAGCCCGGCGCGTCTTCGCGCCATCGTTGCGGCGGTGTAGTCGGGCGCGCCGTCGCGGAGCGGCGGACGCTCGAAGGCGCGCCAATCGGCGAACAGCGCCGTCAGCGCCGCATACCCGTCCTGCTCTGCAGCAGTCGCCCCGCCGCCTGTCACGGTGGTCAGCATGATGGCGCACCTCGCCAGGTGCCGAAGCACGCTATTTAGCTGCATCACGCAAGAATAAGCGAAAGCCGGCTGGCCGGCTGACCGCGGACCCTCTTGTTCTCCCCGAGACCGGCTTCGGCGGCCGGCCGATGACCTGTTCGTCGACCGGTTCCGATCGCCGCGACGATTTTGAGCGCCTCCAACCCCGGTTTGCGCACGTATCAGCTGACGAAAGCAGCGAATGGATGCGGGCCGGCCGCACGGGTGACGCGGGCCGGTCCCGGGAGGGGTGTCATGACCAATGCCTGGCAGATCTACCAGACGCGGCTCGCGGCGCTACTGCGAGAACAGCCGACGCCCGCGCTAAGGTGGCTGCCCAGCCGGCGCGTGACGCGCATCCGCTGCCAGCCGACCCCGCGCCTCGGTGACAGCAACGTGTCCATCAGGCAGCTCGTGCGTCTGCCGGGGATCTGGCGGCCGGACTGCGCACCAGTCCCGGTGCGTGCGCGATGAGCGGGGAATGGCTCCCGCCCGGGGATGCGGCCCCGCCGCTCGCAGCGCACATCATCACGCCTCGGGTCGGTTACCGGCACCACGGGATCTACGTGGGTGACGGCAGAGTCGTTCATTACCGGGGTCTGTGCCGCGGCTGGCGCGCCGGGCCGGTGGAGGAAGTGTCGCTCGAGGCCTTCGCGCCCGGCCGACCGGTGTCTATCCGCGCCCACGCCAGCCCCCGGTTCGATCAGCAGACCGTGGTGGAGCGGGCGCGATCGCGACTCGGCGAGGACGCCTACCGGCTCTTCTCCAACAACTGCGAGCACTTCTCCGAATGGTGCGTCGACGGCATGCACCGCAGCCCGCAGATCGAGGAATGGCGCGCGCGCCCGCGTCGCCTGCTGCGTGCGGCGCTGCGCCTGCTCTATCGCGGCGACGGTGCCGCCGCTGTCGGAAATACCGCGGGCGTCATGGCATAGAGGGCGAGCGCCACGCCCAGCACGGCGGTGAACCCGACGTCGACCGCGAGCAGGGTCGCGAGCAGCGGGCTCACGACCGAGGCGCAGCCGTTGATGCCCCAGGCCCACGGCACGAGCGGCGCTTCGAGCTCACCGAGCGCCAGCGGAAACGGCTGGCCCATGAGGAAGGCGAGCGGCGCCAGCAGCAGCGCCGAGAGCCCGATCTTCGGCGCCAGCGGCCAGTGGTCGAGCCTCGCCAGCAAGGGATCGAAGGCGAACGCGAGGGCAACGCCGAGCACGACGATGCCGGCGATCGAGACGGCGAGCGAGCGCCGCGCGTTGCCGGCGCGCCGCGCGCGCGACGTCGCGAGGCTGCCGGTGCCGGCGGCCACCAGAAACGTGGCGAGCACCACCGCGAGCGCGACCGTCGGATGGTGCACGAAGCGCAGCAGCTTCTGCAGGAACGCCACTTCGACGAACAGGAACGCGAGCCCGATGCACGCGAAGTAGGCGACGACGCGCCAGGCGCCGCGCATCGTGCCGGTGCGCCGCAGTGCGGTGAGCGGTACCACGATCAGCAGGGCGCCGACCACGAGCGCCTGCACGAGCGTCGCCGCAAGCACGGGATAGCCCGCCTCCAGCAGCGCCATTCCGCCGCGGCCGCGCGCCTGCCACGCCTCGGCGAACGACGTCCAGCGGAAGAAGTTGCGAAAGAACGGCCGGTCGTCGACCGCGGGCCGGATGTCGAACGGGTAGTCTGCGATGAACTGCGCGCGGTGGCGGCCCAGCAGGGCGCGCGCACCGTCGTGGAACCACGGCTCGCGCAGCTGATTGTAGACATTGGCGAGCGAGCGCGGCATGCCGTCGAACCATGCGACGTCGAAGGCCCACGCGTCGCAGAAGCGCCGCAGACGCGCGAACTCCTCGGCCGTCACCGTGCCGTTCTTCACGAGCAGCGTGATCGTCTGCCAGCTGCGGATCATGAGCAGCCGGCGTGCGGGGTCGGGCACGCCCGTGCCTTCGAGCGCCGCGCTCGCGGTCGCGAACAGCTTGAGCGCGTCGCGCGGCGGCACCTGCACCGGGCGAGTGACCGACAGGTAGCCGCCGGGGTTGAGCCGGGAGAGGTACAGTCCGAACGCCTGCACCGTGTGGACGTAGTCCTCGTTGAGGCCGCCGAGGCCGCCGGCTGCGCCGCCCGCGAGCGAGAGTTGTATCAGGTCGTAACGACGCGCGTGCGAGGCGAGCACGCCACGCGCGTCGCCGACCACGAGTTCGACACCGGGCTGCTCGGCGAGGCGGCCCGTGTAGTCGCGGAAATCGCGGCGCAGCAGCTCGGCGAGCTGCGGATTGAGCTCGACGGCCTCGATACGCTGCGCGCCGAGCTTCCGCGCGCGCAGGACCTCGAGACCGCCCCCGGCGCCGATCACGAGCACGGATCGCGGCGCCGCGAGCTGGTACGCCAGCGCCGCGGTGCTTGCATGTAGAAACTCGAGCCGCCCCGGGTCGTCCGTGGCGGCGGTGATCGCGTCCATGCCGTCGCCGTCGGTGAACACGCCGAGCTGCGACGGCGGCTCGTGCGTGGCCATCAGGCTAAGTCCCGGCGCATGTCGCAGCGGCACGCGCTCGCTCGCGATCACGTCGATGCGGCCGAGCGGGCTGGTACGCTGCGCGACGATGCGCGTACCAGGGATGAGCAGCGCCTGCCGGAGCGCCTTGTATTCGCCTGGTTCGGGGCGCAGAGCCGGGTGCGGCACGACCGCCAGCGCGAGCAGTGTCGCGGCACACGCCAGGTAGGCGGCGTGCGAGCGCGAGCGCAGCTCCACGAGCGCGGCCAGCGCGGCGACGGGACCCGCGCAGGCCAGCAGCTTGAGCGCCGTCTCGACGGGCAAGCGGTACAGCAGCGCCAGGATCAGGAGGCTGCCGATGCCCGCGCCAGCGAGGTCGGCGGCGTAAACGCGCCCGACCCGGGCGCGCCAGGCAAGTAGCGCGAGGCCGATGGCGTTTCCAGCGCAGAAGAAGGGCAAAGCGAGGGCGAGGTAGGTCGCCGTGAGCCACACGGGCTGCCAGGGATCCCACAGCAGCTGCTCGGCCTGAAACGGCAAGGCCGACGCAGCGAGCGGTGCGGCGAGCGCGAGCACGCCGAAAGCCAGCAGGTTCGCGACGTAGGCGGCGGAGAACCGTTCCAGCACCCGGCGGCGCGTCAGCGCGAGGAATGTGCCCGACGCGCCGAAGCCGAGCAGCGCCAGGCTGATCATCATCGTCGCGAAGTGATGCCAGTGGACGACCGCGAAGTAGCGCGTCAGCAGGACTTCATTCGCGAGCGCGGCGCCGGAGACGAGGGCGACGGACCAGGCCGGCAGCCGCTCACTCATCGCGCGGATGATCGCCGGTCAGGGGCACGAACCGGACCGGCAGGATCTGGCGCGTCGTTACGCGACCGGCGTCGTCCTTGCTGACCAGCACGAGCTCCTGCGCGGTGAAGCGCGTGCCGATCGGCAGAATCATGCGTCCGCCGGGCTTGAGCTGCTTCAGCAGCGGCGGCGGAATGTGCGAGGCGACCGCCGTGACGACGATCGCGTCGAATGGAGCGTGTTGCTCCCAGCCGTAATAACCGTCGCCGAGACGTACCGCGACGTTGCGGTACCCGAGCCGGGCGAGCCGCTCACGCGCGGTCGTTCCGAGAGCCTCGACGATCTCGACCGTGTATACCTCGCTGCAGAGCTCGCCCAGGATCGACGCCTGGTAACCCGAGCCGGTCCCGATCTCGAGCGCGCGGCACCCGGCCGCGGGCTCGACGAGATCGGTCATGATCGCAACGATGTATGGTTGCGAGATCGTCTGGCCGTGACCGATCGGCAGCGGCCGGTTCTCGTATGCGTACCTCCGATCCTCGGCTTGCACGAACTCGTGGCGCGGAACCTTGGCCAGCGCGCGCATCACGCGCTCGTCGAGTGCGCGCCGGTTGAGGTACAGCGCCGTGTCGCGTACGTCCTGCTCGATTTCGTGCAGCAGTGCCATGCGCTCGGTCTCGTACGTGTCGGCCGGCCGGGCCACGGCGGCCGCTGCCGAGAGCATGAGCGCAACGAGCCGCGTGCGCGAGGTCGGGCCGACCCCCTTCATGCGGCGAGTCTAGAAGAAAAAGGGGACATTCTCGATTTTCGCGGGCGCACATGCCGCTCCTGGCCGCTGCGGGGGCCACGAAATCGAGAATCTCCCCTGGCCGGCCGGCGTCGCTGCCGCCCGGCCGCAATCGCGGCGTCAGGCCACGGCCGCCGCTTCGCGCGCGGCGAGCGGGCCCGCGCGCTGCACCGACGCCTTGATGTCGGCAGTGGCCAGCGCCTGCCGGGCCTCGTCGGCGAGACCCTGCGCCTCGAGCGCGCGTGCGGTCATCCGCCAGTTGAACGGGCTCGTCCGCTTGAGCTCGGTCCGCTCCGCCGCGAGCGCGCGGGCGAGCGAGGTACGCCCCGCGCGAAACGCCGCCTCGAGCAGCGTGAGCGAAAGCAGGTCGCGCTGCGCATGGCTGCCGCCAAAGCGGTGCGCATGGGGGCGGATCGGCGCCAGGTGTTCGATGGCGGCGGGGTAGTCCTGTCGACCGAAGGCCGCGATCGCGCGAGCGAGCGGCAGCCCGACGTCGCGCGACATCATGGCGTTCGTGCCCGATTCGGCAGCAGCGCGCTCCAGGCTCCCGATCTGGCGCTCGGCACTCGTCCAGTCGCCGGCGCCGACGAAGGCCATCATCGCGTGCGCGTCGTTGAACGCGTAGAAGCCATCCTCGGCGAGCGGCTGCCAGGAAGCGGCGAGCGATTTCCAGCGCGAGCCTACGTCGACGCCGCGCAGCGTGAGGCGCCAGAGCAGCGCCGACGCATCGAGCATCTCCATCGCCACCGAAGTCTCAGCCGGGCGGATGTGCGCGTCGAAGATCTCGAGCGCGCGGTCGTACTCGAGGAGATCGAGGTGGTGCAGTGCCAGGTGCCACCAGTTGTGGTATGCGAGGCCATTCCCCACGGACCAGTCAGCTGCGCGGTTGGTGAGGAACTGGATGCCTTCACGGATACGGCCCTGCATCTCCATGACGTGCACGACGGCGTGCACCGCCCACGGGTCGCGGCGGTTGATGTCCAGTGCCTTGCGGCCAGCGTCCTCTGCCCGCTCGTACAGCCCCGTTTCCTCGAGTCCGAAAGCGTACATGCCGAGCACGTAACCATAACCGGGCACTGACGCGCTCCAGCTCGGCAGCACCTGCGCCACGCGGTCGCGCAGCATTGCGGACTGGCCCAGGAAGAAATCGCCGACGTGCGCGGTCTGCAAGGCCAGCTGATCGCGCGGGTAGTCGACCACGATCTCGCCGTAGGCGCGTATCCCTCCGGCCAGATCGCCCTCCAGCCAGCGACGGGCGGCGGCGACGTGCGCACGCTCCCGGTCGGTCGCGCCCGGGCCGAGCGCTTCTACGGCCTCGACACTTTCGCGGACCATACCTAAGGCGCCCCGCTCGGACGACATGACGCCGAGCGCCGCGCGCAGGCAGTGACCCATGGCGAATTCGGGGTCCTGCGTCAACGCCTCGTTGATCGTGGCGAGCGGGTCGACGAAATACGAGGTGGTGAGGTCCAGCGCCTGCTCGAAGCGCTCGACCGAGTGGGGGTTGCGGCTCGAGACCTCGAGTCCGCGGCGATCCTTCAGTTTCATTCATGCCTCCAGCGTGTGGTCCGAAAAATGGCTCGGAGCCATTTTTTCCTGGGATTAGTCCAAGAAAATGGCTCCGAGCCATTTTCTGGGGAGGGAAGGTACGCGGGCGCCGTCAAGGCGGCGTCTCGACAGGCGTGAAAAAAACGTGAAAATCACCCCACGGCCGCTTGGCCGGAACAGGCTTCGACCCAGCGCGTGGCGCATCTTCACATCGAGTTGTTGGGCGGATTGCGGGTCCGGACGGAATCGGGTCGCGACATCCGCATCGTTTCGCGCAAGGCGCAAGCCCTGCTCGGGTGCCTCGCGCTCGAGCCCGGCGTGGCGCATTCGCGGGACGTGCTGGCCGGCCTGCTCTGGGACGACTCGGACCCCGAGCTCGCCAGAGCGAGCCTGCGGCAGGCGCTCACCAGCCTGCGTCGCAGCCTGCCCGAGGCCTGCACGGCGGCGCTGCGCGGCGACAGCGGCGTGGTTGCGCTCGATGACACAGTGGCCACCAGCGACGTCGCCCAGTTCCGCGCGCTGCTGCGCGAGGGGTCGCCGGGTGCCCTGGCACGAGCCGTCGAGCGGCATGCCGGCGTGCTGCTCGACGGGCTCGAGACGCGCTCGGCAGCCTTCGAGCAGTGGCTGCTCGCGCGGCGGGGGGAGCTCCGCCGGCTGCTGCTCAACGCCGCGGAACGCGTGGCGACACAGTGCACCGGCGTGGGCGACGATACCGGCGCGATCGCGGCTCTCGAGCGGCTGGTTGCGATCGAACCCTCGAACGAACGCGCGCAACGCGACCTGATGCAGGCATTCGCGCGCCAGGGACGCTACACCGATGCGCTGCGGCAATACCGTGTCTGCCGCGAGGCGCTGCGTCGCGATCTCGACGTCGCCCCGGAAGCGGCCACCGAATCCCTGCATCGCGAGCTGATGCGCCGCCGTCGCGCGGCGCCCGCGGCGCCACTGCCCGCCGAGGCGCCGCAGATCGAAGTGACACCGATTGCAGGTCCCGGCGCGACGCTGCGAGCCGACGCAGGGTCGACGGCGGTCGAGGCGGGCGGGGAGTCGACGCTGCGCGAGGCAGTGATCCTGGTTGCACGGCTCGGCGAGCCGCCGGGCGCGGCCGACGACCCGGAATCGGCACGAAGCTGGCTGGCCGCGGCACACGCGCGGATCGCAACGGTGGTCGAACGCCACGGCGGCCGGGTCGATGGCGCGACCACCGGAGAGGTGCTCGCGGCATTCGGTCTGGGCGCCGTGGCAGGCAATGAGGTCGAGCACGCCGTCCGCGCCGCGCTTGCGCTGGTTGCCGACAACGCAACCGGGACCCGCCGCAGACCGGCGCTGGCGGTGGGCGTCGCGCAGGGCCAGGTGTTGCCCGCGTCGCAGACGCGATCTTTCCCGTTGTCCGGGCGTCCGGCACTCGTGGCGCGCGAGCTGGCGCGCGCGGTGGGCATGGGCGAAGTGGCCGTCGCCGGCGACGTCGTCGCGCAGCTCTCGGGCCGCTATGCGCTCGCTGCGCCACCGGGCGACGCGCCCGCTGGTGCGCAGCGCCTTCTGATCGGGGCAGCAGCGAGCGAACTGCCCCCGCCGGGCCGGTTCTTTACCGGGAGACGGGCCGAGCTCGCCATGCTGCTGACGCTGCTCGAGCGCATCGAGGCGAGCCGCCGCGGCCGCGCGGTCATCCTGCGAGGCGAGCCCGGAATCGGCAAGTCCTCGCTGATCGATGCGCTCGCGGCCGCGGCGCGCAGCCGCGACGCGGCCGTGCACGCCGTGCAGGTGCTCGATTTCGGTCAGGCGGCCAACGAGCGGCCGCTGCCGGCGCTCGCCGCCTGTCTGCTAGGCACGGCGCCGGAAGCGGGCGATGCCGCGCGCGTCGCCTCGATCGAACGAGCGGTGATGAGCGGCCGTCTGGCGGCGTCCGAGGAGCTGCTCGCGCGCGACCTCGCCGGTGTGGCGCCAACGGATCCCGCGGTGTCGCCGCTCTCGGCGATGGACGATGCGACGCGCGAGCGTGGGCGCGCCCGGGTGCTGCTGCAGCTCGTACGCACGGCCAGCGAGTTCGCGCCCTTGCTGGTCATCGTCGAGGATATCCACTGGGCCGATGCCGTGGAAGTCGCGCAGCTTGCCGATCTCGCCGCTGCCTGCGCGACGCTGCCGGTGCTGCTTGCCGTCTCGACGCGTGTCGACGATGACCCGACCGGCCCGGGTTGGCGCGCGCGGGCGCGGGGCTGTCCGGTGACGACCGTCGATCTGGCGCCCCTTGCCGACGACGAGGCGCGCGAGCTGGCCGCGCGCTATGCAGGCCTGCCGCCGCAGATCGTCGAGGAGTGTCTCGAGAAGGCCGCTGGCCATCCGCTGTTCCTCGACCAGCTGCTGCGCGCCGCGCAGACGGGGCAGCGGAGCCTGCCGGGCTCCGTGCGCGGCCTGCTGCTGGCGCGGATCGGCCGCCTGCCGGCGGAGCTGCAGCGCGGGCTGCGGGCCGCGGCGGTGCTCGGGGCGCGCTTCGGCCGCGACGCGCTGCGCCACGTGCTTGCCGAGCCGGACTACGACCTGGGCGGGCTCGAGCAGGCCGGACTCGTCACGACCGACGCCGACGACTACCGGTTCACGCACGCGCTGATCCGCGACGCCGTCTACGAGTCACTGCTGCGCTCCACGCGCTGCGAGCTGCATCGCCGCTCGGCGGCATGGTTCGAGGCCCGCGACGCCGGGCTCGAGGCCGATCACCTTGCGGCCGCCGACGATCCGGCGGCGCCGGCCGCATATCTGCGGGCCGCCGCCGAGGAACAACGTGCCTCGCGGCTCGAGCGCGCGCTCGCGCACGCGCAGCGCAGCCGCGACCTGGCGCGAGCGGCGTGCGATCTTTGCGCCGCGTTCGCGCGGATCGGCGATATCTGTCTGACGCGCGGCCGCACGGATGATGCGGTTGCGGCGTTTCGCGAGAGCGTCGAGCTGGCCTCGTCGGGCGGCGAGCGGGCACGCGCCTGGATCGGGCTGGCGGCGAGCCTGCGCATCGTCGATCGCTACGACGAGGCGCTCACCGCGCTCGGCCATGCCGAGCAGGCGGCTGGCACGCAGAGCGACCCGCGCCTGCTCGCGCAACTGTGGACGCTGCGCGGCAATGTGCATTTTCCGCGCGGCGAGCTCGATGAGTGCCTCGGTGCCCACAGCCGCGCGCTCGAATACGCGGGGCAGGCCGCTTCGCCCGAGGACATCGCCCGGGCGCTCGGCGGGCTCGGCGATGCGCAATACCAGCGCGGCCGCATGCGCACCGCACATGCGGAGTTCGGCCGCTGTGTCGCGCTCTGCGAACAGCACGGTTTCGCCGCGCTGCGCCTCAGCTATCTGCCGATGTTGAGCGTGACGGAAGCGTATCTGGGCAACTTCGCCGCCGCGCTCGATATGGTCGGGCAGAGCGAGCGGACGGCGAGCCAGACCGGCGACCTTCGCACGCAGCTGCTGTCGAACTCGATCCGCTCTTCGATCGAGTTGTACCGCGCCAACTATACGGAGGCGCTCGCCGCATCGGAGCGCAGCGTCGGGCTCTCACGCGAGATCGGCGCGCGACGCTTCGAAGCGGAGGCCCTGATCCTGCGCGGCCTCGCTGCGCTTCGGCTCGGCGATGGCGCGCTTGCGCTCGACTCGCTGGCCGGCGGCGTGGCACTGGCCCGCGACGCTGCGCGCACCTACTGCGGTCCGTGGGCGCTCGCCGCGCTCGCGCTCGCGACCGACGATCCGGAGAGCTGCCGTGCGCTGCTCGACGAGGGCGAGCGCTGGCTCGCCGAAGGCAGCGTGAGCCACAACTACTTCGAGTATTACCGCTACGCGATCGAGGTGAGTATCCGCTGGGGTAACTGGGAGCGTGTGCGCAGCGCCGCCGACGCGCTCGAGGCCTACACGCGCGAGGAGCGGCTACCCTGGACCGAGCTCGTCATCCGCACGGCATGCGTGCTCGAGAGAACACGTGGTGGTCCGAGCGGGGAGGAGGGCGGCGGCGCGCAGCTCGCTGCCGTGCTCGCCGACGCGCGGCAGATGCAGTTCAACCAGATGGTCGCGCTCCTCGAAGGCGCGCGGCCGTGACCGGGTCGCTCGAATTCGGCGGCCGGGTGGTGATGGTCGGCTGCGGCTGCATCGGGCAGACGATGCTGCCGCTGCTGCGCCGGCATCTGGCGCTCGGTCCCGGCGCCCTCACCGTGCTCGCCGCCGACGAGGTCGGCCGCGGGATCGCGCAGGAGCACGGCGCACAGTTCGTCTACGCGCATCTCAAGCCGCGCAGCTTCCGCCGGATCCTCAGCCGGCATCTGCGCAGCGGCGACCTGCTGCTGAATCTTTCCGTCGACGTCTCGAGCCTGGACCTGATGGCGTACGCCGCCGAGCGCGGCGCGCTGTACGTAGACACCTCGATCGAGCCCTGGCCCGGCGTGTTCGACAATCCGATGCTAGACCTGCGCCAGCGCAGCAACTTCACGACGCGGCAGCGGGCGCTGCAGCTCGCCGCCGAGAATGGGCGCGACGCGCCGACCGCAGTCGTGGACCACGGCGCCAATCCCGGGCTGGTGTCGCATTTCCTGAAACGTGCGCTGCTCGATCTCGACCGCACGCTGCGCCGCGGATCGGGCCGGCCGTCGAGCCGCGAGGACTGGGCGGCGCTGGCGCGCGATCTCGGCGTTTCCCTCATCCAGGTCTCGGAGCGCGATACGCAGGCGAGCGACCGGCCGAAGCGACCCGGGGAGTTCGTCAATACCTGGTCGATCGACGGCTTCATGGACGAAGCGATGCAGCCCTCGGAGATCTCGTTCGGCACGGCGGAGAAGCAGCGGCCCTCGGGGACGCGCATTCATCGGCGCGACTCGGGGACGCTGTTCATGAATCGCCCCGGTGCCGCCACCTTTGCGCGCAGCTGGACACCGGCCGGCGGCGGCTTCCAGGGGCTGATGATGTCGCACGACGAAGTGTTCTCGATCGGCGATCATCTGACGCTGCGCACCGGCGGGCGCGTCACTTACCGGCCGACCGTGATGTTCGTCTACCACCCCTGCGACGACGCGATGCTCTCGGTGCTGGAGCTCGAAGGCCGCGGTTGGCAGCCGCAGCCGCGCCAGCGGCGGCTGGGTACGGACATCGTCACCGGCGTGGACGAACTCGGCGTGCTGCTCGCAGGGCACGCCCGCAACGCCTACTGGTACGGCTCGCAGCTGTCGATCGAGGACGCGCGCCGCCATGTACCCTACGCGAACGCAACCAGCGTGCAGGTCGCGGCTGGCGCACTCGCGGCAGTGATGTGGGCGATCCGCAACCCGCGACGCGGCATCGTCGAGCCCGACGAGCTCGACTTCGAGGACTGCCTGGCGACAGCGACTCCGTACCTGGGCCAGCTGGTCGGGGAGTTCACGGCCTGGACGCCGCTGCAGGGGCGCGGCGAGCTGTTCGACGAGCACCTCGACGTCGATCAGCCATGGCAGCTGCGCAACGTGCGCAGCCGCCAGTGGCGCGCATGAGGGACTGTCCCCGCAGGGGACTGTCCCGTCCTGGCGCAAGGAGAGGACGACGATGAGCGCAGCGACAGCCACCCGGACCGCGTTCGTCTTTGCAGGCGGCGGCAGCCTGGGTGCGATCCAGGTGGGCATGCTCAAGGCGCTGGTCGCTCACGGCTGGACGGCCGATTTCGTGGTCGGCTCCTCGGTGGGCGCGATCAACGCGGCGCAGTTCGCCTGCGAGCCGACGACGACAGGCGTCGCCCGGCTCGAGGCGGTCTGGCGCGGCCTGCGCCGGTCCGACGTGTTTCCGATCGGACCGCTGCGCGGCGTCGCGAGGCTGTTCTCCGAGCAGGGGTACATCGTCGAGCCGACGGCTCTGCAGCGGATCCTCGAGCGTCACCTGACGCTCGCGCGCCTCGAGGACGCCCGGCTGCCCTGCCACGTGATCGCGACGGACCTGCTCGACGGCAGCGAGATCGTGCAGTCAGCGGGCTCGGTCATCGAGGCGCTGCTCGCGAGCGCGGCGATCCCAGGGGTGTTCCCGGCGCGTCGCCTCGACGGCCGGCACGCGGTGGACGGCGGGGTCGCGAATCACACGCCGCTCTCGGTGGCCGTGGAGCTCGGGGCGACGCGTCTGGTCGTGCTGCCGACCGGCTACTCCTGCACGCTGGCCGAACCGCCTCGTGGTGTGATCGGGATCGCACTGCACGGTCTGAACCTGCTCATTGCGCGGCATCTGGTCGCGGCCATACGTCACTACCGGTCGATGGTGGAGGTGATCGTCGTGCCGCCTCTGTGCCCGCTGGGTGTAGCCCCGTACGACTTCGCAAGCGCGCCAGCCCTCATCGATCGGGCGCAGGCATCGACGGAAGACTGGCTCGCGCACGGGGTCGAAACCATCGACGGCGCGCCCCACCAGCTTCCGCCGCACTCGCATCGCGGCGAGGCAGCGACGGCGTCGTGAGCACGCCTGGAATCGCGCTGCCCTGCTCGGAGGCGTGCGAGCGCAACAAGGGCCCGATCCTCGCCGTGCTCGCCGAGCTGCTGGCCGAGCCTGGTCACGTGCTCGAGATCGGCGCCGGCACCGGCCAGCACGCGGTGCATTTCGCGCGCCATCTGCCGCATCTCGAGTGGCAGCCGACCGATCGCGTGGAATGGCTCGACGCACTGGCGGAGCGCGTCCGGTGCGAAGGACCGCCCAATTTGCGCATGCCGGTCGCGTTGGACGTGAACGACGATACCTGGGGTGTCGATGCGGTGAGCGCGGTGTACAGCGCGAACACGCTGCACATCATGGCGTGGCAGGAGGTCGAAGCACTCTTCCGCGGCGTCGGCCGCGTGCTCAAAGCGGGCGGCGTGCTCGCCATCTACGGTCCGTTCCGGCTCGACGGCGCGCACACGTCGCAGAGCAACGCCGAGTTCGACCGATATCTTCGCCGGCGCGACCCGGCGAGCGGCATCCGGGATTTGGAAGCTGTCGACGCGCTGGCCGCAGCCGACCGGCTGCGGCTGTCGTCCAATCACGTGATGCCGGCGAACAACCGGCTCCTCGTCTGGCGGCGCGATGACGCAGTCGCCTGAACACGCGGCGCGGCGTGCCGGGTCGGCAAGGTAGAATCGTCGCATGATCGATCTCTACACGGCCGCGACACCGAACGGGCACAAGGTGTCGATCGCACTCGAGGAGCTGCAGCTGCCCTACACGGTTCACCACCTGAACCTGTCGAACCTCGACCAGAAGCAACCAGATTTCCTGCGCATCAATCCGAACGGGCGGGTCCCGGCCATCGTCGACCGCGACGAAGGCGACTTCGCCGTGTTCGAGTCGGGTGCGATCCTGATCTATCTGGCCGAGAAGACCGGCCGGCTCATGCCACCCGATCGCAAAGGCCGCTCGCTGGTGATCCAGTGGCTCATGTTCCAGATGGCGAACATCGGGCCGATGATGGGTCAGGCGAACGTCTTCTACCGCTACTTCCCGGTCAGGCTGCAGCCGGCGATCGACCGCTACCAGGGCGAGGTGCGGCGTCTGTTCGGGGTGCTCGACGGCCGGCTCGGGCATCACGAATACCTGGCCGGCGAGTATTCGATCGCCGATATCGCCAGCTGGGCCTGG
Source organism: Steroidobacteraceae bacterium (assembly GCA_052039045.1). Lineage (GTDB taxonomy): Bacteria > Pseudomonadota > Gammaproteobacteria > Steroidobacterales > Steroidobacteraceae > DATJKD01. The sequence continues at coordinate 42,068 of JBQGDL010000023.1, forward strand.
GTGCGCGGCCACGACTGGTCGGGCGTGTCGATCGAGCCCTTCGCGCACCTCGCGCGCTGGGTGGCCCAGCTCGCAGCCCGCCCCGCGTGCCAGCGCGGCATCGAGATCCCGCCGCGTACGATGCGCATCGAAGACCCGGAAGACACCGAGAAGCTGATCGCCTCGGCGCGCAAGATCCTCGAGACGGGGCACTGAGGCGAGGAATTCGCGGCAGCGGAGACGATTCGCCTCGCTGCCGCGGCTGCAGGCCGCGGCGACGGGCCTGCGCGCGATCGTCGTGTCGCGATCAGAGGTCCTCGATGGCGAGCTCGACGGTCGCGTCCTTCCAGGCAGCCGCATGCTGCGCCTGCACGAGCACGGCCTCGTCCGGACGGTCCTGCGCGAGCAGGCTCTGCCACAGCCCGAACAGCAGACGGCCGTCGCGCGGGTACCGGGCCAGCGACTCGCGGAACACCGCTTCCGCTTCGCGCGGCTGGCCGCCGCGCAGCAGCGCGCCGCCGAGCGACTGGCGCACGGGATAGAACCATGCGGGCGGCTCGTCGTATTGAATCGCCGCTTCGAGCTGGACCGCACGGCGCAGCTCGTCCACCGTCCGCACGGTATCGCCCCGGGCCGCGGCGATGCGCGCAGCGAGCGTTGCGCCGGCGAGCGCGAGCACGTCGGAGGCCTTGTTGTTGATGAGATACTGCGTATCAGCGGCCACCGCCGCGCGCTCGCGCTCGAAGTCGCGCTGCTCGCGGTCGGCGTCGCGAATCCTGCCCAGGCCTGCGAATGCCATGGCGCGGGCGTACCGCCAGAACGCGTGACTCATCGGGCGACGCTGCGCCGGCTCCGGCGCCGCGGCAAGCGCGTCCCAGCGCCCGAAGCGCAGATCGACCATCAGCGGGTAGAGGTGGAAGCCTTCGAGCATCTGCATCCTGGGCTCGAGGTCCGCGTCGCCGGTCATCGCGACCATCTGCTCCGCCGCCTGCTTCGCGTCCTCGTAACGCCCCTGCTGCGCGCGCGCGTAGGCGATGAAGTGCACGTTGTGCGTGTAGTACATCTGCGGGTACATGCCGGTCGCGCCGGTGCGCGCAACGAACACCCGGTCGGCTTCCGCCGCCTTCACGTTGGTTGCCGCGGTCAGCTCGAAGTCTCCGGTCTGCAGGAAGATGTGCCCGGGCATGTGCACGAGGTGACCCGCGCCGGGCATCAGCGTCATCAGACGCGTCGCGCTCGGGATCGCCCGCTCAAGGTTGCGCGACGCCTCGACGGAGTGGATGTAGAAGTGATTCGCGCCGGCGTGATCCGGATTTCGCTTCAGGACGGACTCGAGCACGGCCACGAGCTCGAGGGTGCCGGGAGCAGGCTTACCGTCGAGGGTCCAGAGCTGCCAGGGCCGCAACATCATCAGACTCTCGGCGAACATCGTCGCAGCGTCGAGGTCGTCCGGAAAGTTGCGGACCATCTCGCGCATCGCGTTGCTGTAGTGGCGGTGGAAGCCGAGCCAGTCGGAGTTCGGGTCCGGCGAGGCGTAACGTCGGGCGATCGCCTCGATGTAGGCGCGCTCGCGTGGACTCGCGCCAGGCGCGCGTGCGCGTGCGCTCTGCACGGCGTCGTACGTCGCCTGCGCGCGGGAGGCGTCCACCGCGGTGTCGTTGTAGTTGGGGCCGATCGACAGCGCCAGCCCCCAGTACGGCATCGCCGCCTGCGGGTCGAGCTCCGTGGCGCGACGGAAGTAGCGCGCGGCCTCGTCGTGGTTGAAGCCGTAGAGCAGGGCAATCCCCTGGTCGAAGTAGACCTGCGCCTGCGGATTCTGCGTCGTGATCGGAAAGTGATAGTTGCCGAGGCCCGGGTGCAGCTCGTGCGCGGAGGGGGTCGGCCCGGAATGCCCCGAATGCTGCGCCAGCGCCGGCCTCGGGCCGGGCAGGAGCGCGGACAACAGCGCGGCAGGTACGACCAGGAGCGCCGTGCGCAGGTGGTGTCCCGCCGTGAGCTTCGGATCGTGTGCGAGTGCGCCGCCATTCGCGGCGCCGTGTTTCAGCGTCATTTGGTCCCCGGTTTTCAGGCGTTTCAAAGTTGCCGGGAAGGTACGCAGCCGGTGTGAACGGGCCGTCTCGACAGGCGTGAAAAAAACGTGAAAATCAGCCCTGCGAGCGCGCAGTTGTCATTCGGGACCGCCGCACTCCACGGGACGCCAGTGCAGACGAACACGGCCCATCGGACGCAGGTAATCATCGTTGGCGCCGGACCGGTAGGGTTCATCACCGCCTACGGGCTCGCGCGCAAGGGCATCGAGGTGCGGCTGCTGGAGGCGGACGCCTCCATTTCGAGCTCGCCGCGCGCCGCAATCTATTTCCCGACGACGCTCGAGATCCTCGATCGGCTCGGACTGCTCGAGGAGGCGCAGACCATCGGCTACTCGAGCACGCGCTTCGCGATGCGCTACCCGGCGACCGGCGAAGTGATCGAGGCGGATGCGACGACCAGCGTGCCCCCGGGGAGCCGCTATGCGCAGAACCTGCACATGGGTCAGCACGTGCTCGCCGACCTGGTGATGCGCCACCTGCTGCCGCTTCCCAACGCGCGGCTGCTGTGGCGGCACAAGGTCGCATCTCTCGAGCAGGACGGCACCGGCGTCAGCCTGGGCGTCGACACTCCCGAAGGACACGTGAGGATGTGCAGCGACTGGGTGGTCGGTACCGACGGCTCGCACAGCACCGTGCGACAGCGGCTCGGGCTGCCCTTCGAGGGCCATACCTGGCCGGATCGCTTCGTCGCAACCAACCTGGAATTCGACTTCGCTGCGCACGGCTTCCAGCCCGCCAACATGATCTCCGACCCCGACGAGTGGGGTGTGGTCGCGCGGCTGGGCCGCGACAACCTCTGGCGCGTCACCTTCGGCGAGGATGCGAGCCTCGACGAGGGAGGGGTCCACGAGCGCATCCCGCAGCACTACGCGCGGCTGCTGCCCGCGCCGGGCCCGTACCGGATCGTCGCTGCCGCCCCTTACCGCGTGCACGAGCGCTGTGCGCCGCGCTTCCGCGTGGGCCGCGTGCTGCTCGCGGGCGATGCGGCGCACGTCTGCAATCCCTGCGGCGGAATGGGCCTGACGAGCGGCGTCATCGATGCGGACGCCCTGGTCCAGGTACTCGATGCCGTGATTCACGGGCGGGCCGGCGACGAAGCGCTCGACTTCTACGCCGAGGAACGCCGGCGCGTGTTCCGCGAGGTGGTCTCGCCCATCGCAACCAGTTTCAAGCGCCAGCTGAGCGAGAAAGACCCCGGGCAACGCGCGCGCGATCGCCTCAATTTCAAGCAGGGCGCCGAGAACCCGGACGCTTCCTCGACGGCCTCGTATCTGAGCACGCGGGTGCTCGGCCGCGCGATGCCCGTCTGAGCGCTTCGATGAGCGACCGGGCAATTCCCTACAGCACGGCGGGCTTCCGGCGCGACGAGTACTTCGTCGACGGCGTTCGCACGGTGGTATACAGCGCCGGGCAGGGGCCGCCGGTCGTGTACCTTCACGGTGGCGGCAGCTGGCACGGCTTCGAATGGGCCCGCGACTGGCTGGATCGCTTCCAGATGATCCTGCCGTATCACCCGGGCTACGGCGAATCCGCCGACGCTCCCGAAGTGTGCTCGATCGACGACCTGGTCGCGCACTACACGCGGCTCTTCGAGCTTCTCGGGCTGCGGCGTTTCCGTCTCGTCGGCGCGTCGCTCGGTGGCTGGCTCGCGGCGCAGATCGCTCTGGCTCTTCCCGGGCACATCGAGCGTCTCGTGTTGATCGCGCCATCGGGTCTGATGGCCGCGGCGCATCCGTATCTCGATTTCGCCGCCGTGCCGGCGGACGAGCTGCGCGGCCATCTCGTGTCCGATCCTGAGTTCATCGCGCCATTCTGGCCGGCGCAGCCGGATGCCCGGCTGGCCGGGCTCCTCGCGCGCGAAGCGGCCGCGACCGCGCGGGTGATGCGGGGTCTGACTGGCGCCGACCGCACGCTGCGCCGCCGACTGGCGCAGCTCGCCGTGCCGACCCTCGTGCTCTGGGGCGACCGCGACCGGGTCCTTCCCTCGGGCCTGGCGGGCGAATGGACGAGCGCGCTGCCCGAGGTGCGCGCAGAGATCGTCGCGGGCGGTGGTCACCTGCTGCTCGACGAGTTTCCCGCCGCGCGCGTCGCCGCAGCGCGATTCCTGACCGGCGGCGCGGGCGTGCGGTGAGGCCGCCTCAGCGGACGGCCGTCGCGAAATTGCCGAACTGCAGCCCGATCACCTGATCGACGGCGGCGATGAACGTCTCGAGCTTGTGCGAAGGGTGGCCGCTCAGCCGGTACGTGACCACGGCCTCTGTCCCGTCGGCGTTCGCCTCGAGCGTCACGGTCAGCACGCCAGTCACCGCCATCTCCTGCAGCGGGCCCAGCGAGCCGCGCATCCGCAGCAGCGCGCCCGGCCGTGACATGATCACGCGCGCGTGCTCGGCGCTCGCACCGTCCCAGCGCTCACAGAAGCAGCCGCCCGCGTCGGGCGCGAGACTCAGGTTGCCTGGCGTGCCCGACCAGGTGTGGTCCGCCGGCCACCAACGCTCCGGATGCACGAGCGTCTGCCAGACCGCCGCCGGCGTCGCCGCGATCCGGAAACGATGCTCGATGAGCGCGCCGTCCGGCGCGCTCTGCCGAACCTCGGCCGTGGCAAGCACAGGCAGCAGCATCAGCACGCCGAACAGACGATGCATGTCGCGCTCCGGTTCCGGACAGGTGCGCCGACATGTTGGTCGAGGGCATGCGAACTGGCAAGCGACGCCGGCGCAGCCATCCGTGGGAGGCGCCTTGCCAAGCGCCGCGCCCGGCGGGCATCATCAACCTAACAAATGTTAGGGTAGCGGAGTCCCGAGCATGAATCGGTTCCCGGGCACGCCCGAGTACACGGGCCTCAATACTCCGCTCGGCGAGGAGTACGAGATCGACTCGCTCGCCATCGAGGGCCGCATCCCGGCGGATGTCGAGGGCACCTTCTTCCGCGCCGTGCCGGATCCGGCCTTCCCGCCCTACACGGAAGACGGCGGCGCCATATTGTCCGGGGATGGCATGATCTGCGCGGTCCGTTTCGCCGGCGGCAAGGTCGCGTTCGCAATGCGTTACGTGCAGACCGAGCGGCACAAGGCGGAGATGGCGGCGGGGCGGGCACTGTTCGGCAAGTACCGCAACCCCTTCACCGACAGGCGCGAGGCGCAGGGCATCGATCGTACGGTGGCGAACACGACTCCCGTGTGGCACGCCGGCCGCCTGCTGATGACCAAGGAAGACGGTCGACCGTATCGCGTCGATCCGCGCTCGCTCGAAACACTGGGCCGTTACGACTTCGGCGGCAGGCTTCGGTCCGAAACGGTCACGGCCCACGTGCGCATCGACCCGAGAACGCGCGAGATGTTCTTCTACGGCTACGAAGCCGACGGCCTTGCGTCGACCAAAGTGGCCTACTGCATCGCCGACCGGCACGGGGATCTCGTCCGCGAGCAGTGGTTCGACGCCCCGTACTGCGCGCTGATGCACGACTTCGCCATCACCGAGCGTTACGCGCTGTTCCCGGTCTACCCGACCACCTGCGACGCCGCGCGGCTGCGGGCCGGCGGCGATCACTGGGTACACGAGATGCACCGCGAGAGCTGGGTCGGCGTGATGCCGCGCTACGGCGATGTGTCCCGGCTACGCTGGTTCCGCGGCCCCAGGGGCGTGTTCTGCTTCCACATCATGAACGCCTTCGGGGACGAAGGCGGCCGTATCCAGCTCGACCAGTGCCTGTCGAACGTCAACGTGTTCCCGTTCATCCAGCGCGCGTCCGGTCTGAACGTGCCGCCCGACCAGGCGGGCAGCCGCCTCGCGCGCTGGACACTCGATTTCGAAGGCAGCAGCGATGCCGTCACCGAGACGGTGATCGGCCCGCCGGGCGATCTGCCGGTCGTCCCGGCGGCTCAGCAGGGCCGCCCGCAGACTCATGCCTGGATGCTGACGATGGACCCCGATATGCACGGCCCGCCGGTCCTCGGCGGACCGGTGGGTGTCATGTTCAACCTGCTGCTGCGCCTCGACTTCACGGGCAAGCCGCCGCAGGCGCTGGCCCTGCCGCCCGGTCATTGCTTCAACGAGCCCGTGCACGTCCCGTCATCGCAGCCCGGACACGAGGGATGGCTCGTCACGATCGTCGACCGGCAGACCGGTCCAGCGGACTTCAGCCACGCCGTATGGATCGTCGACGCGGGCAACGTGGCCGCCGGCCCGGTCGCCCGGATCGCCGTGCCGCACCGCCTGCGCCCGCAGGTGCACGGCTGGTGGGTGAGCGCCGCCGAGCTGGCCGCTGCCGCCGCGTGACTGCGCGCGCCGATCAGCGGCGTCAGACGCCCTGCGCGCGAGCAAAGTCGCGCACCCACTGCGCGGTCGTCTTGAGGCCGCCGAAGGGATAGAAGTGCAGGTGTACCTCGCCGTGGCGGGCCGGGTCGAGCCCGCGCGCGAGGTCCCTGATGAGCCGGTCGGGCCCTGCGGTGGTCAGCAGCCTGGTGATCGAGGCACCGTACTTGCTCATTACCTTGGCGGAAGCGCCAACGCCGCAGCGCGTCGCGAAGCGCAGCAGGGTCTTGACGCTGGCCGGCCCGGGCACGCCGATACGCACCAGCCCGTGCACGTTCGCCGCCCGCAGCTCATCGAGCCAGCGCAGGACGGGCTCGGCGTCGAAGCCGAACTGCGTCACCACCGCAAAATCGTGCCCCATCTCCGAGATCGCGGCCAGCTTCGCGCGCTTCGCCTGCCACAGCTTCTCGCTACCGATCTCGGGATGGCCTTCCGGATAGCCCGAGATGCCAACCCGGGTGACGCCGTACCTGGCGAGAAGTCCGGTGTTGATCACCGCCAGCGCGTCGGCGTAAGGACCCTCCGGCTGCGGCGGGTCGCCCGCCACGACGAATGCACGGTCGATCGCAGCCTCGCGCTGCAGCGCGGCGAGGAAGGACTCGAGCTCGGCCTGCGACTTCAGGCGCCGGGCGGAGATGTGGGGCACGGGTACGAAGCCAAGCTGGCGCACGCGCGCGGCCGCAGTCACCCGCTGTGGGAAGTCCTCGTTGGGCAGGAACGTGATCGCGATCTTCGTGCCCGGCGGAATGATCGGCGCCGCCTCTTCGAGCTGGGGCACATCCTTTGCCGTCATCTCGAGCGAGTAGTTCTGCAGCAGCCTGTCCAGCGCGCTGCGCTCGGCGGCGGGTTCGATGCGGTTCGTCACCATGGCGGAGCTCGTACGGGGTCGAGGAGGCAGTTTGTCGAAGGGCGTAGCGGGATACTATCCGCTCTCCACGCGAGCACGTAGCGCCGCGTCATGTCAGGTCGTCGAGTCCGATGCGCTCACCGGCGGCTGCCGCGCGCTTAGCCTGGCGGCGCAGGCGCTCGATGTGCGCCCGTCCGTCGGGCACCGGCTCATCCGGAAGCGCCGCGACCGAGTCACGGTAGATTTCCGCGAAATCCTCCGCGTACTCCGGGTGTGTGAAGATCAGGGCGCGATTCTCCTTCATTCCGGAAAGCGTCTTTTCGCCCACTTCGAGCGGATCCATGCCGGCGTCGAAAGCGCTGCCGAAGCGTTCCAGCTCGGCGCGATCGGGCGGCGCGAACCCAGACGCAGCATAGGCCGCCGGGCGTTTCAGCGCCGAATCCCAGGCGTTGGTGCGGGTGAGCCCCGGGCACACCAGCGACACGCCGATGCCGTACGGAGCCAGGTTGTAGCGCAGACATTCGCTGAGACCGCGCACGGCGAACTTGCTCGCCGTATAGATGCCGGCCTGCGGCCCGGAGAGATACGCGGCCATCGAGGCGACATTGACGATGTGACCACCCTGGCCCAGGGCCTTGATGCGCGGAACGAACGTCACGAGTCCGTTCACCACGCCGCCGAAGTTCACGGCCATGATCCAGTCGTAATCGGCGTAGCTGGCCTCGTCGGTGGGCCCGAAGACGCTGACACCGGCGTTGTTGACCAGGATGTGGACCGGGCCTATCTGGTCCGCCAGCTCGGACCAGCCCGCACGGTCGGTGACATCGAGCGGCACGAAGCGCGGCAGCGGGCGACCGTTCGCCTCGAACCAGGCCTGCGCCTGTGCGCGGTAGGTCTCGTTGCGCCAGGTCAGGACGAGGTCGATTCCCGCAGCGCAAAACGCGCGCGCGATGCCGAAGCCGATCCCGGATACGCCGCCGGTGATGAGCGCCGTTCTGCCGTGCCAGTCCATGCCGTCTTCCCCCTCGCTTCCCTACCTAACATTTGTTAGCGTG